>JBHEKU010000248.1:0-3289 GCA_041859205.1 Ignavibacteria bacterium | reverse complement strand
GTCCTGTGATCTTTCACCATATTGTACGGATGGAAAACATAACTTCTTATCTGGCTTCCCCATTCAATTTTTTTCTTTCCTTTTTCAATATTATCCAATGCGGCTAACTGCTTCTCTCTTTCAATCTGATACAATCTTGATTTCAGCATTTTCATTGCAAGCAGTCTGTTATTCATCTGAGTACGCTCTATTTGGCAGGCAACCACTACTCCTGAGGGAATGTGCGTTAGTCTCACAGCAGTTTCCACCTTATTAACGTTCTGCCCGCCTGCGCCTCCTGAACGGTATGTATCCATTTTTATATCGGCAGGGTTTATTTCTATTTCAATCGTATCATCAACTATCGGAGTAACAGCTACCGAGGCAAAAGAGGTATGTCGTTTTTTATTTGCATCGAACGGAGATATACGCACAAGCCTGTGCACACCGCTTTCTGCTTTTAAATATCCGTAAGCAAATTCACCTTCGACTTCAATCGTTGCGCTTTTTATTCCTGCGCCGTCGCCGTCAAGTTTATCAACAAGCTGAGATTTAAATCCCATCTTATCGCAATAACGAAGATACATACGAAGAAGCATATCGGCCCAATCCTGAGATTCTGTTCCGCCTGCGCCGGAGTTAATTGTAATGATTGCATTGCGCTTATCGTCAACATCGGCGAGCATATTTTTCAGCTCAATCTCTTCGAGCATGTTCTCGAACTTAACAATCTCGGCAGTGATTTCTTCACCGACTGAATCGTCGCCTTCTGCTTCTGAAATTTCTATTAAGGTTTGTACATCGGAAAACTGGGCTTCGACTTTGTTATAATCGTCCACCCATTTTTTTAGAGATGATACTTGTTGAAGTAATTTTTGAGCGGCATTGTTATCTTCCCAAAGGTCTCCGCTCTCGGTTTTCATTTCGAGGTCTTTTATCTGTACTGTCTTCTCATCGACTTCAAAGAAACCTCCTTAGATGCTCTAGCTTCTCTTTGTAGTCTTTTATTCTGTATTTCTGTTGTTCAAACATTTTGTTTACCTGTTCTTATTTTTCTAAAACTTATTTATAGATATTATATATAAAAATTATATTTCTATTTCCATTTTTAATAATGCTGAGGCTAGTGTTTTGCCCTGCGCATCCAGCATTAGCGAAACTGTTCCGCCGCCACCTAGTGTATTATGTAAAACAAAATTCAGCGCATTTATGTTCGGCATTTCATAACGGTCAACATTGCCTTTGCAGATACCTGTGAAAAATTCCTTAACACGCTCTGCAGTTACTTCGCGTTTAATTATTTCATAATCTTCTTTCTTGTACGCAATAAGTCCTATGTTAGCGGCATCGCCTTTATCGCCGCTTCTTCCGTGGCAGATCTCTCTTAATTGAATTTTTTTCATTTGTAAAATTTAAACTATATATTTAAAGCTTTATTTTCTTCCTTGATGCGTATTGAAAGCATTATCGCATTCAATACTGTAAATATTACTGCTGTGCAGTATAAATCAAAAATCAGAGGTAAAATTAAAATCTCCAGTACAACAACAACATAATTCGGATGCTTGATAAACTTGTATGGTCCTTTTTTTACAAGAGCTAAATTTTTTATTCTGAAAATTTTTGTATTCCAGAATTTACCCAGTGAAGTAAGAACCCATACTCTTCCGAGTTGTAAAAGTATGAAAAATACTAAAAATGCATAATTTATAATATTTAAATCTTTATGCCTATCTGAAAGGTTAAACTCAACAAGAAGAGATAAAAAAAATGCGGTATGCATGATAACAATGAACTTGTAATGCGATGCTCCGTATTCAACTGCTCCGTTTGCAAGCAGCCATTTTTCATTGCTTTTGGAGATGGTTAATTCCACCAGCCTTTGCGCTATTACAATTCCAATTACTATATAAAATAATAAATTCATGGATTAAAATACGATTTTTAGAACCGGTTAATTAGTCATAAAAAATATTATAGTTTAAAATAATTAATAGCTAACATATTATTTTACATATATTTTCTAAGTGAAGTATGTTATCTTTCTTTCAATGTTAA
The DNA here is from genome assembly GCA_041859205.1 of Ignavibacteria bacterium. GTDB lineage: Bacteria > Bacteroidota > Ignavibacteria > Tepidaquicellales > Tepidaquicellaceae > JAFDZO01. The sequence goes on along the minus strand of JBHEKU010000248.1, from coordinate 1,252 downwards.
ATTAATTTGAAAGAATATTTTGAAAAAACTCTTACCGTTATTAATTATATGTTTTGTTTTTAATCTGAAAGTATCCGCTCAATGGATTCAGCAGTATGCTCCGAATGATGCATTTGTATTTGGAGGTATAAATTTTGAAAATCCTAATTCGGGAATAGTAACCGGTTACAAGCTAGGAAGCACTAATACTGAGTTTAGAAGTTTCAGAACAACTAACGGAGGAACTAACTGGATAAATGTCACAGCTCCTGATTCATTTCGTGTGATTGCTCAGTTTGAATATATCGCACCTCAAACTGCCGTAGGTTCAGGCGCGTATAATCTACCGGAAGTGAGTGAAGCAGATAAGCAACCGGATATAAAAAATAACAGTAACATAATTGAGTCTGCAATAGGAAGGAACGGAAGCACAAATACTAAAGGAGCTTTTTTTAAAACCACTAACGGTGGAGCAAACTGGAATATTCTAAACACCCTACCTTCACCATATACTTACGCCACATATATGGATTTTTTGAATGCAAATACCGGAATGATGCTTGCTACTCTGCCTTATAAAATTCAAAGAAACTATCCGACAAATATTTTAAAAACTTCTGACGGTGGTTTATCCTGGTCAACTCTCCTGCCGCAGAATATTAACGGAGAAATAAAATCAGTAAACTTTGTTACTGAAAATATTGCTTATGTTTCGGGAGATGAATATTACACTGAAGATTCTAGTAAAGGTATAATTCTTAAAACTACAAACGGCGGTCTGAACTGGACAAAGCAGCTGCATGATACACTGTTTATAGGAAAATCACGTTTTATAAATAGCACAACGGGGTTTGTAAATGCAGTGGGAAATCAATTAGCACAAGTGCAGGACTATTCTATTCTTAAGACAACTGATGGTGGAAATACGTGGAGAAAAGTTTTTTCCAGTGATTCTGTTTTTATAAGCGGTATTCAATTTTTTGAAGAAAGCGGGGTTGGAATATTTTACGGTACAAATAACGGCTTTGATATATATGAATGTTATGCATTCAGAACTACAAATTTTGGTGAAACATGGAGCATGCAGATTATCTATAACTCCAATATTATTCTTTTATCATCAACTATGCTAGATAGATATAATTATTATATTACCGGTGGGGGTTTCGATGGTTACATTTTTCACACAACAAATGGCGGCAGCGTAGGAATAAATAATTATTCCGGAATAACTCCGGCAAAATTTTTACTCGCTCAAAATTATCCAAACCCG
>JBHEKU010000167.1:0-2505 GCA_041859205.1 Ignavibacteria bacterium | reverse complement strand
TTTGAATAATGTTTGCTTATGGCGTCAAGGTGAGAATCATAAAGAAGGAATTTTTTCTTTTCTTCGATCAGCCATTTTTTCCTGCCAAGCTTTTCTTTTACATACAATAGATTTTTCATAGCGAAAGATGAGCCTGCCTCCGGGTTAAGAGACATCCGTGCAAGCTGCCTGTTCACGTTGATCCTCATAAGCTTATCCTGGATCACTTCGTCAGCGAGCTGCGCCGTATTCATATGGTCATTCTCCTGCGGATTATCTTTCATGATGAGCAGTTGAAGTATCTCATAGCTTTCTCTTGTGAATTTCAGATTTGTGCCGCCAAATTGAATGACTGTAAATGATCCCGGCGCCATATATTCTAACCCAAGAAGCTGCTGCACAAAATAATGCCCGTTCCTTGCGAATGCAGATTTCATAGGGGTTTGTTGGAATTTATCATCTGACTCTCCACGCTCTCTTGCTTTATTGAACCTGTCCCAGTTGTAAGGTATTTCCAGCTCACGTGACAATATTTTGATTATCTCGTTATGCTGTCTTCCTCCCAGCAGAAGCTCGCGCACCATCATTATCTCTCTTTCAGTAATATCATATGCAGCCGCGCTGTAGTTCGGTATCTTATATTCACCCGGTGTATCTTTTTTCATTTCCCTGTAAACGGTTGCCTTGCTGATCCTGTGCCGGTGCATAATTTCATCCTTTAATACTTTGAATTCGGATTTATCCTTTTTTGCATGCAGTATTTTTAATTTGCAGATATCTTCTTTTAGCTCTTCATTTACTGGCTTCATGGTTTTCCTCCTCATTTGGTTGTGCTGATGCAGTTGCCTTTGTTTTTTTAAATATATTGAAATTGAGTTCGTTGTTTGATTTTAGGTTGTTAGAAATTTCTTCTAACAGTGTGATGTAATCGTTCGCGCTCATTTCTTCAAAATCCCTTAGCCTTATTTTTGCAGGAAGATTCCTGATTATGTTTTGTTCGGTTTTATTCTTTTCAAACAGATGCATCGTAGTACATATAATCTTGATCTGGGCTTCCTCAAGCTGAGATTTTGTGAAATCTATCTTCGAAAAGCCTATGGGAATCTCTGTACGCCCTTTCGTTAAATCGGGATCGATCTTTATGATTTGTAAAAGGGACTGTTTGAGCACGTTTGCTATGAATATTTTTTCTTTTTCGTTTTTCATATTTATTTTAATTAGTTTATTGATTGAATAATAACGGTCAAAATTCATATATGCTAATTCCATCTATCGAAATATACTATATGCAAATTGCAGTTGTGTATCATTCAATGATACTAATGTTTAATTACGTGTTAATTAATAGCTTAAGCGAATATATTTCTGCATCTTAGTAAAATACAATTGGTTATCATTGTGGTTTAAATTTTTCTTACTTTTGGGAGTGGAGTACTGCAAACGTGGAGCTGATTATCTGTACCCTAAGGCTAACTATCATAGCTATATAATATTTATCGATTTTAGCCCAAAAAGGGCATTTAAGTGATTTAAACTGCATTTTTGGGCATGTTTTGGAGGTTTTCGAAAATCGGACACATGAAATCAAAAAAAAGTTAATTTTTTTTAATTTTTTTCACAAAAAAAGTCAAATGCTATCTGCATTATTTGCTTAACAGATAGCTAACCTAAGTGTAATACAAGCAGAACATTTACCCCCTTTCACCTGTTTTGTTCCTTGACTTTAAAAGTAAATGCAGGTATCTTTGTAACCCTGATTAATTATACCTGATTCAAAACAATCACACTAAGTATAATTACGTTCTTTCAACAATTTTAACACGCAAACATATTAAGTTTGTGTGCGTAATTTCTTCTTGAGTTTCATCTATAAATCCAAGCAATTGGGTTAAGTCAAACTCCAAAGTATTAAAATAAAATTTACTACGGAGAGTTTGATCCTGGCTCAGGACGAACGTTGGCGGCGTGCTTAATACATGCAAGTCAACTGAAGCACCGGTAGTAATACTGGTGTGGAGGTGGCGCACGGGTGAGTAACACGTAGGTAATCTGCCTTCAGGTCTGACATAACCCCGAGAAATCGGGGCTAATAGCAGATGATGCAGCGGCTTGACATCAAGACAGTTGTTAAAGCTTCGGCGCCTGAAGATGAGCCTGCGTCTGATTAGCTAGTTGGCGGAGTAATAGCCCACCAAGGCGACGATCAGTAGCTGGTCTGAGAGGATGATCAGCCACACTGGAACTGAGACACGGTCCAGACTCCTACGGGAGGCAGCAGTAAGGAATATTGCTCAATGGGAGAAATCCTGAAGCAGCAACGCCGCGTGAGGGATGAAGGGCTTTTGCTCGTAAACCTCTGTAGTGAGGGAAAAAATTTCCATTCTATGGAATATGATGGTACCTCAAAAGTAAGCCCCGGCTAACTACGTGCCAGCAGCCGCGGTAATACGTAGGGGGCAAACGTTGTCCGGATTTACTGGGTGTAAAGGGTGCTCAGGCGGTTTTGTAAGTCAGAAGTGAAATCCT
>JBHEKU010000051.1:0-29823 GCA_041859205.1 Ignavibacteria bacterium | reverse complement strand
ATGACGCGGCTTTGCGCGTTCATGCGGTAGAGTATGCCGAACTCCGCATAGCTTCTGCCCTCGCGCACGCCGTCTAAAATTTTCTGGCAGATGAAGCGCGCCTCGTCGCGCTCATCGAGCGCGGTGTAAACCTCGGTCTTATCGCCGCCGCTCTTTTCCGTCCACAGCGTTTTGCGCTTGCGGCCCGCGTTGTTTTCAATTACGGCGTTCGCAGCGTCAAGAATGTTTGAGGTGGAACGGTAATTCTGCTCAAGACGTATGACGCGCGCGCCCTCAAAATCTTTTTCAAAGCCCATTGCTTCCAGTTCTTCATCTGTTCTGCGCTCATCAATTTTCTGATATAAAAATTTATCGACTTTTTCATAGGTAAAGCCGAATTCATTTTCATCTGACTGCCCTTCCCATAAGTCTGCCGAAGGCTGCTTTTCAATCAGCTCTTTTGGAATTTGAAGATGTCTTGCTAAATCCCACAGCTGAGTTTTATATAAATCGCCCAAAGGATTAATTGCCGAAGCAGAATCTCCGAACAACGTTGAGTATCCCAGAAGTATTTCCGATTTATTACTCGTACCAATTACCAATGCATTTTCTTTTGCTGACTGATCGTACAAAATTATCATTCTGCAGCGCGCCATAATGTTTCCTTTTCTTAAGTTGCTCATATTTTCTTCGTGCTCGTTTTTCACAAAGGCATCGACCATATCGGTAATTTCAATTTTTTCATAGGGGACTTTCAGGTCGTTCACTACCCGCATTGCATCTATTACAGATTCTTTGCTGCTGGATTTATATGGCATAAGAATACACTTCACATTCTCAGCGCCGAAAGCGTGCACGGCAAGATAAGTTGAGACGGCAGAATCAATTCCGCCGGATAATCCTATAACGGCTTTCTTTAAACCTATCTTGTATGTTTCATTTCGAAGAAACTCTGTTAGGAGTTTTTCAACAACGATATTATTTAATTTCATTATTAGAAGTCCTGTTGCAGTAAAATCATTTAATTTATTCAAATTTTCAATTCACAATCTGTTTGTTAAATAAAAAAAGCCGTCCTGACTTAGTCGGGACGGCTTTTAATTTTTAAAATAGAATCAAAATTATTTAGAAACCTGATAAACTATTTTTCTGATTGTATCGAACTGCAAATAAGGAAATAATTCCTGAATTTTGTCAATAGCTTCACCAGCGCTCATTTCTCTCCTCATATCCTTATACATCTGGCGGATTTTGTAATCCCGGATAGCCTTCTCGTCGAGTAATTTATATTTTTTCAGTGTATTATACACATCATCATCAATCAGCTCGCTCAAGGGATTATCACTTTTGGATTTTGTTGTTGGTTTCAATTTATTATTTCTCCTTTAGTTTTTAAAAATTTTACAGCTAACGGTATTGTTTTGTCTCTATAGCGCTTTTTAAATTGACTTTCAAATAAACTTTGTATATACAAAAATAACTTAATTTAATTGAAGTTTCAAGTTTGGCAAGGTCTTCAAAAAGCGTTTAAATTGCAAAAACAACTATTTAGCTCTCTATTTTACTATTTTTTCTTTAAGAAATAGAACCGAATTTATACCTAAAAAGTTTAAAATCATAGTAATCATGTTGTCCCTTTGTTTTTCAAGGACGAAAAATACTTACCTTTTAATATGGCATTACAACGACGCATTAATGTAACATTTTAAAAATAGATGAATTGTTTTTTCAGCACTTTCATTTTCTAATCTCAATATTGTAACATTTTTGTCACATTTTATTTTCATCAAAACTCACAAATTATCAACAACCATTTATTCAAAATAGTTGTTAAAGATTCCATCAATATAACAAATTGTTTTGAAGCTAAAAAGCAATTCTTCCCTATTAGTAGGAATAGGTTGATTTTTTTTAACGTTTCATTTTATATTGAATTTAAAATTATATGAGTATAATTTATTCATTCACTAAAAATCCCGGCCATGACATTTAAAAGTATAAGCAAAGGTCTTTTTGTTCTGATTCTTTTTTTATTTTCTTCACAGATTTTCTCGCAGACTCAGTACATCGATGCAAAATTTTTCACAGGACAATCTTCGTATAAAAATTCAGATTCGATTCTAGTCGCTGCTAAAATTTATGTAAAAGATAAGTACCATATCAATTCATATGAAGTCTCCGACCCGACTTTGATACAAACCGCTATTTCATCTTCATCGGATAATTTTACAATTTCTAAAATTTATTTTCCGAAGGATGAATTATTAAAGTTCGCATTCAGCGCAACTCAGCTTAGAGTTTATGAACACGAAATTATTGTTGGAGTATTATTAAAACCGAAAGAAGGACTTGCTGACGGAAATTATTCTGTCCCCGTAAATATAAGCTACCAGGCATGTGATGATAAAGTATGCTACTCACCGAAAACATGGAAAGACAGCGTACAGGTTTCAATTGATTCAAAAGGTAATGCAAAGACAGGATTGAACTCAGTTTATTTTTCAAAGATACAGTATACATTTCCGCAGACACCAACAACTAAAACAAGCGATACAAAAAATACAACTAAGCTTACTGAGAATCCGCAAACATCTTCACCTGATGAAGACCAGGTTTCAGATATAGTTAAAGAAAAAGGTTTAGCATTCGCTTTAATATTTATTTTCCTTGGGGGACTTGCATTAAATTTAACGCCATGCGTTTATCCTCTGATTCCTATTACCGTCAGCTACTTCGGCGCTCAGGTTAGCGGAAGCAAATCACAGAGCATTATGATGGGCGTATTCTATGCGCTTGGTATGTCAGTTACATATTCATCGCTTGGAGTATTTGCTGCGCTGACAGGAAGCTTACTCGGAACCGCTTTACAAAATCCTTTTGTGATAGCAGGCGTTGCATTGATTTTAATTGCACTCGGTACAAGTATGTTCGGATTGTTTGAGATTCGTGTTCCGCAGAAGCTCGCATTGATGGGAAATAAAAACCGTTCGGGATATTTTGGTTCGCTTGTTATGGGATTAACTGTTGGATTCATTGCAGCTCCATGCATCGGTCCGTTTGTATTAAGCTTACTTGTTTACGTTGGTAAAACAGGAAGCGCATGGATGGGATTTTTATTATTCTTCGTTCTATCTCTCGGCTTAGGTGTTCCTTATATTTTCCTTGCAGCGTCATCAAGCGCATTAAGCAAGCTGCCCCGCTCAGGCGCATGGATGGAAGGAGTGAAGACTATTTTTGGATTGATATTATTTGGCATGGCTTTGAATACTCTTTCACCATTATTTGCAAAAAATATTTTTATGGTTGTATATCCGGCATTCTTTATTGCAGGCGGAGTTTACTTAGCACTCATAGATAAAAAAGGAAGCAACTCAATAGGCTTTACAAGATTCAAAACACTTATTGCTCTGCTTGCAGTTTTTTACGGAGCATGGATAATGAAGCCTAACGAAGGAAGAGAAGAAGTTAAATGGAAGAATCTGACCTCAGTGGAACAAATCAGCAGTTCTGTCAGTTCAGATAAGAAACCCGTAATGATTGATTTTTATGCCGACTGGTGCGCGCAATGCAAGGAGCTTGACGAATATACCTATACAGATAAAGAAATTATTGACTTGTCTTCTAAGTTAAACACCATTAAAATTGATTTAACCAAGGAGAATGAGGCCATCTCCAATAAATACAATATCAAAGGGCTTCCTGTAGTACTATTTATGAATTCAAAAGGAGAAGAAGTTAGCGAACTGAGAGTTACTGGTTTTTTAAAGCCGTCTGAATTTAAAACAAAAATTAATAAATTATTAGAGTTGGAGAAATAAATGTCAAAAAAGTTTTTAACGGTAATACTCTGTATTGTTTTCGCTAATGCAGCATTCTCTCAATCCAAAGTTGAATTGCCTAAATTTGAATCATCGAAAATTTCAAAGAGCGATTTAACGAATCAGTTTCTAAATCAAAAATCCGATTCAGGAAAAGTTGAAGTTAAAACTTCATCAAATAAAAAATCAGGCGGAGTAGCAATGCTTCTCTCTCTGGTTTTACCCGGCGCAGGCCATCTATATCTTGATAGAATGGACGTGGGTAAATTTTTTGTAATGGGTGAAGCAGCATCATGGTTAGGCTTTGCAGGATTAAATATCTATGGTAACGCTCTTCGCGAAGATGCAAGAACATTTGCCTCTGAAAATGCAGGTCTTGATAAAAGCGGAAAGCCCGATGATTATTTTGCAAACGTAGGAAACTTCAATAGTGTTTACGAATACAACAATGATAAATTATTAAAAGGACAGTACTCACAATTATACGATGTGAATACTTACTTCTGGAACTGGGATAATGTAACTAATAAAGACAGCTTCGAAGAGCAAAGGAAAAAAAGCGAACGGGTTTATAATACTCGAGTAGTTTTCGGAACAACATTAATTGTAAACAGAATAGTAAGCGCTATCAGCGCATTGATATTGGCAAATAAGAAAAGCGATTCAAATACTTTAAATATTCAGCCTGAACTGCTGCAGAAAAATTATGGCGTTGGAGTTGATGGTCTGAAACTCAATATCTCAAAGAATTTTTGAGTAAAGCTTTAAAGAAAGACATAAGCAGTAAGCAGAATAACTACAAGCTTACAATTGAATACGACGGAACAAATTTTTTAGGATGGCAAAGACAGAGCTACAGCAGGGAAACGATACAGGGACATTTAGAAGATAAGCTTGAAGTCCTTTTAAAAGAAAAAATAACTTTATATGCAGCCGGCAGAACTGATGCCGGCGTGCATGCTATAAACCAGATAGCAAATTTTAAAACAAATCAAAAGATCCAATCTGATAAATTCCTCTACCGTTTAAATTCACAGATACCGAAGTCTATAACAGTTAAGAAAATTTCTCTTGTGCCTGAAAAATTCCATGCGCGTTTTTCAGCAAAGCAAAGAGAGTATATTTATAAAATATCTTTAAGAAGAAAATCTATTGAGGGCTCATACTTCTGCAGAGTTTTCGGCGAGCCTGATTTTAAAGTAATAGATACACTTATAAAATTTTTCATAGGGAGAAAAAGTTTTTTTCCTTTAACAAAGAAGAAAGAGGATAAGCACAATTTTATCTGCAATCTGAATCTTCTCGCTTATAAGTATTACAAAAGCAGAGGTGAAATAATTTTCAAACTGAGAGCCGACAGATTTTTACACAGTATGGTAAGAAGTATTATCGGCTGCCTTATAGATGCAGGCAGAGGTAACATTACTGCTGAGGAAGTAAAAAAAGAATTTACCAGAGGAGAAAAAATAAAGACTCAATATTTACCGGCTAACGCCCTATTTTTAAACAAAATTTATTATTAAATGAAAAACGCATTAGTTATAATTATTTCTTTCGTTTTAGTTTCCTTGTCGTTTGCGCAGGAAGTCCCTAACAAAGAAGACCTGACCCATTATGCATTATCTTCCGACGAAGCATCAAATAAGACTTTACAGGAAAAGGACGTAAAAGAAAAATTCCATAAAAATATTTCAGCAGTCAATGAAAAGTCTCCGGTAATAGGTGGATTGCTTTCCGCTGTAATACCCGGCGCGGGCGAGTTTTACGCAAAGAGTTATCTGAAGGCAGCAATATTTTTAGCCGTCGAAGCCGGTATGTGGATAGGATATACAACATTTCAAAACAAAGGAAATACTCAGACAGATTCTTATCAGGCTTATGCAAACCAAAACTGGAGCGTCAGAAAATATGCAACATGGCTTAGAGATCAGGCAGGAGCAACGGGTGTAAATCCTTCTGAAGCAGATCTGAATACACTAAGAAATCAAATCAATTCGTTTGAGGCAACTCATTTTTCTCACCAGCTTCCTACGTATGGTTCACAGCAATATTATGAACTAATTGGTAAGTATCAGAATTTTGTACCGGGATGGAGCGATGCCTCGGCAACTATTAGCGCAACAGTAAATTACAGCGACCCGAACAGCTATGTTAACGTAAAGACAAATATGTTCAATAGTTATGCTTTTGACAGACAGCAAGCAAATGATTACTTTGATACTTCAACAAGATTTATTACCGGAGTAATTATAAATCACCTGCTAAGTGCAGCCGATGCAGTATGGAGCGTGCATATGTTCAATAATAATCTTCAGGTGAAAACAGGAATGCGAGTACAGGAAAGATTCGGCGGTCAGTTTATGGAAAGATATACTTTGCCTATGGCAAATGTAAGCGTACAGTTTTAATTTATTCTTTTATTCTACTACAAAAACTCTAAAGCACTAAATTACACTAAAGTTATAATTTCATTAGTGAGGTTTAGTGTTTTTTATTTTCTGAAAATTTGGTTATTTATTTTGTGATGTTTCGTGTTTTAGTGTTTTAGTGGCAGGGACAAAAGTAGTTATGATATGAACACAAAATACTCTCTCTCCTTAAAAAATCTATAAGCCCTGTTCAGAAATTTCTTTTCATCTTTTTTGAAGAAGGCATACATTGTAGCACCGCTTCCGCTCATAGAAGCAAACACTGCTCCCTGATTCAGCAGCTCATCTTTTATATTTTTTAATGTAGAGTATTTTTGAAAGACCACTCTTTCAAAATCATTGATGAATAATTCTTTTCTATCTAAATCGAATGAGGAAATATTTTTTAATTCTGATGGATATTCTTTGCCGGTTTCAAGTCCCAGATTTTCATAAGCCCATTTAGTAGAGACGTGGAGATTGGGATTAATAATTAAAATGTCATACGGGATAACAAAGTCAGAAAGGATTTTCATTTTCTCTCCCCTGCCCTCACCGAAACAAGGCTTCATTATTAAAAAGAAAGGAACGTCGCTGCCGATAGATAAGGCAGTTTCCATAATTTTTTTTCTGTGTTCTTTTATATCTATCTTAAAAAATTTAATAAGGTGTTTAAGTACTGCAGCTGCATCTGAGCTTCCGCCGCCAAGTCCGCCGCCTACAGGAATTTTTTTTGCAATATTAATAGCAATTTTATAACAGTCTTTTATGTGGAAATTTTTGAAGAAAGCTTCAACTGCTTTGAAACAGATATTTTCCTTATTTGAAGGGACATAATATTTATTACACGTAATGTAAACAGAATTGTAATTTTCATGGGGCTCTATGGAGATCTGAATTTCATCATGCAGCTTTATAGGATAGAAAATGGTTTCAATATTATGAAATCCGTCTTCGCGTTTGCTGACGATTTTTAGCCCAACGTTAATCTTCGCATAGGAATCAATGCGTATATCTTGTTCCATAAACTTTGTTTGCACAAATATAAATGAAAATGCCCTCTTTTGAGAGGGCATTTTTTGTATAAAAAATATAAGTACTACTACTTACTGAAATTTTAATAAGCCCAGCGAACAAGCACTGAACCCCATGTGTATCCTGCGCCAAAACTTGCAAGCACGATGTAATCACCTTTTTTTATCTTGCCTTCATGCCAGTACTCTGAAATGCACAGAGGAATAGTAGCGCAAGTTGTATTACCGTACTTGTGAATGTTCACCATTACTTTCTCGGGAGGAAGTCCCATTCTTTCACCTGCAGCAGATATGATTCTCATGTTTGCCTGGTGAGGAACAAGATAAGAAATATCTTCACCTTTGAGATTATTTTTCAAAACGATTTCTTCAGATACATCTGCCATGCCTACAACTGCGACTTTAAAAACTGCCTTGCCGTCCTGGTGAACGTAATGCATATCTTTATCGACTGTTTCATGTGATGCAGGGTGAAGGCTTCCGCCTCCGGGCTGATATAAAAATTCTCCACCCGAGCCATCGATGTGGAGAATTGAATCTATAATACCGTACTCTTTATCTTCAGTTGGTTCAAGCAAAACCGCTGCTGCGCCGTCACCGAATAATATACAAGTGTTCCTGTCTTTGAAGTTAGCAATTGATGTCATCTTATCCGCGCCTACAATAAGAACTTTTTTGTAGGAACCTGACTCGATTAACTTTGCTCCCGTGTTAATTGCAAATAAAAATCCTGAACATGCCGCAGAAAGATCGAAACCCCAGCAATTCTTAGCGCCAATGGCTTCCTGAATAATACAGGCAGTCGAAGGGTAAGGCATATCGGGTGTAACAGTCGAAACAATTATAACATCAAGCTCATCTGCAGATATACCTCTGTTTTTCAGAAGCTGCTGAACAGCAGGAATTGCCATCGTTGATGTCGGCTTATCTTTATCGAGATATCTTCTTTCTTTTATACCAGTGCGTGTCTGAATCCATAAATCATTCGTATCTAAAAAACTTTCAAAATATTTATTGTCGATAACTTTCTCAGGAACATAGTGTCCCACGGCAGTTATCATTGCATTAACAGGGCTTGTTTTAGACATTTTTCTCCCCGGAGTTATTATCCGAATTTGATTCTTCTAAAATTTCAGTGATTTCTTTTTCAATATCGCTTTCTTTTTTCAAGTCAACAAATTCAAAATCCTCCGCATTTTTTCTGTGCTTAACTTTTATTACCGAGCCTTCTTTGAAGTTACCTTTCAGAATCTCTTCACTTAGAGGATCTTCAAGATATTTCTGAATTGCCCTTCTTAAAGGTCTTGCGCCGTAGTTCTGGTCGTATCCTTTTTCAGCTAAGTATTCTTTTGCAGCTTTTGTTACGTCGAGCGTAATTCCCTGAAGCTTAATTCTCTTCATCAGTTTTTCAATTCCGACTTCAACAATTTTTACAATGCTTTCTTTAGCAAGCTGTTTGAATACAATCATGTCATCTATTCTGTTCATGAACTCAGGAGAAAATACTTTCTTCGCTGTTTCATCTATAGCAGATTTCATCTTTTCATACTTTGTACCTTCTTTGCCTTCACCGAATCCGAATACTTTATCAAGCTTAATATCGCGTGTTCCGATATTTGAAGTCATGATTATAATTGTATTCTTGAAGTCAACTTTTCTTCCAAGACCGTCTGTAAGAATACCGTCATCCAATACCTGTAAAAGAATATTGAATGTATCAGGGTGAGCTTTTTCGATTTCATCTAAAAGCACAACTGAGTATGGTTTTCTTCTTACTTTCTCTGTAAGCTGGCCGCCTTCTTCGTATCCCACGTATCCGGGAGGCGCTCCGACAAGTCTGGAGACATTGAACTTCTCCATGTATTCACTCATGTCGATACGAATCATATTATCTTCAGTATCGAATAAGAACTTTGCAAGCTGTTTGGCAAGCTCAGTTTTACCGACACCTGTAGGACCTAAAAATACGAATGAACCTATTGGTCTGTTCGGATCTTTCAATCCTGCTCTTGCTCTTCTAATAGCGCGGGAAATATTTTCAACTGCTTCATCCTGACCGATAACAACTTTTTTCAATGCTTCTTCCATCTTAACAAGTTTCTGTGATTCGCCGTCGGCAATTCTGTTAACAGGAATACCTGTCATCATTGCAACAACGTCTGAAACATTATCTTCAGTTACATCGAATACCATGCTCTGTGATTTTATATCCCATTCAATCTTTAATTGTTCAAGCTCATTCAATAATTTCTTTTCGTTATCACGAAGCATTGCTGCCTCTTCATAGTTCTGATTTTTTACAACCTGATTTTTTGACTGACGGACTTTTTCAACTTCAAGCTCAAGGTCAACAATTTCCTTAGGAACAGTTATGTTCGCAAGGTGGACTCTTGAACCGGCTTCGTCCATTACGTCAATCGCTTTATCCGGTAAAAATCTGTCTGTAATATATCTGTCAGAAAGCTTTGCAGCCTGTATAAGTGCTTCATCTGTGTATCTTACATTGTGATGCTCTTCGTATTTGCTCTTGATGTTATTCAGAATCTGAATGGTTTCATCCACTGTTGCAGGCTCTACCATTATTTTCTGGAATCTTCTGTCAAGCGCTCCGTCTTTTTCTATGTATTGTCTGTATTCATTTAAAGTTGTTGCACCAATGCATTGCAGGTCTCCGCGTGCAAGAGCAGGTTTGAATATATTGGAAGCGTCTAATGAACCGCTTGCTCCGCCTGCGCCTACAATTGTATGAAGCTCATCAATAAAAAGAATAACATCCTTAGCTTTTTCAAGCTCATTCATTACAGCCTTCATTCTTTCTTCGAACTGTCCTCTGTATTTTGTTCCTGCAACTAGTGCGGCTAAGTCCAGAGTAACTACTCTTTTATTATGAAGAACTCTCGATACTTGTTTGTTGATAATTCTTAAAGCGAGACCTTCAGCAATGGCAGTTTTACCAACGCCGGGCTCACCGATTAACACAGGATTATTTTTCTTTCTTCTGGAAAGAACCTGTGCTACTCTTTCAATTTCTTTTTCGCGTCCAACGATTGGGTCAAGCTTGCCTTCAATAGCGCTCTTAGTTAAATCACGTCCAAAGTTATCAAGCACGGGAGTTTTAGTCTTCTCGGCTTTCTTTTCTGTTTGTGGCTTAGGCGCTGATTGCGGCGCTCCGCCTGCAGTAGGTTTTCCGCTGAGAATATTTAAAAGTTCGTTCTTAGTATTTTCATAGTTAATGTTGAACTGATGTAAAATCTGTGCTGCGAGATTATCGTCTTCTCTTAATATAGATAATAAAAGATGCTCCGTACCGATGACATCTGATTTGAAAAGCTTTGCTTCTAAATATGTAATCTTTAAAACTTTTTCTGCCTGCTTTGTAAGAGGGATATTGCCGACAGTAAGTGAACCGCCTGATTGACGCACTGTATCCTCTACAGCTTTTTTAATTTTAGGTGCATCAACTCCGAGGTTCTTAAAAATCTTGATAGCTATACCTTCACCCTCGCGGATGATACCGAGGAGTAAGTGTTCAGTGCCGATGTAATCATGCCCGAGTCGAATTGCTTCTTCTCTGCTGAGCCGTATCACATCCTGAACTCTGTTTGAAAAGTTACTGTCCATAGTGGTTATTAGTTTTGTTATAAATTCGTAAAAATTTTAATTAATAAAAATTTAAAAATTATTATATCTTGTATATTAAAAAATAACTTTGTTCTTAAATCTTTAACCAATTTCTAAAAGAATAGTTCAATTAATAATTAGCAATTAGTAAGCCAAAGTTAATTTTGGAAAATTAGTTCATAAATTTGAAATGTGCTACTTTTAATTTGAAAGGGAGTGCAAATTAATGAAAATGAAGAATCCCAAAGATAGTAAGGGTTAAACTTGATATAGAGTATAACAAATGGTAGGTGTAAATAGTTGTAGGAATAGGGGGATTTGTATATTTAGTAGAGACACAAAATTTTGTGTCTCTACATGATATTTTGGGTTATTTCACTAAAAGCATTCTCTTTGTCTCTGAGTATTCACCTGAATTTAATCTATAAAAATAAACTCCGCTTGTAAGCTGAGTGCCATCAAATGTTGCTTCATAAACACCGGAACTCAACTCATCATTCACAAGTGTCTGAACTTCTTTGCCGATTAAATCATAAATTTTTAAAGTAGTGAAGGCATTTTCAGTAATATCAAATTTTATTTTTGTAGTGGGATTGAAGGGATTAGGATAATTTTGAGATAAAGAAAATGTTGATGGAATTTCTGTGGATATATTTTCTATTCCAATAATATCTGAAAGTGAGCGACGCCAAACTCCCGAAACGGAAAAATGGTCAGTTCCAGCAATAATATATCCATTTGAAATAAGCAATGCTGATATAGAAGGGACAATAGTAAATCCTTGATTTTTTTGAATCCAGCTTATACCGGTATTTGAAGATAGATAAACTCCACTATGATCAGTAGTCCCCGCAAAAATATTATTTCCTGATACACCAAGAGAATAAACAGTTTGATTATTCAAGGCAGTCTGTGTCCAACTTACCCCATTATTAGTTGAAAGAAAGACTCCATTATATCGTGTCCCCGCAAAAATATTATTTCCTGATACACCAAGGGAAGGGATATATTGATTATTCAAGGCAGTCTGTGTCCAACTTGAGCCGTTGTTAGTGGACATATATACTCCGTTGTTATCAGTTCCAGCAAAAATATTATTTCCTGATACAGCAAGTGAATAAACATATTGATTATTCAAGGCGGTTTGTGTCCAGCTTACGCCGTTGGTGGTGGAGACATATACTCCGTAAAAAGTCCCCGCAAAAATATTATTTCCTAATACGGCAAGAGAATAAACATATCGATTATTCAAACCAGACTGTGTCCAGCTCACGCCGTTATTGGTAGAAAGATATACATCGTCAGATGCTCCGCCATTAATTCCCGCAAAAATATTATTTCCTGATACGGCAAGTGAATAAACGTAGAAATTCAAGGCAGTCTGTGTCCAACTTATACCGTTGTTGGTGGAGATATATACTCCGCCATTAGTTCCCGCAAAAATATTATTTCCAAGTACGGCAAAGGAAAAAACTTCAACGTCATTTATACCATTAGACTGTTGCCATTGCCCATAAGAATTTTCAACTGAAATTGTAAACTGCATTGCAAGAATTAATACTAAAAGAGTAAAGAGTTTATTCATAATTTTATCTTGGCTTATTTTAATAAAAATATAATCAATAAAAAATTAATTGACACTTCCATTTTTATTGATGTTGGTTAAAAACAGTTCTAACAATAAATTTATAAAGGCAACATTTCTAAATTGGATACTCGCCTTCACGGAAAAGACGAGTTGAGCTTCCGACACCTATGACACTCATTACCTCTTCTGACAGTACAAATTCTAATCGCAGTAAATAATTCACTAAATTTTCAGTAGTTACAAAGCACCTTAACGGTATATTTATTGCATTTTTGACAGATAGAAATTATTAATTAATAAACATATCATGAAAAAACCAAGTTTATTTGTAAATCTTCTCTTAACCACAATTCTTTCTTTATCATTTTTCCTGCAATCTGAAGCGTACTCACAGGGAGGAGCAAAAAACAATGCGCCTTCTACTGATAATGCTGCTTATTTATCGCAGTCAACACCGGGCTTAATGGAGCCGGGAAAGACTTACGATGTATCGATATCGATGAAAAACACAGGCTCAACTACGTGGCAGAAAGGAAATTATAAGTTAAGACTTATGAATCAGACAGAATCAATTTCAAAATTATGGGGAATCAGTGATGTTGACTTAGGCTCGAACATAGCTCCAAATGAATCAGTTACTTTCAGTTTTTCTGTGAAAGCTCCTGAAACACCGGGAGATTATAATCTTCAATATCAAATTGCGAACGGAAACGCTTTCTTCGGTGAGCCTACTGCAAATATTCCTGTAACTGTTACAGATGCTAAAGTGCCGCCGGTAAAAACAGATGTGAATTATAACTCAGCTTTTAAGTATCACAATCTTCCTGCAGAAGTATCTGAAGCCGGCGTTTATGATATAGTAATTACTATGAGAAATACAGGTGCAACTGACTGGAATCCTAAAGAGGATAATTTAAAGCTTACAACCAGCATGATAAATGATACAAAGACATCATGGGATGCAGGAAGTATTAACCTCCCGGAAACAGTGGTAGCAGGCGGAGAGTATTCTTTTACATTTAAACTTACTGCTCCGGCAGAATCCGGTGAATATAGCATTCAGGCACAAATGATGCATGAAGGCAAGCCTTTCGGCGAGCCAAGCCCGAATGTAATGATAAAAGTAAAATAATTTTGTAATCTTACATTTTTCAATCTTCTTTAATCCTAAGTCCGGTCCCAATGCGGGCTTAGGGAAAAGGAGAGAATAAACTACCACAAACCGCACTTTTGAACTTACTACCTACAATTCCTGTTATCAAATTCCAATTATGTCTTCTATTTTCGTAAAAGCAGCGTTTTCCCTTTTACATTGAATATATTTATTTATTTCAATACCTTTAAAGATTTACCAAATTTTTCATTAATTACTGTTAAAATCAGAATTTAGAGCAGATTAAAATACGTTAACCCTTCAATATGTATAAAGATTTACCTGAAAATATATCGTTACCTGAGCTTGAGAAAGAGATAATAAATTTCTGGGAAAATGATAAAACCTTTGAAAAAAGCATAGAATCAAAGTCCCCCGATAAATCTTTCACTTTCTACGAAGGACCTCCGACAGCAAACGGACTGCCGGGCATTCATCACGTTATTGCACGTACAGTAAAGGACTTGTTCTGCCGTTATAAATCAATGCAGGGCTACCAGGTCAACCGCAAGGCGGGCTGGGATACACACGGACTTCCCGTAGAAATAGAAGTTGAAAAATCATTAGGATTAAAATCAAAAGCTGATATAGAAGCATTTGGCGTTGTTGAATTCAATAAGGCATGCAAAGATTCCATATTCAAATATGTCAGCCGATGGGAAGATTTAACTCAAAGAATGGGTTACTGGGTGAACCTTGATGATGCTTATGTTACCTATCACAATTCATATATAGAGTCAGTCTGGTGGGCATTAAAAAATTACTTTGATAAAGATCTAATATATAAAGGATATAAAATTCTTCCGTTCTGTCCTAAATGCGAATCATCGCTTTCATCGCATGAAGTTGCGCAAGGGTACGAAGATTTAAAAGACCCTTCAGTTTATATAAAGTTTAAAATCACTACAGGCGAACATGCCGGAAGTGATTTTCTTGTCTGGACAACAACTCCTTGGACATTACCATCGAACGTTGCATTAGCAGTAAATCCGAAATTTACCTATGTAAAAATCAAAACTTCAAAGGGCGAAGATTTTATATTGTTAAGAGAAAGACTTTCAACAATAAGTGATGAATACACAATTGAAAAAGAATTTTCGGGAAGCAGCTTAGAGAAAACTGAATACGAACCTTTGTTCTCATTTTATGAACTAGAGAAAAAAGCTTACTACGTTACACTTGGCGATTTCGTATCAGCAGAAGACGGAACGGGTATTGTACACATTGCTCCAGCATTCGGCGCAGATGATTATGCTATAGGATTAAAATATGATCTGCCTATAATACAGGCAGTCGGTAAAGACGGACTATTCAAAAAAGAAGTAACTCCATACGCAGGAAATAATTTTAAGGAATCGGATAAACAAATTTCAGATGACTTAAAAGCAGCGGGGCGTTTGTATAAACGCGAGATGTTCACGCACTCATATCCGCATTGCTGGAGACATCACGTGCCGTTAATGTATTATGCAACTGATTCCTGGTTTATAAAGACTACATCATATAATAAAAAAATGATGGAGTTGAATGATAAAGTTTACTGGTCGCCGGAAGAAATGGGTACAGGTCGCTTCGGCCAGTGGCTTGAAGATAATATAGACTGGTCGCTTTCACGCGACAGATTCTGGGGCACTCCCCTGCCGATATGGTCCTACACGGATGAGAACGGAAAAGAACAATATGAATGCATAGGCTCGATAGAAGAATTAAGAGAGCGTTCATATAATTTTAATGATGTATTCCCTACTGATATAGATATTGACCTTCATAAGCCGTTCATAGATGAAGTAAAAATAAAAAGTAAAGACGGTCACGAAATGAAACGCGTAAGAGAAGTAATAGACTGCTGGTTTGATTCCGGCTCTATGCCTTTCGCTCAGTGGCATTATCCTTTCGAGAATAAAGAAATTTTTGAGAAAAATTTCCCTGCTGATTTTATTGCAGAGGGAGTTGACCAGACAAGAGGCTGGTTCTATTCATTGCTTGCGATAAATTCTTTCTTATTCGATAAAGCTCCTTATAAGAGTGTAATTGTAAACGGACACATTCTTGATAAGTTCGGAAAAAAAATGAGTAAGTCATTGGGGAACGTTGTAAATCCTTTTGACATGATGGAAAAATACGGTGCGGACTTATTGAGATGGTATCTTGTTGGAAATTCTCCGGTAGGAAAATCCAAGCTATTCAATGAAGATGAGATTGTTGAATTAAAAAATAAATTATTCGATACATTACTTAATACATATAAGTTTTTTACAATATATACAGGACTTACAAATTTTGATTATAAAAATTCCGAATTTGTCCCTGTAGAAAACCGTTCTGTAATAGATAAATGGATTATCTCAAAGCTTAATACTCTAAAGAAAGAATATTTTGAGCTGATGGATAAGTATGAAGTTACTAAGGCATGCAGACTTATATTTGATTTCACAATTGATGAACTTTCCAACTGGTACATTAGAAGAAACAGGAAACGGTTCAGAACACCTGAGAGCGAACAGGATAAAAACTCCGCTTATCAGACAGTTTATGAAATATTAATAGATATATTAAAAATGATGGCACCCGTTTCTCCGTTTATAACTGAGAAGCTTTATCAGAATCTGAATGGTGAAGGTACTTCAATACACTTAGCTGAATTTAAAAATTACGATGAAACAGCAATAGATGCAGACCTTGAAGAGCAGATGGCAATTGCACAGAGAATTGTATATCTTACACGCGCAATAAGAGTTAAAAATAATCTGAAAGTGCGTCAGCCGTTAAGACAGATTTTAATCCCTGTTTTGAATGCTCACGAAAAAGAAACTATTTCCAAATTTCAGGATATAATACTCGAGGAAGTAAACGTTAAAGAACTGAATTTTGTTGAAGGCGACTCAGAAATAATAAAGAAGAAAGCAAAACCTAACTTTAAAGCAATTGGTCCTAAGTTCGGCAAAGATGTTAAAGCTGTTCAGGCAATTATAAATGCTTTTACTAAGGAAGATATAAAGATAGTTGAAACTGAGAATTCGATTTCAAAGGACGGATTTACAATTTCCCGAGAAGATATAGAAATCCTTACTGAAAATATAACGGGATGGATTGTCGATACTGACAAAAACTTAACAATTGCAGTTGATACTACACTTGATGAAAGCTTAATTAATGAAGGTATTACAAGGGAGTTCATTAACAGAGTACAGAATTTCAGAAAGTCCAACGGATTTGATATCAACGATAAAGTCGAAATTTTTGTGAAAGCTGAAGGAGATTTATTAAATGCTATCCTTGATAATAAAGGATACATTAATTCAGAGACTTTAAGTGAAAACCTGACTGAATCGAATGGCGATATAGATTTTTCAGATACTGAAATAAACGGAGAGCCGCTCAAGTTCTTCGTAAAAAAATTATAAAAATTCTTTTTTTACTTTTTATCATAATAAAATGAGCAAGACAACAACAAAAAAAGCTGCACCGAAGGCTTCCAAGCCGAAAACAAAAGCAAAACCAAAAACGGCAGCAAAACCAAAAGGGGCAGTTAAGTCAACGATAAAAGTGAAAGCCAAAGGAAAGATAACAACAAAAATGAAAGCCAAACCAAAAGCAAAGACAGCTGCAAAAACACCGGTAAAAAAGGTTAAGAAAATTTCACCTACCAAGGCGAAAAAAATTCTTAAAGCGAAAAGACTTCCGGTTGCAAAAACTAAACCGGTTCAGCACAAAGAAGATATAGAAGTACCGGCACACGTTAAAAAATACAGGCCGAACAAAAAGACAAAGTATACTGCAGCCGAACTGAAAGAATTTAAGGAAATCATTCTTGCGGAAAGAAGAGACATCCTTGAATCTGCCAGAGCAAATATGCAGTCGCTTGTGGATAACGAGTCAGGTGATTACGTTGGAGATAACTCAACATACTCAACTCACATGGCAGAGCAGGGCACCGATGAAATGGAAAGAGAAAAAAATTACATGTTTGTTCAGCGAGATGAAAAATATCTTGGCTACTTACAGGATGCACTTATCAGAATTGATAACGGAACATATGGTATTTGCCAGGATTGCATAGAGGTGCCAAAGAACATGTGTAAATCCTGTCCCCTTATCCCCAAGGAAAGACTTGAACTTGTTCCTATTACACAGCATTGTATTGAGTGCAAAAATCTCAGAGGGTAAATTCATTTATTATAATTTACTGTGAGGAACTTTAAATAATTTTTAATCATTGATAAAGTCGAAGCGGACACTTCGACTTTATTTTTATATTACAAAAACGTCTAAGCTATAAATGAAAATATTATATTGGTCAATCGCTATTGTTATAATCGATCAGATAACAAAGTTAAAAGTTAAAGGAATAAATATTCCATGGCTAGGCGTTCATTTTGAAGGCATGCCTTATCAGTCATCAATAAAAGTCTGGGGAGATTTTTTTCAGATTACATTTATTGAAAATCCGGGAATGGCATTCGGGCTACAGCTCGGCAGTAAATTATTTTTGACATTATTTACAATCTTTGCAACGATATTAATATTTTTTATAATTTATAAAAACAGGCACGAAACATTTCTTTTAAGGCTTTCGCTTGCATTTATTTTAGGCGGCGCGCTTGGAAATTTAATAGACAGGACTTTCTACGGAACAATGTATGATTATGCTCCTTTGTTCTACGGCAGAGTGGTAGATTTTTTCCATTTCAATATTCCTGATTTCAGAATATTCGGTAAAACAATTTACACTTTCCCTATATTTAATGTTGCCGATATTGCCGTAACAGTTGGTTTTGTATTGATTCTATTGGGATATAAAAAGGTATTCAAGAACCCCGTAGAAGAGAATGCAGCTCAGGTAATAGATTATCAGCTGGCAAATACAAATGAAACTATCACGGAAACTTTCCGTGATAATTCCAATTTTGAAAATCCGGGTTTTATATCTGAAGAAAAAGTTAGTTCAGATAATGAAGAGATAATAGAAAAGGAACACAAAATAATTCCTCCCAATCACGACGAAACAAAATCGTAATCAAAAAAATTATCTTCCTAAATCGTCAAGCTTTTCTTTTCTTGCAAGAAGAGTATCTTTATCTTCAACATGACTTGGATCAGGTACGCAGCAATCCACAGGACATACTGCAGCGCACTGAGGTTCATCATGGAAACCTACGCACTCTGTGCATTTATCCGGTACGATAAAGAAAAAGTCAGATTGAACAAATCCTGTATTACCATTTGGAGAGACATCATCAGCCCCGTATGAATTTCCTCCAAGAGTCCAGTTATTTCCGCCTTCATATATTGCTGTATTAGGACATTCCGGTTCGCATGCTCCGCAATTAATACACTCGCTTGTAATCATTATAGCCATTGAATAAGTCTCCTTTTGTTTGTATAAATTAGGTAATATAAAAAATTATTTCAATGAAGTATAATTTAATGCATTAAAACGAATTAACTATTTTGAGAGTCCAATTGTTACTAATTGAAACGAAATGAACAAATCACTGAATTAAGACGTAACACTACAAAGAGGCAGGTTAAAAAACTACCCAATTTATAAATTTATTTTGTTTAAAATAACCGTTAAATTTAAAATTATCAAAAAATTAAGTGAGGAAAGAAATACTAATTTATGCTTAAGCTACTTAAAAAAATATTCCCGTCTAAGAATGAAAAAGATGTAAAAGAACTTCTTCCTTTAGTGGATGAAATAAATTCTTTTTACGAAACATATCAATCTTTATCCGACGATGAATTAAAAGCAAAAACCACTGAATTCAAACAGAGGATAAAAGATGCTACATCAGAAATTGAAGCCAGAATAAACGAGTTAAAAGAAAAACTTAAAACAGATGTTGAACATGATGAAAGAATGGAAGCCTATGACGAGCTGGGAGATTTAAACAAGCAGCTTTATGAAACCATCGCTGAAACTCTTGACGAACTTCTTCCTGAAGCATTCGCTGTTGTGAAAGATACATGTCGAAGACTTGTCGGTAAAACATGGGAAGCAGCAGGGCAAAAAATTACCTGGAACATGGTGCCTTACGATGTGCAGCTTATCGGCGGTATGGTGTTGCATAGAGGAAAAATTGCAGAGATGGCAACAGGTGAAGGTAAAACTTTAGTTGCTACATTGCCGCTATATCTCAACGCTCTTGCAGAGAAAGGCGTTCACCTTGTAACAGTTAATGATTACCTTGCCAAAAGAGACTCAGACTGGATGGGTGAAATTTTCCGTTTCCACGGAATGAATGTAGGTGTTATCCTTAATGATATGGATAACGACAGAAGAAGAAATAATTATAACGCAGATATTACCTACGGTACAAATAATGAATTTGGTTTTGATTATCTCAGAGACAACATGGTCACGGATAAAAACCAAATGGTGCAGAGAGAACATTACTATGCAATTGTTGACGAAGTTGACTCAGTATTAATTGACGAAGCAAGAACTCCGTTGATTATCTCGGGACCTGTTGATGCGCCTACACATAAGTTCGATGAAATGAATCAGCGTGTAAAGAAACTTATCGAAGCGCAGAAAAGATTAGTTAATCAGCTCGTATCTGAAGCGGAAGCAATTTTAGCAAAGGACAGAAAATCACTTTCAAAAGATGAACTTGAAACAGCAGGTCTTGCTTTAACAAGAGCAAATCACGGACTGCCGAAACATTCAAGACTTCAGAAAGTTTTCAGCGAACCTGAAAATAAAACGCTAATGCTTTCTGTGGAAGCAAATTATCTTAGAGATAATGCTAAGCAGATGCATATTGTAGATGATGAATTATATTTTACTATCGATGAAAAATCCCACATAACGGATTTAACAGAAAAAGGCCGCGAGTTTTTAGCTCCTTCCGCGCAGGAAAAAGATTTCTTTACTCTTCCTGATGTAGGAACTGAAGTTGCGATTCTTGATAACGATGATACACTTACAGTTGATCAGCGCGAACTTAAAAAAGATGAACTTGCAAAAGTTTATGCAGAGAGAAGCGATAGGCTTCATACAGTTCAGCAGTTATTAAAAGCTCACGGACTATATGAAAAAGATGTCGACTATGTGATACAAGAAGGTAAGATTATGATTGTTGATGAATTCACAGGACGCGTGCTTTCAGGCAGAAGATATTCTGAAGGACTTCACCAGGCAATCGAAGCAAAGGAAGGCGTACACGTTGAAAAAGATTCGCAGACAATGGCAACAATTACACTGCAGAATTATTTCAGGCTTTATAAAAAACTTGCAGGTATGACCGGTACTGCTGAAACAGAAGCATCGGAGTTTTTTGATATCTATAAACTTGATGTAACTGTTATTCCTCCGAACAGACTGTGTACAAGAAACGATATGAACGATTTGATTTACAAAACCAAAAGAGAAAAATATAATGCAGTAATTGATGAAATTGAAAAAATGAGAAAAGAAGGAAGACCTGTACTTGTCGGTACAACTTCCGTTGAAGTATCTGAAACTATCTCCAGATTATTAAAAAGAAAAGGATTACCGCATGAAGTATTGAATGCAAAGCAGCATCAGCGTGAAGCACAGATCGTGCAGAATGCAGGTCTTGGCGGAGCAGTTACAATTGCAACTAACATGGCAGGTAGAGGAACGGATATTAAACTAGGTCCCGGAATACAGGATAACGGCGGTCTTGCAATTATAGGTACAGAAAGACACGAATCAAGACGTATCGACAGACAGTTACGCGGTAGAGCGGGACGTCAGGGCGACCCGGGTTCATCGAGATTTTTCTTATCACTTGAAGATGACCTTATGAGATTATTCGGAAGTGAAAGAATAGCTTCTGTTATGTCACGTCTCGGATTAAAAGAAGGCGAAGCTATTGAGCACAGTATGATTACAAATTCAGTAGAGCGCGCTCAGAAAAAAGTTGAAGAGAATAACTATGCTATCAGAAAAAGACTTCTTGAATATGATAACGTAATGAATCAGCAGAGAGAAGTTATCTATGAAAAGAGACGCCAGGCATTGATGGGTGAAAGACTGAAAGATGAGATTTTAGAAATGTCTAAAAAAGCCGGCGACACAATTGTTGAAAAGCATTATGAGTCAGGTGATGTTCAGGGATTAATTGATGAAGTAGGAAGAACTTTCTTAGTAAGATTAAATATTACTCCGACAGAATTCCAGAAACAGGGTGAAGTCGGATTAAAAGATTTAATTGAAAAAGAAGTAAAAGCTTTTTATCAGAGAAAAGAAGAAAGATACGGTGCAGAACTTATGGCGCAGGTCGAAAGATTTGCTATGCTTTCAGTTATCGATGAAAAATGGAAAGAGCATCTTCGTGAAATGGATGACTTGAAAGAAGGTATTAACTTCAGAGCATACGGACAAAAAGATCCATTGGTAGAATACAAAACAGACGGTTTTAAAATATTCGCAGAAATGTTGGATAGTATAGGTACTGACGTCGTAAATTTCTTATTTAAATTTACAACTCAAACTCCGGAAGAAACGCATATTCAAACTCCGCGGGCTGCTAATACTTCTCGCATGAGAGCGGTACATCAGTCATCAAGCGGAATGGGATATGTAGGAGCAGGTGTAGAAGAGAACGGAAATGTTGACCCGTCTATGAAGAAGTCACCGATAAAAGTTGAACATAAAATCGGAAGAAACGACCCTTGCCCGAACCATCCGAATAAGAAATACAAGAACTGCTGCGGCAAAGGACTAGTTTAATATTATGATTAATGCTCAATGATTATTTCGGAAAAAACGAGAGAGTTATTATTTGAAATCAGAGAGTATTCGGAGAATACTCTCTCTGATTTTAATGATGTTTCAGTTTTAATTGAAAATGTTTTTTATTCAGAGGATAAACAGAACTTTCTTGATTTAATTTTTAAGGCAAAATTTCTTAACGGAATGTTAACTATTTTTGCCGATCATTCAAAAGAACAAAGCACAAAGGAAAAGATATCAGATGAATTTCAGGTACAGTTGACGGGTTTTATAAACGAGTTTAAATCTCTGACAGTAAAATTTAGTCAACAAGACAAAGATTTTTTTGAGAGAAAATATTTCCAGCTGACACCTGATAGTTTAGGGAATAACATTAAACTAGTAAAAGATTTGACAATCTGTAAAAACTTCTTTCTTGATAAACCTGAATTTTTAAAGAACTGAATTAATTTATTATGAGCGGATACGTTATACAAAAAAATCCTTTTGTTGTACCTACAACAGATGGTAAATTGATTGAAGAATTTTTTGGCAATGCAAGTGTGTCTCTTGGAGATTACAGCATAGCTCACATGGTTGCTCCTCCGGGATGGAGCGAGCCGTTCCAGTCACCGGAGTTTGACGAAGTAACATATATTATTTCCGGAAGAAAGAAGTTTGAAATTGACCATGTTGAAATGATTGAGGAAGTTATTTTAGGCAAGAATGAATCGATATGCATAAAGAAAGGAAGCAAAGTGAGATATTCGAATCCTTTTGATGAGCCTGTTGAATATATGTCATTTTGCATTCCTGCATTTACACCTGAACGCGTTAACAGAGAACAAAGTTAAAAAATTCTATGTATAATAATATAATTTTATTTGACGGAGTTTGTAATTTTTGTGATTCGTCGGTAAATTTTATTATAGATAGAGATAAGAAGAATATTTTCAAGTTTTCAGCGCTTCAATCAGAAAAGGGACAGGAAATTCTTGAATATTTCAAACTTCCAAAAGATGATTTTGATTCATTTGTATTCATAGAAAATGACAAAGTTTTTAAAAAATCTTCTGCAGCATTAAAGATAGCTAA
This sequence comes from Ignavibacteria bacterium, assembly GCA_041859205.1. Classification (GTDB taxonomy): domain Bacteria; phylum Bacteroidota; class Ignavibacteria; order Tepidaquicellales; family Tepidaquicellaceae; genus JAFDZO01. Next base: position 6,441 of record JBHEKU010000051.1, on the reverse strand, counting down.
TAAGTTAGGCGGCTTCTGGAAATTGTTTTATCCGCTGATAATTATACCAAAATTCATACGTGATTTTTTTTATAGTCTGATAGCAAATAACAGATACAAGTTGTTCGGCAAGAAAGATGCGTGCAGAATTCCCACTCCTGAATTAAAACAAAAATTTTTATAGACAATTTTAGTATACTATATTTAAAATGAGTAAAACGAAACAAAAATACTTAGTCACAGCTGCTTTACCATATGCAAACGGATATTTACATTTAGGCCACGTTGCTGGCGCTTATCTGCCATCTGATATTTATGTGCGATATAAGAGATTACAAGGTGAAGATGTTGTATTCATCTGCGGTTCCGATGAGCACGGCACTCCGATAGAAATTTCAGCTATAAGAGAGAAAGTCACACCTCAAGAAATAATTGACAAATTCCATTTTTCAAATAAAGAGTCATTTGAAAAACTTGGAATTAAATTTGATATCTATTCAAGAACTTCCAATGAAAAGCACATAAAAACATCACAGGAATTTTTTCTAAATTTGTACAACAAAGGAATATTAAAAGAGAAAAAATCGAAGCAGTTATATTCTGAAAAGGATAAAATGTTTTTGGCTGACAGATTTGTTGTCGGTACATGCCCAATTTGTGGAAATGAAGATGCTAATGGCGACCAGTGCGAAAACTGCGGCTCGGATTTATCTCCGCTTGAGTTAAAAAATCCGCGCTCAAAAGTTTCCGGTGATATTCCTGTAATTAAAGAGACAACAAATTTTGTATTTCCTTTTGCTGATTTTCAGCCGAAGCTTGAGGAATGGATAAACTCTAAAAAAGACTGGAAGCCAAACGTGATTAATTATTGCAAGGGTTGGTTTAAAACGGGATTGCAGGATAGAGATTATACCCGTGATTTAAAGTGGGGTGTACCTGTTCCGCTTCCTGACCATGAAGGGAAAGTTATTTACGTATGGTTTGAAGCGCCGATAGGATATATATCTTTCACAAAAGAATTATTTGAACAACGCGGCGAGCCGGATAAATGGAAAGAATACTGGCACGATGAAAATACAAAGCTTATACATTTCATAGGAAAAGATAATATAATTTTTCACGCATTGATATTCCCGGCCATGATAATGGCGCATGGTGAATATATTTTACCGGATAATGTTCCTGCCAATGAGTTTTTAAATATGGGAGGCGGTAAATTTTCAAAGAGTAAAGGTGTTGGAGCAATAGTTAAAGATATACTCACAGAATATGATTCTGAACTGCTCAGATACTGTTTAGCTTCCACTTTCCCTGAGAATAAAGATTCCGAATTCAGCTTTGATGAGTTAGTTACAAAAAACAACAATGAGCTTGCAGCGATACTTGGCAATTATATAAACAGAACTGTTGTATTTGCGAAGTCAAAGTTCGACAATAAAATTCCTGCAAGACAGAGTACCGATACAGCCGGAATAGAAATTTTTGATTACATAAAATCGCAGGCAAAAGCGGCAGCAGATTTATTTGACAGCTATAAACTGAAAGACGGTTTAACTGAAGTAATGAATATAGTAAGGGCAGCAAATAAATATTTCAATGATTCAGAGCCTTGGAAATATATAAAAACAGATAAGGAAAAATGTGCAGAGATAATTAACAACTGTCTGCAGATTTGCCATTCAATTGCTATAGCAATTGCCCCTGTTTTACCAAACACAGCAGACGAAATTTTAAAAACACTGAACAAAGATAAAGCAGATTTCTCATGGGATAAAATTGGTGAGATTGTTTTACAAAACAATTCTGAGCTTGGAGAGAATAAAATACTCTTCCCGATTCTTGAAAAGAAAGAAGCTGCTCCTGAAATAAAAGAAGAAGATAATTTGATTTCCATCGATGATTTTAAAAAAGTCACTCTGAAAGTCGGAGAAGTAATTGAAGCAGAGAAAGTTGCAAACAGCAAAAAATTATTAAAGCTGAAGTTAAAAGTCGGAGATAAAGAGAAACAAATTGTATCCGGAATATCGGAACATTACACAGCTGAATCTTTAATAGGTAAATTAATAGTTGTAGTTGATAACCTTAAACCATCAAAGCTGATGGGAATAGACTCTGAAGGGATGCTGCTTGCTGCAAAACATGGCAAACATTTAAAGATTGTAACTATTGACGGAACAATTTCTAACGGAGCAGAAGTAAGTTAATGATTTATAAGTTTGGGAATGTTGTATATGATTTGAATTCAAGAACTCACATAATGGGAGTTCTTAATATTACTCCGGATTCTTTTTCAGACGGTGGAAAATATTTTGAGAGTAAAGTAAAGCTTGATAGGGTAATCGAAGATGCAGTACAGATGGAAATGGACGGCGCAGACTTTATTGATGTGGGTGGCGAATCTACAAGACCAGGTTCAGAATCAATAACAATCGATGAAGAGCTTGAAAGAGTGATTCCCGTGATAAGTGAGTTAAAGAAGAAAATAAATATTCCGGTTTCAATTGATACCTATAAACACGAAGTCGCTGAAGAAGCACTAAAAGCAGGGGCAGAAATTGTAAACGATATAAGCGGATTTAATTTTGATGAAAAGCTTCCGGAAGTAACTGCAAAGCATAACGCCTCATGTATTTTAATGCATATAAAAGGAACACCACGAGACATGCAGAAAGATCCAACGTATAATAATGTAGTTGAAGAAGTTTATGAGTATCTGGTTAACTCCGTTAACAAAGCAGAGGCAGCAGGAATAAAACAGATAATGACTGATGTTGGTATCGGCTTTGGAAAAAATTTGCAGCATAATTTAACTTTGATTCGAAATATTTCAAGATTTAAAAGTCTTGGCTATCCCATTTTATTAGGCGTATCAAGAAAAAGTTTTATGGATAAAATATATCCTACACAAATGAATGAAAGACTAGAAGGAACAATAGCAGCAAACTCAATTGGAATTGCAAATGGTGCGAACATTATACGCGTCCACGATGTTTTAGAAAACAAGAGAGCAAGCAGAATTGCCGACAAACTAAAATGAATAATATAAAACAAATAGAACTTGATATAGTTGGAATGAATTGCTCGGGCTGTGCAAACAGTATCAACTCGTACTTATCAAAACTTGAAGGTGTGAAAAAAGTGGAAGTGAGTTTTTCTTCTGAGACTGCAAAAATAGATTTTGAGGAAAATCTTATAGCTATACCGAAAATTATTTCTTCTATAAAGAGTTTAGGATTTGATGTTGTTGAAGATGAAGAAAGTTTAGAACAGGAAAAAAAAGAAAAGTTAAAAAGACTACAACGTACAAAAATTTTCACTGCAATTGGTTTATCTGTAATTGTAATGCTGCTTGCAATGAAAGACCACTTAGGTTTATTACCCGGTCTGATAATTCCTCACAATTATAATTTAATATTACAGTTTGTATTAACCTCTATCGTAGTTTTTTGGTGCGGAATAAAATTTTTAAAAGGCGCTGTAAATTCCACCAGATCAGGTGTTCCGGATATGAATGCTTTAGTTAGCCTTGGAACGATGTCCTCATTTATATTCAGTCTGGTCATTACGATTAACCACATTTTTAATCTTCAATGGGAAGCTTTAAAGGATACACATGATGTATATTATGAAACAGCTGCAATGATAACCACATTTATTCTTATTGGAAATTATCTTGAGCTGGTAATGAAATCCAAAGCTCAGACTTCTATTAAGAGTTTAAAAAATTTACAAAGTAAAACAGTTATTGTTGAAAGAGGCGGAGAAGAGATTACTATCCCTTTTAAAAAAGTCAAAAGCGGTGATGTAGTTTTAATTAAAACCGGAGATAAAATTCCGGTTGACGGTACTATACTAAACGGGAATTGTGTTGTAGATGAAAGCGCAATGACAGGAGAATCACTTCCACTTGAAAAAAGAAAAGGTGATGAAGTCATTAGCGGCACTATTGTAAAAAACGGTTTCATTAAAGTTACTGCCCTAAAAACAGGAAATGATACACGGCTTGCAAAGATTATAAATCTTGTAAAAGATGCTTCAAATTCAAAACCTGAAATACAAAAATTAGCCGACAGAATTTCAGCGATATTTGTACCTACTGTAATTTTGATTGCTATAATAACTTTTGTAATCTGGAATTTTATAGTGGGGGTTCCTTTTTCTGCTGCTATGCTTAATGCTGTATCAGTTTTAATTATTGCCTGCCCTTGCGCTTTAGGTCTTGCATCTCCTATGGCAGTTGTTGTAGGAATCGGCCGCTCAGCGGATAACGGGATTTTATTTAACAACATAAATGCTATTGAAAAGTTAAACAAAATTGACACAATTTGTTTTGACAAAACGGGAACAATCACAACCGGTGAACTGAAATTCGAGAGCATTATTTCTCTTGGAAATTATTCAACAAAGGATCTATTGAAATATGTTTTTTCTTTAGAGAAACATTTTAATCACCCGATAGCAAAATCAATTGTTCATTATTGCTTGGATAATAATATTAATTATTACACAGATGTTGAAAGTTTAAATAATGAACAAGGACTTGGAGTAACAGGAACGGTAAACAAAAAAGAAGTTTCAGTAGGAAGTCTTCGTTATATAAAGGAAAAAGTTCTTACTAATACATATACTGAGACAAGTTTTAGAGAATTCGAAAATCTGAATTCAAAAGGAAATCTATTTATCAGTATTAACAATGAAATTTGCGGACGTATTTCTTTTGACGAAGATATTAAACAAGAATCACGTGAAGTTATTGATACTTTAAAAAGCAGCGGATTTGAAGTATGTATGATTTCAGGAGATAATGAACTTGTAACTAAAAGTATAGCCAAGGAGGTTGGGCTTGAGACTTATTTTTCAAATGTCTTCCCGGAAGATAAATTAAGAATAGTTAAAGAGCTTCAGGCAAACAATCAAAAAGTTGCAATGATAGGCGACGGAATTAATGATGCTCCCGCACTTGCAAAAGCAGATGTAGGTATTGCAATTGGAACAGGTACTGATGTTGCAATTGACTCAGCGGATGTGATATTAGTTAAGGGAGATTTGAGAAGCATTACTAAATCAATCAATATTTCTAAAAAAACTGTTCAGATAATAAAACAAAATATTTTCTGGGCTTTCTTTTATAATATCATTGCTATACCATTGGCGGCAGGGCTGCTCTCACCTGTAGGGATTATCATAAGTCCTGTACTGGCTGCTATGCTTATGGCATTCAGTGATGTTGTTACAGTTATCGGGAATTCTTTAAGATTAAAAACAGTTAAAATTTAAAACAAATCAAATACACTAATGATAAAAACAAACTTACTTGCCCTTACAATTTGTGCAGTATTTTTATTTGCCGGATGCGGTAAAAATGACACTAAAACTGCTGAAAACAAACCAACTGAAACAAAAACTGAACAGACAAAAAACGAGTCTGCAGGAAACACTCAGGTATTAGATAAAAATGACAAAGCTGTAGAGTTTAAGTGCGAAGGTATGACATGCGGCTCATGTGAAAACAAAATATCTTCTGAAGTAAAAAAACTCAGTGGTGTAAAAGAAGTTATTGCTGATTCAAAAACAAAAACTACAAAAGTAATTTATGCGGCAGGGCAAGTATCCGAAAAAGATATTGAAAGTGTGATTAACAAAGCAGGATTTGATACAAAATCAGACGTTAAAAAAGATACTCCCGTTGAAAACAAGGAATATAAAAGCTGCGGAAGTAAAAACTGCTGTAAAGATAAAAAATAAAGATTTTTCAGCTGGCGGAGATTTCTCCGTCAGCTATCTATTTAAACCTCGAACCCACTCATTAAAATTATAATCATAATTCCCTCCTGTTATTTTATCCAACTTTCCTGAATCAAAGATAGTATCTCCCGATTCAAGTTTTAAATCAACTTCAGGCCATTGCGTTAAATCAACTTTCACATTAAATTTTTCAGCAACAATACTTGCAGATTCAAAAAGACTGAATGTTTCTCCGCCAATATTATAAACTTCGTTTAATGTACTCCCAGATTTTGAAGCATCCCAGATATTCCTGCAAATATCGTGAACATGGGAAAAAGTTCTTTTCTGCGAACCCTCACCATACAAAGTAATGTTTTCGCCCTTTGCTGCTTTGTTAAGAAAAAATCCTACAGTACCATACGAATATTCATCACCTACTAAATTCCCATAAGGGACACAGATTCTAAAGACAGTATAATTAATACCAAACATATTATTATACATTTTTAAAAACTGCTCACAAGAATATTTGTTAATAGCATAAGGTGTCTTAAACTCTTTTTCATCATCTTCTTTTAAAGGAGTATCTTTAATTCCTTTATAAACTAAACGTGTGGAAGGAAAAATAATTCGTCCTTTGTAATTTTGTTCTTTAAGAGAGTTTAAAATATTTAATAAACCAATCTCATTTATTTTTACATAATCTTCATATTTTGTAAACCCTGCACCGGTGCC
>JBHEKU010000340.1:0-17562 GCA_041859205.1 Ignavibacteria bacterium | reverse complement strand
GAACGCACTTGCATCTAAAGATGCTAAACTGGAACCTGTAGATAGCTCGCTTTCTGAAATTGCAGTGCTTGGATTCGAATATGGATATGCAACAGCTGACCCAATGGCGTTAGTTATATGGGAGGCACAGTTTGGTGACTTTGCAAACGCTGCGCAGGTTATCATTGATAATTTTATTGTATCATCTTATTCGAAATGGAATTTACATAATAATCTTGTAATGCTTCTTCCTCACGGTCAGGAAGGGCAGGGACCTGAGCACTCAAGCGCGAGACTTGAAAGATTTTTAACTTTATGCGCTGATGATAATATGTATGTTTGTAATGTTACAACGGCAGCTCAGTATTTCCATTTATTGAGAAGACAGGCAAAGCTGACAGGTACTGATAGAAAACCATTGGCTTTAATGACTCCGAAAAGTTTACTAAGGTCTCCATTGGCAGCTTCACATAAGAAGGATATTCTTGAAGGAAAATTCTGGGAAGTAATAGAAGATATAAATCTTGTCGGAAATATAAATGATGTTAAGACTATAATTTTAACAAGCGGAAAAATTTATTACGACGCAGATAAGTACAGAACAGAAAATAATATTAAAGATGCTGCGATTGTAAGACTGGAGCAGTATTATCCGTTCCCTGAAGATTTGCTGATTTTTGTTCTTGCTCAATATAAAAATGCAAAGAGTTTAGTATGGCTTCAGGAAGAACCTGAAAATATGGGAGCGTATAACCATCTGGCTTTGGATTTAATTAGACTTGTTCAGAATAAAATGAAGTTTTATGCAGTGTGCAGAGAGCCCAGCGCAAGCCCGGCACCGGGCTCGAACAAGGTTTTCCAGATTACTCAAAAGGAGATTATTGCAGAGGCGTTTTCAGTCAGCAATTGATTTGTGTATAGTATTCAGCCTTATTACTTAGGGAAGTTAAAGTCGTTATTTTGCAAATAAACTGAATATATGTATTTATTTTATCATATTATTCAGCTACATTAAACAAATATTGATTCACCAAATGAAAATTATATTATGAGAAAACTTTTTACAACCTTACTATTCATTCTTAGTTTTATTGCGATTAATTCACAGGCACAGACGTATGTATGGAACAGAACGGATTCCGCTGATTTTCAGGTTGCAACAAACTGGACACCAGATAGGACAGTACCATCAGCGACAGATGTATTGAGCTTTGAAAACGGAGCAACTAATACTATAGCTTATAATGTCCCTACTCAAACGATCGCTTCTCTTTCTGTAACAAATTCAACATCTATTAGATTATATAGTGGAGCTGCAATAACTCTTACTATTACTGGAGGAGCTAATCCAGTTGTTTTAATAGGTCCTGGTTCCACTTTTGCAGCTAGTTCAAGCGCTGCAGGAAATGCTATTGTAATAAATATTGCAACAGGTGGAACTGGATTAGTTGCCGGTAATATAACTATGACGTCAAATAGCGGAAGCCCAGCACATCGATTTCAAGCTTTGGATGCAAGTGCGGTAACTTTTACGGGTGTTGGATCATTCACCTTTGGACCATTGGTTTCTGGAAATCCATTTGGTACAGGAACTGCCCCTTCTGGTTTAAATTCTATGGTTTTTACCAGTGGTTCGCGTTACGTAGCACGAGGTGGTTCAAATCCTTTTGGTGCCGGTCAACCTAATTCTGCATGTGTGTTTCAATCTGGAAGTACTTTTGATTGCCAAATTACCGGTCCGGCATTTTCTGGAAGAACTTATGCAAATTTTGAATTGAATAATGCTGGTACTGTAACAGGTACAGGTGGTGCAGTATGTTCTATTAATAATATAACTGTAAACGATGGAATTTTAAATCTTAATCTTACTAATCGAATTAATATAAAAGGTGATATTTCTATAGCAGCTTCAAAGTCTTTAGTTTTTAATAGTGCTGATTCAATCCACTTTGTTGGTACTTCACAACAATCAATTAGTGGCTCTGGTACATTAACTTTTGCTAGTGCAACAAAAGTAATAATGAATAATTCAAACGGGTTGCTGTTGAATAGAAATGTAAATTTACAAGGTCAATTGAATATGGTTTCCGGAAATATTACAACAGGTGCAAACACATTAACACTGGGTTCGAGCACTGCGATTTTAGGAACTTTAGTTTACACTTCTGGAATTATCATCGGTAACTTTGAAAGATGGTATGCGGCATCAACTACTCCAGCGCCAAGACTTTACCCAATGGGAACAGCTACAAACTACAGACCGGTAACAGTATCTTTTCCTGTTACAGGACCTACGACTGGCGGAACTATCGTTGTTTCTCATTTTGACGGAGGTACGGATGGTTCAGACTTAGCACTTCCAATTAATGATGGTGGATTCAACATTGAAAGACGCTCCAATATGTACTGGTCATTAACAGCCGCAAATGGTCTTCTTGATGGTACTTATGATTTATCAGTTGATGGCAACGGACAGACCGGAATTAATGATGCGACAAATTTAAGATTAATTTATTCTGGCGATGCAGGTACAACATTCAGCGCTCCGGGTACTCACGTAACCGGCTTAGGAACAGTAGCTAGTAGAACAGGTATTACCGGTGGAACATATGGTCAACACTACCTTGGCGGTAACAGTACAAATAATCCATTACCTGTAGAGCTTGATAACTTTGTAGCTACTACAATTAAAAATGAAGTAATACTTGACTGGGCAACCGGACATGAATTAAATAATTCAGGTTTTGAAATTGAAAGAGCAGTTCTCAATCCAAAACAAAACAGAACAGATTCAGATTTAAATTTCCAAACTGTTGCTTTCGTACCTAGCAAAGGAAATTCAAATTCAGTTCAAGGTTATAAATACATCGATGGAAATTTAGTTGTCGGCAGATTTGCATACAGATTAAAACAAATGGATTACAACGGAAACCATACATATTTCTTATTAAATAATGAGATAGTTGTGACTAATCCAAATAAATTTACAATCAGTCAGAATTATCCGAATCCGTTTAATCCTGCAACAACAATTGCTTATGATATGCCTTTTAGCGGTACTGTAAAACTAGTTGTATTCGATAATATCGGAAGAGAAGTTGCTACTTTAGTTAATGGAAATGTTAATGCAGGTTATTACAAGGTAGCATTCAATGCATCAGCATTACCGAGCGGTGTTTATTTCTACAAAGTAAATGCAACCTCAGGTTCTGAAAAATTTGAAAAAGTATTTAAAATGATGCTTGTAAAATAATATTCAAAATTTTTATTCATAATAAAAGCCTGTAGAAGTTTTTTCTACGGGCTTTTTTTTTTGCGTATATTCTGTGTAGTCACTTGACCTCAAAATTGTTAGGATTTTGTTAGGATTATTATTAATTTATATATAATTTTTGAGCTGTTAATTATTCAACCCTGTTTTTATGTTTAAAAAATTTAAAACAGTTATACTTATCTTTGTTTCAGTATTGCTTTTCACGTTTGCCAATCAAAAAGCAAATGCAACAACTCACACTATTACTGTAAACAGTAATTTCTTTAACCCCGCAGCACTAAATGTAATTGTAGGTGATACTGTCCATTTTCAATGGGTAGGCGGAAATCATACTACAACTTGTGATGACGTCATCCTCCCCGGTACGTCACGACCAATTGGTGCAGATGCGTGGGATTCACAAATGAATTCGGGAACTACCGATTTCTATTACGTCGTTAATGTAGCAGGATCATATGTCTATGGATGCCAGCCGCACTGGCCGGGAATGCAAGGCACTATCACAGCAGGATACGGTTACAAGATCTGGGCAGGTATTTTGGGCGGTGGAGATGGCTCTTCATGGAATGACCCTTTGAACTGGCTTGATGGAGTTGCACCGGTTTCTACTGACAGTGTGAAATTAGATAATTCACAGGTTAGCTCGACTTATGTTGTGTTCCTTCCTACAGGGGCAACAAATGTAACTGTAAAAAAACTTATTATTCAGCCGACCTCTCCGAATTACGTTTATCTTTTTTTACCTTCAGGCAATACAAACAATCCCGGTTTAACTGTCGGTGATGGTGTATCAGGGACCTATGATTTCATTCTATATAAAAACTCAATATTCACAAATTCATCAGGTGCTGCTGCAGGTACAGGTTTTGCATTTTCTGTAGCTTCAGATTCTATTCAGCTTCAGGATAGCGCTTTATGGATTCATAATTGTACAAGAGGTACATCGGGTATTACATCCAGATTATCTCAGGCATCAAATTGTAACTATGGTATTTGGAGATATGACACACCTACTACAGCAACTACAAATATTACTGCTTCAGGTGTAAGTTATGGTTCTTTGCAATTGTATGGCTTAGCGGGCGGCGGCGGTCTTCTATCAAAAAGATACGGACAATCCGGCGGAAGCGCATTAACAGTCAGAGGAAATTTTTATATAGAAGAGCATGCTTACGATACCACAACTATGACAAACAGTTGGAATATCAGAGGAGATTACACTTGTTATGGAAAGCTAGTTTTTGGTCCTGCATCAACTCAAACTATTAATTTCAACGGTACTACATTGCAAACGATTCGTTGTGATGGTTTAACATCAGCAAGTTCTGTTATTTCCCGAGCAGTTAATTTTAACAATGCAGCAGGATTTTTAATAATGAATCCTTTTTATGCTGATACTGTTATTATGACGCAGGGTAATATTGCATCCGGCGGCAGCGCTTGGCTTGGAATAGGTTATGATGCAACAAACAGCGGAACACTTCTCTATACTGGAGGTATTGTTACAGGTCAGTTGGAAAGATGGTTTTTAGCCGGAGTTGTTTCGGATTCTCTAAGCTATCCGGTAGGAACTTCATCAGTTCTAAAAGAAGCAAAAGTTCGTTTCTCTACTGCTCCTACTACTCAAGGAAGAATTGGAATTAAATTTGTTGATAATGGAACAAATGGCAGCGATTTGCCTTCAACACTTAATGATGGAGGTTTCTCTTTAACCAGAAGGTCAAATTCATATTGGACAATGACAGGGACTTTTTTAACTGGCGGCGGAATTGATGTTGCGTTCGACGGAAACGGGCAGGAGGGTATAACTGATGCCTCAAATATGCGTGTTATCTGGACTAATAATAGTGGTGTATCTTTTTCATTATTAGGAAATCATAAAAACGGGAATGCATCAATCGGAAGACGTACAGATATAGGTCTTTATTTCAGCGATTTCTATCTTGCCGGTGATATTACTAACAATCCTTTGCCTGTTGAACTTGATAATTTTATTGCAACGACAATTAAGAATGAAGTTATTCTTGACTGGGCGACCGGACATGAATTGAATAATACCGGTTTTGAAGTACAACGTTCAGGATTAAATCCAAGTCAGTCAATTCACGATACTCCGGTCAATGCTACATTTGAAACAATCGGATTTGTTACAAGCAAAGGAAATTCAAATACAGGGCAGTCATATAAATTTAATGATAAGAATTTACAGACCGGAAGGTATGCATACAGATTAAAACAGATAGATGTAAATGGAAATCATACTTTCTTCTTACTGAATAATGAAGTTAGTATTAATCTTCCCGGAAAATTTGTTATAAGCCAGAATTACCCAAATCCTTTTAATCCTGTAACAAATATTAACTATGAAATGCCTTTTGATGGTTCTTTAAAAATAGTTGTTTTCGATAATTTAGGAAGAGAAGTTCAAACATTAGTAAATGGAAATGTCAATGCAGGTTATTACAAAGCACAGTTTAACGGCGCAGGATTACCGAGTGGAATCTACTTTTATAAAGTTAATGCATCAACAGGCAATCAGAATATTGAAAAAGTATTCAAGATGATGCTGGTAAAATAGTTTATACTTTTAGTAGAATTATTAAGAGACCTGAAAATTATTTTTTTTCAGGTCTTTTTTTTATATTAAATTAATAACTGCAAATAATATTGTTGAGCATTTTTGTTCTATAGTTATTATTTTATACGATTAGCAAAATTCAAGTTCATCCATTTACAATCTATGAAAAAAATTACCCCAATATTTTCTTTCATAATATTGGTTTTATTCGTAATTATTCCCCATAATGCGAATGCAACCACATATACTATAACTGTCAACAGTAATTTCTTCAGCCCGGCTTCCCAAAATGTTTTAGTTGGCGATACAATACATTTTCAATGGGTAAGCGGTAATCATACAACAACTTGCGACCCCGGTACTCTTCCCGGCACATCTTATCCGGCAGGATTCTTCGGATGGGATGCAAATATGAACAGCGGCAGCACCGATTATTATGTTCTTATTACTGAACCCGGAACATATGTCTATGGCTGTCAGCCTCACTGGCCTGCTATGCAAGGTACTATAACTGCCGGTACAGGATATAAATACTGGTACGGAATTTTAGGCGGCGGAGACGGAACATCGTGGGCTGACCCTTTAAACTGGCTTGATGGGGCAGTTCCATCAACTACTGATAGTGTAATGCTTAATAATTCTTTTAACACTTCTACATATATAGTAACATTTCCGGGCGGTACTACAAATACTCAGGTGAGTAAAATTGTGATTCAACCAACACTTCCAAATTATATATATTTAACTTTACCTTCTTCAAATACCAGTACATCAAATGCTTTGTTATTGGGAAATGGTACAGGTTCACCATATGATTTTGTGTTACATAAGCATGCTGTTTTTAATTATCAAACAGGAGCAGCATCAGGAACACCATTTGCTTTTGTTAACAGTACAGATTCAATTCAGATTTTAGATAGCGCAGTTTGGTATCATAACTGCAGAGTAGGGCAAACAGGAATAGCTAACAAACTTTCAAAAGCTTCTAATACAAGGACGGGTATATTCAAATATGATATGCTGACTTCTTCGTTTGCAAGTATTCAGTTTCAGAATATAACATATGGAACGGTTATATTATCCGGATTTTCAGCAGCAGCCCCGTATCCGGGTAAAAAATACATCACTACAGGTTCTTCCGCATGTAATGTGAGAGGAAATTTTTATATGGATGAGTATTGTTATGACAGCACTACAATGACAAACAATCTAAATGTTCAGGGTGATTTTACAATGTTTGGAAAGATAGTATATGCACCTGTTGCTTCTCCGCGAACATTAGTATTTAACGGTACCACACTACAAAATATAACTTGTTTTGGTGTATTGCCTACAAGTTCACAGATATCCGGCAAAGTTACCTTTAATAATGCTGCAGGATTTTATATTACTCAGCCTATGTATATTGACTCCGTAACTATGACAAGTGGTAATATAAATACAGCAGGCAGCGCATGGTTGGGTATCGGTTATGATGCTGCTAATCCGGGTACCTTGACCAGAACCGGAGGAATAGTAACCGGTCAGATGGAAAGATGGTATCTTGCAGGTACAACATCAGATTCTCTTATTTTTCCTGTAGGTACTGCTTCAACATTAAGACAAGCCAGAGTTAGGTTTTCAACAGCTCCTACAACTGCCGGCAGAATTGGGATAAAATATATTGATAATGGAGTTGAAGGTTCTAATCTCCCTTTAACACTGAACGATGCAGGCTATTCCGTAACAAGAAGGTCAAACTCTTACTGGCTTATGACGGGGACATTTTTAACAGGAGGCGGGATAGATGTTGCCTTTGACGGTAACGGGCAATTAGGAATTACCGACCCAGCAAATTTAAGAGTTGTATGGTCTAATGACGGTTCCACTTTTTCATTACTAGGAAATCATAAAGATGGAAATGCTTCTATAGGAAGACGAACAGATATAGGTTTATATTTTAGTAATTTTTATCTTGCAGGAAATGCATCTTTTAATCCTTTACCTTTAGAGTTAAACAGTTTTATAGCAACTACTATAAAGAATGAAGTAATTTTAGATTGGGTAACAGGCTACGAATTGAACAACAATATGTTTGAAGTTCAACGTGCAGTTGTAAACGAGGGTATAACCGGAGATTTTACAACCGTTGGAAATATTAGAAGTAAAGGAAATTCAAATGTAAATCAGTCATATAAATTTAGTGATAAAAATCTCACTGCCGGAACTTATGCTTATAGATTAAAACAAATAGATTTCAATGGTAAATTTGAATACTTTGCTTTGAATAGTTATGTTAACATAGGAATTCCGAATAGTTTTTCATTAAGTCAGAATTATCCGAATCCGTTTAATCCCTCCACTACAATTAACTATGAAATTCCATTTGACGGGTTAGTTAAATTAACTGTATTTGATAATCTTGGAAGGGAAGTAAAAACAATTGTTAACGGAAATGTAAATGCAGGATATTATAAAGCAGAGTTTAATGCATCAGGACTGCCAAGCGGAGTTTATTTCTACAGGCTGAATGCTGTATCAGGAACTCAGAATTTTGAAAAAGTATTCAAGATGATGCTGGTAAAATAAATATAGATTACTAAGTTTAAAATTTAAAAGTCCGTTTCAGAATCTTCTTCATCTTCAGATTCTAAACGGGCTTTTTTTATATCTTCAAAAATTTCTGAAATAGTTTCTTTTATCTGTTTTTGTTTAATACCATAACTTCGTAATTTTAATGTGTCCATGGAAACATCTTCCACAAAAATATCTTTCAGCATTTCTTTTCCGTTAGTTTTAACCAGATTGGATTTATTAAATCCGAATACATCACAGACTATTTCTCCCATTGAATAGCGGGAAATTCGTTCAGCGCCTCCAAAATTTATCACTTCATTTGTAACATTTTTCTTTATCAGTTCTGAAATAATTGCTGCGCCGTTCTTTGCTTCGAGCGGAGTTCTATACTGATTAAAAAATAAATTTACTTTCTCATTGCTTTCCAATGCTTCAAGCATATTCTGAAAGTGAGAACGGGTGTGATTTAAACCCATTCCATAAAGCAATGAAGTACGCAAAATCAAAAAATCATGTGAAATATTTTTTATCGCTTCTTCTGCCATTATTTTTGTTTCAGCATATAGTGATTTAGGTTCAAGCTCATCATCTTCTTTTATTAAATTACCGCTGCTTTTGTATACTAAGTCAGTAGATGTAAATATCAATCTTGAAGAATGTTCATTGCAAAGTTCTGCCAGCTTTTGCACAAGATTTACGTTGAAATCTATTACTTCGGTCTTATCAGTTTTATTACAAATATCGGGAGTAGAATATGCAGCCGTATGGATTACTATTTCAGGTTTGAAATTTTTAAACAGGGCATTAAGTGCGTGAGAATTTCTTAAATCAATAATTGCGCTTCTGAAATCGGTGCAATTTCCGGGATTGGTTCTGAAAGCTGTTAAAATTTCAAAATCTCTGTTTAACTCAATATTCAGGTGCTGCCCAAGAAATCCGCTTCCGCCCGTAATAAGAACTTTTTTTCGTTTCATAGATAAATTGCCGTTTATAAACAAAAAACCCGATCCTGCGTTAGCGGAACCGGGTTCTGGCTCGACGAGCAGGATTTGAACCTGCAACCCTTCGGTTAACAGCCGAATGCTCCACCATTGAGCTATCGTCGAATAAAATTAAAAATAGTAATATTTGATATTTTAATCAATATAGTTTTCACTACTTTTTAAAGAAAAGTGAATTTTTTTATAATAAATTTTGAAAATAAGATTATTTATTAGGTTGAACAGTTGATTTTATTTTATAAAATTCAATATTTGAACATTTTTAGCAGATTTTGCTCCATTTAGAATTTTCACAGAAAATTATTGTTCCTGAAGTAGCCGATACGTACTACTCCCGTACGCGTCTTATGGAAAAACTTGCTTCTTTTAAGAAGAAAAGAGTTATTCTGATAACTGCGCCTGCCGGATACGGTAAAACTTCGCTTTCAGTGGATTTTTATCACTCTTTGAGAAAAGAGATGAAGATGTGGATTTCGCTTTCTACCTATGATAACTCAATAGAAAATTTTTTCATACTTCTTTCATTAGCATTTCAAAAAACTTTCCCTGATTCGCCTTTCGGTGATAATCTGAAAAATGTTATATCTAAATCGCAGAATTTATCATTAACGGAAAAAGTAAATTATATAATTTCTTCCTTTGCCAACGATCTGCATTTTTATTTAGAAGAAAATAAAAAAGAGCTTTTTATTTTCTTTGATGATTTTCACAATGTGGATAATGCAGAGGAAGTATGTGAATCGTTAAATTATCTGCTGGATTATCTTCCGACAAAGCTTCATCTGATTTTTATATCAAGAAGAGAAGCAACTAAGATGAACTATCCGAAATTTCTTGCAAAGAACTGGCTGGGAAGGATAAAAAAGGATGAGCTTGCATTTGATGCAAAGGATTTGAAAAGCTTTCTTAAGCTGAACAAAAAACTCGCAAAAATTCTTTCTCAAAATACAATTGAAGTAGATAAGTTTTTAACGGCAACTGAAGGATGGATAACGGCTATTCAGCTTTTACTGTTATCGGGAAATGTGTCAGCTGTTGCAAAGGCAAATATTCTACAAACGAAGTATGATATCTTTAATTATTTCACTAATGAAATATTTGACAGTTTTACAAATGATGAAAAGTCTTTTTTGATAAAGACTTCTTTTCTTGAATATCTTGATAAGGAGAACATCGAAGATGTTTTAGGAATTGAAAACGGATATGAAAAATTAATTTCGCTTTTCAATAATAATATATTCATTACAAAGGAAGAGGATTCATATAAATATCATGAACTCTTCAAAGAATTTTTGACTAAACAGGCTGATGTAGTTCTTACCCATACTGAAACGGAAGATATATGCAGAAAGCTGGGCAATTATTATTTACAGAATACTGACTGGCGCAGTGAATACATTGGTCTGAACTACATGATTGAAGGGAAGGATTTTGAAACACTTAAGAGCTGGATAAGAATAAATGCTACTGAAAAACTTCTTCTGATACACTCATCAGGATTATTTCAGAAAATTCAGGATATTGAAAATCTTGACTTTAAAAATTCACTGGAGTACATACTGCTCAACGTAAATACTTTTATTTATAAAGAAAAAAATCTTGAGAAGACATTAGACTATCTGAACAATATTTTAAAATCACGATTTGTACAGACTGAAGATGATAACTATATTATTAATAAAAAGTATATCAAGAAAAAGGATCTCAACTACTACGTTGAGATATTAATGCTGATATGCAATTGCAATTTTTTAAGAGAGGGGATTTCAAAATCTAATATTGCTATAGCTGAGCATATACTAAAGTTTGAGCTTACAGTAGAGCAGGAAATACAGTTCATAGTCCTTTTAATAAAATCCTACATTTCCACCGGAGAAAACTCAAAAAGCAAAAAATATATAAACCGGCTTAAAGTTATTTTTGAAGATTTGATAAACAAAGCTGAAAAAGGTGAGATATCATTAGATGATAATATGTTCATAGAAGATATTTTTTCTATGATGATATTTTTTGACTATGGTGATTTTAAGACAGGGCAGAAAGTTATCAGGTTTATTTATAATAATATTGATATCAGTAATTTTGATATTACAAACTACTCCCAGATATGTTTTGCATTATTCGCAAGCTATAATGAAAAAGATTATGAAATTTTTTACAGTCTTCTTGCAAAGAAGAACAAAGAAAAATCCAAAACAATATTTCAGGCATATAAAAATCAGTATGAGTTTCAGACAATTTTAAAAGGGTTTTTCAAAGGAGAATACAGGGAAACAATAAATCAGCTGGAAACTGTTAAGAAGCATACTTTTTTAAAGAACTACATTTTCTTTATAGATGCGCTGATTCTTTACTGCTATAATTTGTTGAACCTTCCCCATAAAACTTTGTATTTATTGACAAACGGAGGTTACAGTGTATCTAAAACACGGGGGCTAATACTTAAGCTCGAAGCTTATTTGCTTCTTAAAGATCTGAAAAATGCCAATGCAACAATTAAGGAATTAAATGCTCTGAATATTACCAATTTTACTTTGTTGAACCAGGCACGCATATATTTTTTTGAATCTTATCTTTATTTTTTAAATAATGACCCGAATAAGTTTAAATCAACTTTTACTTTATTCATCAAACTTTGCAAAGAGAATGAGTATGACAATTATATAATATTCAGGACTAAGACAACTAAGTTTTCAGATGTATTCAGACATGCAATAAGAAATCATATCGAAGACGGCTACCTGAAGAATATATTCATAAAAGAAGATATTCATTTCAAGATTGATGATAATATGCAGCTGGATATTAAGGTACGCTTCCTTGATAATAATAAAATATATATCAATGATACAGAGTTTGGCGATTCTTTATGGGAACGCCCGCGTTCAAAACTTATCTTTTTATATTTTCTTCTGCAGACAGCATCGAAAAAGGAAATAACAAAAGAAAAAATAATGGATGATATATTTGCAGATACGAGGAGCTCTAATCTGGTTGCCGTTATCGATGTTGAAGTAAATAAAGTGCGTAAAGTTCTTCAGTCATTCTTAGGAAATTTGTTCGGCGGCTTTAAAGAGAGGGAAGTATTATATATTAAGGATAAAAAATATAATTTATTCTCTGAAGCGTTTAAACTGAATATTCAATTTGATGTCGAAACATTTAAGAAGCTTTCTGAAAGCAAAGATGTTCATGAGAATATAAAAGCATTCGATTTTTATAACAACAATTTTCTTGAAGATTATTACTTCAACTGGGTTGAAAATGTAAGGGATAATCTGCAGTCAATTTATTTTAATAATTCCAATAAGCTGATAAAGTATTACGAAAAACTGAAAAATGAGAAAAAGGTTTCTGAAATTTTAGAGAAGTTATTTTCACTGGACCCAACTGACGATGAAACGGTATTAAGATTATTGAAGATTTATAAAGAAGGTAAAGATAAGCGCAGCTATAAAACAACGTTTAAGAAATATGAGAAAACCGTTAAGGAAGAGCTTGAAGGCAAAGCTGATGCAAAAGTATTGCAATATTATGAATCAAATTTATTTTAACTGATGCCTGAACTGATTGGAGTAATAGGCGATATCCACGGATGTTATCTGACTTTCACTGCGTTGTATAAGGAGCTTCTTAATTACACAAATGAAGTTTATACTGTAGGCGATTTAATAGACCGCGGGAAAAAATCGAAAGATGTAATTGATTTTATTTCGGAAAACAATATCAAAACGATAAGAGGCAACCATGAAGATGTGCTGCTGAAAGCTTTTGATTTAATCGGTAACTCCGATAAAAGTTTGATTGAAATTTACAGCCACCATTTTAAAATAGGCGGGGAAGCTAACTTTGAATCATATCGCGGAGAAAGGAAACCATTTATTCTTGCTGATTATAAAAAAGCAGTAGAAGATGCCGGACATTTAGAGTTTATGAAAAATCTTCCTGTAATGATAGAGCTTCCTAAGATAGTTATATCTCATGCCGGAATTGTAAAGGATGCAACGATAAAGGATATTATCTGGAACCGCATCAAGCCCCTTCTTAAGCTTAATAAATTTCAGATCATCGGTCATACTCCGCAGGATGAAGTGCTTTATGAAAAGAATTGGTACATGAATATTGATACTGCATGTGTCTACGGCAATAAACTTACAGCAGTTATTATTGATAAAAATACAGCTGAAATAGCACACGTTTTACAGTTGAACAATATAGATCTGTATGAGTAAAAATTTGTCCCAAAATCTGCAAAATACCTGCAATAAATAACTATTCTTACATTGATTACCCTCTGCAAAATTAGTATTTTCCATAATTCCAAAGGGGTTATAGCTTAGCTGGTAAAGCGTTTCGTTCGCAATGAAAAGAGCGCCGGTTCGATTCCGGCTAACTCCACAAAATCTCTAACCCCTAAACAATTATAACTAATTAGAAAGCACTAAAAATTAATGGCTAACGAAAAAATTGTTCCTGTAAATATTGAAGATGAAATGAAGTCATCTTACATAGATTACTCTATGTCTGTTATTGTTGCACGCGCTCTGCCCGATGTGAGAGACGGTTTAAAACCCGTTCATAGAAGAGTTTTGTATGGCATGAATGAACTAGGACTT
This sequence comes from Ignavibacteria bacterium, assembly GCA_041859205.1. Lineage (GTDB taxonomy): Bacteria > Bacteroidota > Ignavibacteria > Tepidaquicellales > Tepidaquicellaceae > JAFDZO01. The sequence continues at coordinate 3,558 of JBHEKU010000340.1, read as the reverse complement.
GCTGCAAACCGCGCTTATAAAAAGTCTGCGAGAATTGTCGGTGAAGTTCTTGGTAAGTATCACCCCCACGGTGATAAAGCTGTATACGATACTATGGTTCGTATGGTACAGGAATTCTCATTGAGATATCCGCTTGTTGACGGACAGGGTAACTTCGGTTCTGTTGACGGTGACTCTCCTGCAGCAATGCGTTATACTGAAGCAAGACTTTCAAAAATTGCAGAAACATTACTTGAAGATTTAGAAAAAAATACTGTAGATTTCTCGCCTAACTTTGATGATACATTGCAGGAGCCTTCTGTGCTGCCATCCATTTTACCGAATTTACTGGTGAATGGTTCAAGCGGTATTGCAGTCGGTATGGCTACAAATATTCCTCCTCATAATTTAACCGAAATAGTCGACGGATTAATATATCTGATAAAAAAACCTGAGGCAACTTTAAAAGAGTTGATGAAACACATTACCGCTCCTGATTTTCCGACGGGCGGCATCATATACGGCTACGAACCGGTAAAGCAGGCTTATGAAACAGGAAGAGGAAAAATAATTTTAAGAGCTAAGGCATCGATTGAAACCGAAAAGAACGGAAGACAGGCAATTATTATTTCTGAAATTCCATATCAGGTAAATAAAGCTACTCTTATAGAAGCGATTGCTGACTTAGTAAAAGAAAGAAAAGTTGAAGATATTGCAACAGTAAACGATGAAAGTGACAGGGACGGAATGAGAATTGTTATCGGCTTAAAGCGTGAAGCAAATGCTCAGGTTATAATGAATAAGCTCTACAAGTATACTCAGATGTCAGTAACGTTCGGTGTTATTATGCTTTCACTAGTTGACGGAGTGCCGAGAATACTCGGACTGAAGGACATGATGGAATATTTCTTAAAGCACAGACTTGAAGTTATTGTTCGCAGGACTAAATTCGAGCTTGATGCAGCCGAGAAACGAGCACATATCTTAGAAGGTTATATTATTGCATTAGATAATATCGATGAGATAATTAAGCTCATAAAAAAATCTGCAGATACACCTACTGCAAAAGCAGGATTGATGAAGAAGTTCAAGCTCTCTGAAATTCAGGCGCAGGCAATTCTTGATATGAGACTGCAAAGACTGACAGGACTTGAAAGAAAGAAAATTGAAGACGAATATAAAGAATTACTTAAGACAATCGAAAGATTACAGGCAATTCTTAAAAATGAAAATTTAAGAAAAGATATTGTTACAAAAGCGCTGAAGGAAATAAAAGAAAAATACGGCGATGAAAGAAGGACTGCTATAATTTATGACGTTGCAAGTAAGTCAGACGATGAAATGATGAAAGAGCTTGTAAAAGAAGAAGACGTTGTGATTACAATTTCCAACAAAGGATTTATAAAACGTATTCCGGTTGCATCTTACAAATCGCAAGGCAGAGGCGGCAGAGGTATTACAGCAGCCAGCACAGGCTCTAACGATGATGATTTCGTCGAGCATATGTTTATTGGTTCAACTCACCAGTATATTATGTTCTTTACCGATAAAGGTAAATGCTACTGGCTGAAAGTTTATGATATCCCTGAAGGTACAAGAACTTCAAGAGGTAAAAATATTGTAAACCTGATTGAAAAAGAGAACGATGAGAAGGTAAGCTCGTTTGTAATGGTGAAAGATTTTGCTGAACCGTTATTTGTAACTATGATTACAAGAATGGGTACAATCAAAAAGACAACGCTCGATGCTTATTCAAATATAAGAAAGAACGGTATCAATGCAATCAATATAAATAAAGGCGATGCATTGGTTGATGTAAAGCTTACTAACGGAAGCCAGGAAATTCTAATAGGAACACATAACGGTCAGGCTATCAGATTCAATGAATCACTTGTCCGCGATATGGGAAGAACTGCTACCGGCGTAAGAGCAATCAATCTTGCAAAAGGAGATTATGTTATCGGCCTTGTTGCAGTAATGCGACCAAGCGCAACGATACTTGTTGTAACTGATAAAGGATTCGGTAAGAGAAGTGACCTCGGAGATTACAGAATAACCGGCAGAGGCGGTAAAGGTGTAATTACAATTAAGGCAAATGATAAAGTCGGTAAGTTAATTTCTATAAAAGAAGTAACTGACTCAGATGACTTAATGATAATCACTAATAAAGGAATTTTGATAAGACAGAAGATGAAAGATATAAGAGTGATGTCCAGAGCAACTCAAGGTGTACGCCTGATAAAGCTTGGTGAAGGTGATATAATTTCTTCGATTGCGAATGTTGTTGAAGAAGATAAAGATGCTGGACAGGAAACTATGTTTGATAAATAAATTTAAATTGGTTCTACTTCCCAAGCTCCGGCTTGGGAAGTCCTTAAAATTTTAAAATACATAATGAAATATATTGATTTAAGAAGCGATACGGTTACAAAGCCATCGGCAGGAATGCTGAAAGCAATGATGAAAGCAAAAGTCGGTGACGATGTATTCGGTGAAGACTCTGCAATAAATGAATTGCAGGAAAAATGCGCTAAGCTTACAGGAAAAGAAAAAGCATTATTTGTTCCTACCGGAGTAATGGGAAACCAACTGGCAATAAAAGCTCACACTGTACAAGGGGATGAAGTAATTGTTGAAAGCGAATCACATATATTAAACTATGAAACAGCAGCTCCTGCAGTAATTTCAAATGTTCAGCTTCTTCAGTTAAAAGGAGAGAATGGAATTCTTGATGTTGAGACAATACGCTCGCATGTCCGTTCAAACGAATATTATTTTCCAAAGACAAGATTAATTTGTTTAGAGAATACTCACAACCGCGCAGGCGGAGTGATTCTTCCGATAAAAACAATTAAAGCAATTTCAACTTATGCGCGCGAGTACGGAATAAAAATGCATCTTGACGGCGCAAGAATTTTTAATGCGATGGCAGAGACAGGTATTTCTTTAAAAGATTACGCTTATCATTTCGATACAATTTCATTTTGTTTTTCAAAAGGTCTTGGATGCCCGATAGGTTCTATTTTATGCGGTGATGCAGAGACAATCGATTTAGCTCATAAATGGAGAAAGATTTTAGGCGGCGGACTGAGACAGGCAGGTATTTTAGGCGCTGCTGCAATATATGCACTTAATAATAATGTGAAGAGATTGAAGCAGGATAATACCAGAGCGAAACAATTTGCAAAGGCTTTATCTGACTCGGGAAATTACAAGATAGATGTTGAAAACGTTCATACAAATATTGTAATCTTCTGCTCGCATAAACACAGCAAGGAAGAATTTATGAAACTTGCGAAAAGCAAAGGCATATTGCTTTCATCGGGAAGTTATGATTTAATCCGTGCGGTTTTCCATATGGACTTATCTGAAAATGATGTTACAAAAGCAATTAAAGTTTTAAAAAATCTTTAGAAATCAGTTTTTAAAAATTTCTTGTAAAGCTTTTATAACTCACTCATACATTTTTTATAAAATATGATATTAGTATCTTTGCGTAAGATTTAATGCGGACCCCTAAAAAAATATCATATTTTTTCCTAACTGCAATTTTATTCCTTTCCGGAAATTTATTCTCAC
>JBHEKU010000244.1:0-6553 GCA_041859205.1 Ignavibacteria bacterium | reverse complement strand
AAGGAATTTTATTTTCGCGCACATATTGTATCGTTTTAATTTTCCCTTCGATGCCTCTGTCACCAAATCCGGGACAGACCAATAAACCGTTTACTCCTGCAAAAATATTTTTTGTGTTCTTAGGATTTTTTTCTATTTCTTCTGCATCGATCCATTTCAGATTAACTTTTACTTCGTTATAAGCGCCGGCATGAATGAATGATTCAAGAATACTTTTGTATGCATCAGGCACAAGATTATATTTCCCGCAGATACCGATTGTAACTTCTTTTTGAGGTGTTAAAATTTTATCAACAACTTTTTTCCATTCAGTAAGATTTGGCTTGCCGCATTTCAATTTCATTTTTTTGATAACAACTTCATCAAGCTTCTCGCCTTTTAAATTAAGCGGCACTTCATAAATTGATTTCGCATCAAGCGCCTGTAGAACGGAATCAGTATCAATGTTACAAAAGAGCCCAATCTTTGCTTTCACTTCTTTTGATAATGCCTGCTCGCTTCTGCAAAGGAGTATATCCGGCTGTACACCAATTTCCAGCAAAGTTTTTACCGAGTGCTGAGTGGGCTTTGTTTTAATTTCCCCTGCAGAACGTATGTAAGGAATAAGAGTAAGGTGAATACAAAGAGCATTATTTTTTCCGCGCTCATGCATGAACTGACGCATGGCTTCAAGAAATGGAAGCGATTCGATATCACCAACGGTTCCGCCAATTTCCGTAATGATTACATCATAATCATTTGTTTTTGAAACCTGTGCAAAGCGTCTTTTTATTTCATCAGTTATGTGAGGAATCACCTGTACAGTTGCGCCAAGATAATCCCCTCTTCTCTCTTTATTAATAACTTCATTATATACTTGTCCCGTTGTAGTATTATTCATCCTGCTCATATTCTCATCGAGGAATCTTTCGTAGTGGCCAAGATCTAAATCAGTCTCTGCGCCGTCTTCTGTAACAAAGACTTCTCCATGCTGTAATGGAGACATTGTACCCGGGTCAACGTTTATATATGGATCAAATTTCTGAATGGTAACTCTTAAGCCGCGTGACTTTAATAAAAGTCCGAGTGATGCTGATGCTATGCCTTTGCCGAGTGACGATACAACTCCGCCTGTGAGGAAGATATATTTTGGTTGTTTCAAATGATTATTTATTTGCAGTACTATTTATAAAATTTTTTAAATCTGAGGGAGTATCGATAGAGATTGACTCTCTATCTGTTAACACAACTTTTATTTTCTCTCCGTTATCAAGAAATCTTAACTGCTCAAGCTTCTCAAGTTTTTCGAGCTTTGATGGTTTAAGATTTTTTAAGTTCATCAAAAATTTTCTTCGGTAAACATATAAACCGATGTGTTTATAAAAATCGTATATCTTTACATTATTAATATGATCTCTGTCAAAAGGAATATTATTCCTTGAGAAATATAAAGCATAATTATTTTTATCGAAAACAACTTTCACTTTGTTTTCATCTTTTAAATCATAGCCGTTCTCTATTCTTATCGCTAATGTAGAAATATTTACTTTTTTATCTTTTACCAGCGGCTTAACTGCTTTATCAATATCTTTCGGATTTATCCCCGGTTCATCACTCTGTACATTTACAACAATATCACACTTTATTTTTTTTATAACTTCGCAAATTCTATCCGTACCTGATTCGTGCTCTTTGGAAGTCATCACAACTTTACCACCAAAGTTTTTCACTGCTTCAAAAATTCTTTCGTCATCTGTTGCCACTAAAACTTTATCAACCAACTTTGATTCTTTAACTCTTTCATAAACATGCTGAATCATCGGCTTGCCATTGATATTTACTAACGGCTTTCCGGGGAAACGTGTAGAATCGTATCTTGCAGGTATAACTGCGAGAATCTTCATAATTATTTCTCTATAACTTTCGGGACTTTAAAAAACTTTTGTGTTTTAGCCGGAGCGTTTTTCAATGCCTCCTCAGTTGTAAGCCATGGCTTTACTTCATCTTCACGCATAACATTTTCAGTCTCGTTAATATTTTCAAGAGGTTCTACATCCGTTAAATCGAGTTCATTTAACTGCTCTATATATCCAAGTACCTGGTTCATATCTTTCTGAAGTTTAATCTTTTCTTCTTCTGAGAATTTTAACTTTGCTAACTGAGCAATTTTTTCTACTTCCGGTATTGTGACTGACATAATTTAATTGTTTGGTAAATTGCTTTGTACTATTTCTTTTATTTCCTGTAAAAATCCTTTGTCCTTTTTGTACTCCATCGGCTTGCTGAAAACAACTTTGACTTCCCCGCCGTTAATATGAAGCTTTCCCTTGGATAAAATCTTGTACGAATTTATAATTGTTCCGGCTATGATTTTAGCATTAGAACCTTCTGCAAGAATAAATGTACCTCTTTTAAATTCCCCTAGCTTACCGTCTTCACTTCGTGTCCCTTCGGGAAATATCACCAATGATATTCCATGCGCTAATCTTTTTGCCGCATCTTTTAAAGTTTTCATCGCCGCTCTTGCATCCACTCTGTCAATAGGTATGTAACCTGAAAGATACATTGCCCATCCGAAAACCGGAATTTGTGTTAAAGATTTTTTATAAATAAATCTAATATTCGATGGCGCAGCCTGCATAAGAATCGGTATATCAAACATACTCTGGTGATTCGTTACAAAAATATAGCTCTCACCTTTTTTTATATTCTCATTTCCTTCAACTGTTAACTTTACTCCCGCAACAGCAAGTGTAATTTTAGAAAAAGCCCTCGTAAGTACATACGTTATTTTCCCGCGGTAATCAAAGGGATACGAAACAATTGTTATTGCCGCAATAATAAGACCTGAAATTGCAATAAGGAAAACTTTTAAGTAGGACATTTTGTAAAAATACCTAATAAGTGAAAAACTTAAAAGAGAAAAGGCGGCTTCGAAACAATCAAAACCGCCTTTTTCCAAAAAGAACTATATTAAAACAATTTACTTTATTAAAAGCATTTTCCTTGTTTCTGCAAAGCCTTCAGATTCGAGCTTATAATAATAAACTCCTGAAGATAAAGCCGCTGCATTAAAGCTGACTTCATAAGAACCGACTGTCTGATTGTTATTTACAAGCTCTGATACAACTTTACCTGTCATATCATATACTTTAAGACTTACAAATCCGCTCTTTGCAATTGCATATCTAATTTTTGTAGACGGGTTGAACGGATTAGGATAATTCTGATTCAATGAATACTTAGCTGCAATCTCACTTATTTGATTTACACCTGTAACTGTACTGTAATTCGTAAGCTTTATATCATCAACATACCATCCGTCAGCAACAGTACCTGCATCTGCAGATAATCTGAATCTGATCTTAAGATTTGATGAGCCTGCTGCATACTGAGTAATATCTAATGAAACCTGAGTCCATGTAGTCATTGTTCCGTTATAGGTGGTAACTGTCTGCCAGGTAGTTCCGTTATTACTGGAGACTTCCACATTACAGAAGTCGTATCCTGCCTCTGTTGCATATCTGTGCCAGAAGTTTAAAAATACTACAGGATAAGCTGCTATATTGATAGAAGTAGTAAGTGTCATCGAAGTATTAGCATTATTCTGATAATTTCCTGTAGGGCTGTCTGTAAATGATTTTGTCGGTGTATGAGATTGTGTAGTTGTCTGTGCCCAGGAACCAACTGCAGTCCAGTTAGAAAATGTTTGTTCAGCACTATCTGCAAAGGTGGCTATGCCTGCTCCAATATTAGCATATACTGTTTTTGAATAGAGAGTAGTATCGTTTTGTTTAATTTTGATTAATACAGGAACTGAATAATTATTTGGTGCACCTGCTGCCAATGAAAAATTATAAGTAACGCTATCAGCAGTAAATGACGCTAATGATGGTCTTGAATATACAGGACTGGTAATATTTATAAAACTACTGGTAGAAGAGGCTTCTACTTTTACATTAGAAGCAGCAACTAATCCTTTATTTTTGAATTTAACTTTTATTGACCCGGATTCCCCTTGTGAATAAGGAGTTGCTTTATTTAATGCAATTGAATTGGGAGCTACGTATGCACCGGTTATCAACGACATATATTTATTTGATTCAAGCATGCCTTGTGCCAAAGGAAGTATTTCCGCCTGTGTCGGCCAGAAACCTGTTAATCCTGTTTCAGGTGTCAACGCAATAACTTTTTTTGTAGGATTAATAGAATCATTATAGTACCAGTCATCTGCACCGCCTCTTACTGTATATCCTACAGTTTGTGATGCGAAACCTGTTGTATAATTATTTGTAGCCTTCATATCTGCAAGATACTCATTGAACTTTGCATCGTCAGGAGTGGGTGTAGGATCAGACCATGCCCATGGCTTTATTATATAATTTCCATAAGTATGAGCGCCGAATACTGCATTGAAATTTCTGGAGTTAAAGAACTGTACAACATTTTGAGTTTCCTTTTCTGAGAAAGGATGTTTCCCTCTGTATGTACCGCTTCCGCCGCTGCATGAATCTGTACTTGAGCCATTATTCGATGAATTCCAATATTGATAAATTCCATAATTTCTATTTGGGTCTACAGCGCCACAGTTACCGGTTGAAACGTGTTTATTTGCTCTCCACATTCCTCCGCCATTTGGATTTGTTGTCTGATTATGAACATATCCGTCAACATTGTAAATCGGCATGAAGTAAAGTTCTCTGTTATTGAGAATGTAAGTGGCGACCGGGTCTATATTATAATTTTCAAGAAGCCAGTACATATAATAAATCAAATGTTCCATACTCTCCGGCTCACGGGCGTGAATCATTGCATGATAGAAGATTTCAGGTTTACCCTGAACAACATTAGGATTGTTTGACATTCTTACAACCCATTGATTTCTGTTTTCATAGGTAGTGCCTATAGAAAATTTGGCTGAAATTAAATTCGGATACTGAATTCTCATAGAGTCAAGCTTGTTAACCATTTCATTAAAATTTAAAAATCCTGCCAGCGAACCATAAATAGAATGGCTCACTGCAAAATCTCTTTCAGATTCAACAAGAGATGCCTGCTTCTGGGTTTCTGTCATTTTGGGGTAATTATTAAAATGCTCCATCCAGTCAGGGATTAATATTTCAAAGCTTATGCCGGAAACTCTTAACATATTTATTTCCGTTGCAGAAAGCCACGCATCGCGAAACTCTCCAACTTTACCCGTAGAATGGTCTAAATGTAAACCCGCGTTTTCCATTCTATCGAAGTCAGCCGATGTTCTTGCAAATATTCTAACATGAGAATATTTTTCCTGTACCTCAACCTGGTTTTCTGAAAAACCTTCAGTAGATACTATATATGTTAAAGCTAATACTATAATTACGAATGAATTAATTAGTAATTTTGTGCTTTTCATTTGTGTTTTAAGAAGGGTTATTAGTTTTTTATTTTGGTGAAGAATTAAGTTAGCGAATGTGTTATTTTTAATCAATCTAATATATTTCATACAAATCTGCCCTGTATTTGCAGATTTCAAGATCAAATTAAACAATTGGATATTAAGTTTTTAAAAGGCGTAGGCGAGAAACGCTCCGAAGCATTTGAAAAAATAGGAATAACAAAAATTGAGGACTTTCTCAGTTTTATTCCGCGTGATTATATAGAACAAATTCAAATCAAAGATATTTTTAAGTATACTGGCAAAAATGTTTTAGTCTCAGGAGAAATAATAGATGTACGTCTCCCGAGAAAAAGCAGCCAGCCTTTAACAGTTCATTTAAAAGATAATACAGGCGCAACGGAAATCCCAATTTTCGGCGCAAGTGAGTTCAGAAATAAACAGTTCAGATTAAAAGACAGATTTGTATTCGTCGGCAAAGTCAGCGATAAATTTTTTTTCGGGAATAATAAAATCGAGTACCGCGACCATCTGAAATTTGACCCTTATGATAAATACTTCACCGATTTTCTGAAGTTCAAATATATTCCGGTGTACGAACTTTCAGGAGTACTAAAGAAAACTTTTATAAAGCCTCTATTACTTTCTAAAATTGTATTTAATGCGTTCAGGGAATTACTAAATCAAAACTTCAGTCTTGTAGATGAAACTCTTCCTCCGGATATTTTAAAAGAGAATAATCTTATTTCTAAGAAAGATGCTATTCTCAGAATAAACTTCCCGCATACTATAGACCAGGTTGAAATTGCAAGACAAAGATTAGCATTCGAAGAAATATTTTTCCTTGAGATTGTTCTGGCGCTTAGAAAAAATAATCTTCACAATACAATAAAAGGAATAAAATTCGAAAAAGATTTTCATCCCGTGATTGAAGAGGTAAAGAAAGTTTTGAGCTTCGAACTGACAGGAGCGCAAAAAAGAGTTATCAACGAGATTTACAAAGACATGAACTCTGAACGAGTAATGAACAGACTTTTACAGGGAGATGTCGGCAGCGGAAAAACAATCGTTGCTTTGATTGCAATTATGATTGCCGTAGATAATGGATATCAGACTGCATTCATGTGCCCGACTGAAATTTTAGCAGAGCAGCATTATAAAACCATTACAGATTTTATCGCAAAAATAAATGAAAGA
>JBHEKU010000075.1:0-4868 GCA_041859205.1 Ignavibacteria bacterium | reverse complement strand
ATTTTGATATAAATAAATTGGATTAATTTCTGTATAAATTTTTTACACTTCACTATCTTCTAATAGTTTTCAACCTATTCAAATGTAAATCTATTTTAATAATCGCAAACTATCTACATAAACCTTTATCTAAATCTTCACCTATAGTTTCAGGCACTATACTCGTTTTGTCGTAATTTATTTCTGATTCATAAACATATCCATTTTGATAATAATCCAAATAATTTACCTCAAGAATTTCTTTAGTTTTACAATATATCCTCCACTTTAAAACAGAATGAGTAATATCTTTGGAAATGGGAGTAATTTTAATCCAAAGCTCTGTATATTGGTTTCCACTGAAATCTTTCCAATAGCTAATCGATGTGTTATCATAATAATAAACCTGTAAATAATCTCCTTTTTCACTTTGAGCAAACCAAGTCCACCTATTATTTTGAGCAAATAGATTTTCAGATACCAAAAGAACAAATAAAAAAATTACAACGCAAAATAATTTTTTCATTTCTTTCCCTTCATTATTTCTTCAATTTTTTTGTCTATATCTCCAGGATGGAATGAAACTGTCCAATGCCATTTACCAAATCCTCCCTGCTGATTAACCGCCTTCACCCATAAATCTAAATACTCTCTTTTAGTTTTATCAATTTCCCTATCCTGTCCTTTAATCTCTAAAATTAAATGTTCACCATTTTCCAAGATTATTAAACAATCGGGATAATACTTTCTTATTACTCCCTGATAATTATAAATTATCTCAAATCCAAGATGGTCATTCTTTACCCAAGCTTTTACATCTTTATTTTTATCCAACAAATAAGCAAAAGTAGATTCAAATTTACTATCAAATACTGCTAAGTTAATATGTGTCTTAGTATAAGCTTCACAGGGCTTCCCTGTCCACCAGGAACGCATATCTCCTGTAGATTTAATTGGTTTATCGTTATCAAATATAGGTTTTATAGATTGAGTATTTTCACTTCTTATACTATTCCATATATGCTGAATGATTCTGTTCATATTCAAAATCATAATTATCTTTCTTCGCTTTTCTTCTGTTCTGAATAAATCATTTTTAATGTAAATCTTATCCGATTGCAAAAATTGATTCGTAATTCTAATTAACTGAGCAAGTAAAAATTCTTCTGTTCCGCTCCAATTATGATTCTCGTTTTTAAAAATTCTTCCTGCTGATTCAAATGCTATTGTTTGTAACCTGTATCTTTTATCAAGCTCCTCCAAATCAATTTCAGTAAGCATTGAAAGATTTGGTTTCCCATTTATCATTGCAGATAATTGAACTTCTGTAATATTCTCATAAGGGTCAAGCTCAAGGGTTTTAACCTTATCCATATCCAATTTCAGAATAGGTTTATATATATAATCTATCCTTATAACATTTGGAAATTTAATTTCAAATTCAGATTTATCTTTTTCCGGTTCAATTAAAAATTTTGGTTTTGGAGGAGTTCCGCCTCCTTCTCCTGTATCTTCGTGCGGTAAAAATGTAAATGGCACTCCAAAGATATTCACATACTCAGGAGCAAATAAACCATCTTCTTCAACTTCATAAGACATTCTTCTTAATCCTCTGCCTACTACCTGCTCACAAAGTAACTGACTTGAAAAAGCTCTCAATCCCATAATATGAGTTACATTCTTTGCATCCCATCCCTCTGAAAGCATTCCTACAGAAATAACATTATATATTTTTTCTCCGGTCTCTCCTGGCATTCCAACAGTATTTACTTTCTTTCTAAGCTCTTGAGCTTTTTCTTTCTTGGTTAATTTTGGAACTTGCTCTGTTTCTTCTCCATCAACTTCTTTAATTTCTTCTTTAGGAATGTCTTCATCTTCTTCTGCCATATCTAATATCTTACTATCTATCTGTAATAAATTTGAATCATTATATATATCTTCAAAATTTACTTCATTATTCATAAGGGCATTTTTCACTCTTGATGCAGTTTCCGTTCTATTGGCTACTGTAATCATACAGGGAGGAACTTGCATTTTATCCTGCTCCCATTTCTCCTTAGTATCTAACCAATCCTTACATAAGAGCATATAGGCATTAGTAACAAGCTGAGGAAGTGGTTCAGTTTCTTTAGCATTTCTATTCAAATCATCCTTAACAGTTTCATCGTTATATATATGAAATAACTTTGTTCTCATTTGTTCATCTCTGTTTACGCTGTTATCTCTTATTACTATTCTTGGAGTTTTTACTAATCCTGATTCTATAGCATCATTCAAACCAAAATCACTCACTATCCAAGTGAACAAACTTTCCTCTTGATTCTTCTTTCCTGTAGGAGGGAAAGGAGTAGCTGTAAAATCATAGCAGGTCAATATTTTTCTTGCAGAATTTATTCTATCTAATCCTTTTACCCATATTCTTGCTTCTTCTTCTTCTTTAGATTTTCCTTTTGTTTTGGATTGCGCTGCATCTCTCCAGGCGTGATGGGATTCATCATTTAAAACTAAAATGTTCTTAGCGTTTGCCATATCTCCTAAAACATTTCTTGTATATGCTTCATCGCTCATAGCTCCTCTTTTATCTACACTTTTTCTTTTAGCAATTTTTTCATCATCTTCCCAAGCTAATTTATGCCAATTAATAATTTTAATATTTCCCTGCCTTAGTTTTTCAACTAATCCTGAAGGGATTATATTAAATTCATCATAATAATTTTTTCTATCTGAAGGAATTAAAACTTCTAAGCGTGATTTTACTGTAAGACCTGGAGTAACTATTAAAATATTTTTTGAAAATCTTGCATCCGTAGGATATGTTACTTTATTCAATATCTGCCAAGCTATAAGCATACTCATTACAATTGTTTTACCTGTTCCTGTAGCCATCTTAGAACAGATTCTTTCAAAGTCTCCTCCATCCCCTTTTATATCAATTCCATTCTTCTCTGAATCAGGAGCTTCTTTTAACCATATCAAAGTTTCAATAGCTTCTAACTGACAAAAGAAAAATCTTCTTTCCTGCCTTTCGTTTTCATCATACCAATGGTCTAATAATCTTTTTGTTATTCCTGTAATTCCTTTATAGCCATCCTTTCTCCATTCATTTACTCTTGGTCTTATCACATTAACAAGCTCAATAAATTTTGTTTGACCTTCTCCTTCAACTTTAGGGTCAGCTATAACATAACTTGCAGGTCTTCTTCCATCTTTCAGCTCAAATGATTTTGTATGCCGGATATAAGCCCAATACTTCTCAGGTTCTTTATACGGAGAGTTTATTATTAATTTGTCAATTTTTTTCATCTTTAACTTACATTTAAAATTTCCATAATTGCACTTTCAACGTTATTTTTGTCAATATTATTTTTAACAAATTCATATTTGGCAGAAATAAACTCAAAAACATTTTCGATTGACTTACAATGTTTCTCGCTCAATAAATAATATACAATATTACTTATTGATAGATTGTAATATTCTATTAAATAAACATCTAACTGTTCTAATTTTAAATCTGTTTTTGCACTATGAACAATTTTATTTCTTGCTCTATACAATCGAAAAATGTTCCAACTTAAATTATCTTTGTGATGATTTATCCGAGTATTCAATGTTTGATAGTTAGAAAATAGTATCGCCATTTCATCTATTCTATTTTTCAAATAAATCGAATCTGTTAAATTTTTCAATAAGGTAACTTTTTGTGGTTCAATTAGATTCTGATAAAGAGTAAGAATTTGCTTATTGATTGACTGTGAAGTATCTATTAAAGTAGTGGGAATTACAGCTACACTTTTATTTCTTTTAACATTTAACAGTAAATTGTTTAATAATTTTCTTGGTAAATTATAAGCTGACAAAATAGAAAAATTCTCTACTATTTTTGATATAGTAGATGAATCACTTTCTTTATTTGTGTATAAATATTCTATTGCTATCCAATTTTGTAAAAATCGAGATTCTATAACCTCTTGTTCTAATCCCATTCTATAATATCTAATAGAATTTTTTATTCTGTCTATAGTATTTTTCGTAATATCAGAATCATTTACCAAAGAATTAAATCTCTCAATAGTTCTTCTAAAACTAACCGAATTGGAATTTCTTGAATTAAACCTTGCTTGTCTATTAATTAAAATGTAAAAGTTTTTTTCATTTTCTCTAATAAGGGCATATTTTGATACAAGAATAGTTTTATTTGGGAATTCAAGATTAATAATATCTAAAAAAGTTTCAAAATCTTTATATCCTTTATCTAATGCTTGAATTTGGTCTTTAGCTTGAACATTTCTAACTATTGCACAAAATTTCCCCACTTGAGCATTAAATTTTACTTGGGTTTCTAATGGATTAGGTATTAGATAATTTTTATGCAATTCAATATTTCCAAAAGTATTAATAACGTCAATTAAATCAGTGCAATTAAACTTAACATATATATCGAAACTTTGATTTTGATTAGCAATTGTTATTGTATTATCAAATCTATTTTGAAACGTATTATTGGTAATTCTATTTATAAAATCTTCTTTCTTCTGATATAAATAATCTAATGATGCACCTGTATTAATAAATTCCGTTCCTAATAATCTACAAAACTGTAATATATTTGCGTAGTTTTTATTATTGAAAATAGCATTTTTTAAGTTGTTTAATATTTCTTCATAATAATGAGTTTCAATTTTTTGTAAAAAATAATTAAATCTATAAACAAAATCCTTTAAAACTTTATTTTCTGCTTTCCCTTTTTCTATTTTTTCGATTTCTTCATTAAGTTTGGTTAATAAAAAAAGTTTTTCCTCACTATATTTTGTTAATACTATATCCTGTTCCAATAATAATTTTACTTCTTTGAATAAGTATTTTAAATGTCTTCTATCCGTTATTAT
>JBHEKU010000304.1:0-3534 GCA_041859205.1 Ignavibacteria bacterium | reverse complement strand
ATTTGCTCTGCGATGCGTCCCGATGAAATCGGGACAGGGCGCCCCCCAATAAACGCTGATTAAAAAATTACAGCCTGAAGCCGTATCCGAAATTTATTAAGAAAGATTTTACATCCTGCGTATCCGATTTATTTATTCTGTACTGCGCCTCTATCACAATTTTATTTTTCGCATGAATTGGAATATTAATTCCGATTGAAGGAGCGAATAATATCCCTGTTGATGTTTCGTTCGGCACATCAGTAATAATGCCGGAAGATTTAAAGTTCACTCCGGTTTTTGCAATAAGAGATGTTCCTAAGCCGATTTTCACAAAGGGCTGCACCGGCAATTTTACAGCATCGGCATTCTGAAGTTTGAAAAACGCCATAAAGCCCATTGTGCTGTAGTTGCCGTAGTTGTATAGTTTGTAGCCTAAGTACAATAGTTCTAATTCATTATTTCGCGAAGCCACATTCGCAAAGTTTACATCAACTCCGAATGCAGTAAGTTTGCTTAATGCAAATTCAAGATTCGCACCAGCATTAAAAGAAGATTTGTACAGGTCCTGATTTGCCGGTGTTGAAAGCCCGCCGTATGCGGAGATATAAGTTGTATTCGGCAGCTGAGAGTAAAGGGAAAGAGGGAATACAAAAAATAAAAATACTAAAGTAATTTTTTTCATATCCGTATGAAGTTTTAAAAATCAGTTGTGAGCTGCACGCTGCCGTAAGGCATATTTGTAGTTTCATTTTTTAGCTCGTTGCCGTTTTCATCCTGCACTGTCATTATCAGCTCGCCTCTATCGGCTTCCTTGCTGAATGAACATACCAGCGACTTGCAGTCAGTAACGTAATACTCCGCAGGAAGAACGCCCTGCACAGTGTTGGAATTTATCATTCCTGTGGGAGAGATTGTTTTGTAAAATCCGCTGTAGCGAAGTTTATCCGTACCGTTCAGAATTATTTTATATTTGCCGGCGCTTGTATCGGAGTTTCCGCAGGATAAAGTCAGCAATAAAAAAACTGCCGCAGCACTAAAAAATTTAGTGTAGAACTTTATATTAGAGAGCATTTTTGTTTTTGTAAGTTAAAAAATTTCCACCCCCTTACAAAAACCTATCGGGTTTTATGCTGATATAATTTAAGATATTTAAATGATAAAATCGTGTAAGAAAAATTGTGAGTATTATAACCTAAACAAATTTTGTACCCTATTTTATTAAATAAAATTATTTACATGATTTAAATCATACAGTATTAATTACCAATTTTTTAATTTGTATACAGGGAAGCTATGCATTCCTCATTTCGCCTTTTGTTTTTTTTAATAAATTTCAATGATGGCGAATCCTCATTAATTCCACACAGCTCCTCCTTTAGTTAGTTAAACTTAAAAGGAGAAACATCATGCAGCTAAAATTACCTTAGTTATTTTCTTCAGAAGAAGATTCCATAATATATTCCCTTAACAATTTTTACAGCGCAGTTATGATTCACATGCAGCAGGATTTTTTTTTGCTGCTGTATTATTTGATAAAAAAAATAAAACTAACATGAGAAAAATATTCTTTATATTGGTTATAATGTTTTTCATCTCGCCGGGCATATTTGCGCAGGGTGGATGGTTTCCGCAGTCAAATCCTATGGGCTCAGGGCAGCCGGCAATGGTAGGTAAAATTCAATTTCTCAGTACTACAGAAGGCTGGATTTCAGCGGGCAACGGCAAGCTGCTTCATACAGTAAACGGCGGCAATAACTGGACTATAATTTCGCTTGAATCTTCAGATACTCTTATGAGTTGGAGCGACCCTGCAGTTAACATGAGCTGGATAAATAATCTTACAGGATTTATAATTACAACAAAAGTATCCGGTGAAACCTGGAAAGGCGCCAGAGTTTATAAAACTACTAACGCTGGAAACAATTGGAGCAGGTTGCCTATACCGGTTTACGATGCAGGTATTTATCTGCAATTTGTAGATGTAAACAACGGATGGATTTTACTTTTTAATACGGGCTTTTTCGGAGGCGGAATTTTCAGAACTACGAACGGCGGAACATCATGGAATCAGATACCTACTCCTATAGGCGGAGTTACATATTTCGCAAATGCAAATACGGGCTGGCTGCTTCCTATTAATTCCAACGGAGCAAACACTGCCGATACTATCTGGAAATCTACCAATGGCGGTGGTTACTGGTTTGCCCCATGGGGAAGTAATGCACAGGTCTCTTTCAACTCAATTCATTTCAGCGATGTAAATAACGGGTGGGCAGTAGGCGCAGCCGGACTTGTAATGAAGACAACTAACGGAGGAAATTCGTGGACGTACATGACTAATACAGGTTTGACTTCAACATATAAGAGCAAAACTGTTTTCTTTATAAACGCTAATACGGGATGGATAGGAACTAAGGAAGACGGAACACAGACATTAAAAGTACTTTATACAAATAATGCAGGGGCAACCTGGAGCTGGCAGCCGGTAACGGGCCAATACTCTTTATTCAGCATTCATTTCTTTGATGCATATAACGGAGGAATGACAGGTGACTACGGGGCAATATATCATACTATTAACGGCGGCGTAGCGGTAAATAATATTTCTACAATCGTTCCGGATAAAAACTATCTGTATAAAAATTATCCGAATCCGTTTAATCCTTCGACTACAATTAAATTCGATGTGAACAAATTCTCCTATGTAAAACTCGTAATTGTTGATGCATTGGGAAGGGAAGTCGAAACAATTGTAAATGAAAATCTAAACGAAGGAACGTACACAGTAAACTGGAACGGTATAAATAAAGCAAGCGGAATATACTTCTACACTCTGAAAACAGGTGACTTTACAGAAACACGAAAGATGATGCTTATGAAGTAAGTTTTAACTTTGAGATTTAATTAAAAAAAATCCTCTCCTGAAATTTCCGGGAGAGGATTTTATAACTAGATTAACAATGTAACATCACTTTTTATTAACTGAAACTCCCGAAAGAATTATTTCCTGCTCATTAATTTGACTTCTGCCATAGGATAAAGCCCCAGAAAACTTTCGTTGTTAAAAATATCTCCTGAAAGCATATTGTTCTCCACATTAAATGGTATTGAGATATCTTTACTTAAAACTGTATCCTTTGGAAAAATCTTTCCGGAAAGTTTTCCTTTAATGACGTAGTCAGTTGCAAGATTAAGTTTTTTTCCTATCCAGCCTCTGTTATTTTTTACAGTGCAGTTTTCAAATTTAGCGGTGCCAAAATTACCTTCCGCTTTTCCGTCACTATTGATTTTAAGATTCATAGTAACAGGTTCATCAGATGGAACAAATATGTAATTTCCATCAGGTTTGTAACGCACTTTAACATTTAGATTGTTTTCCCAGTTGCCCGTAACTGAGTCGGGAATGCTGCTGTTGAAAAGAGATTCCGAAATAAAATATATCAGCCCAATGATAATAACAAAAAGAAAAATAATTATAAAACTTTTCTTTATTCTCATCTTTATTTAAGTATGTACATCTTTTACGATGGCAATTTGTAAAATGTTCCGATA
>JBHEKU010000046.1:0-13996 GCA_041859205.1 Ignavibacteria bacterium | reverse complement strand
GCCGTACTCAGGTTTGTATTCATCAAAATCGCTGTCATCGATTATTCTTGTAATTAATTCGTAAGTATCATATTGCTTTGCGCTGTCCTCCGGTAATACTCCATAAATTTCCTTCGTTTCAATCGCAGGAGGTTTGCTTTCAATTCTGTCAAATCCTGCTTTAGCAGTTTCGCCGAACTTACTAACAAGACTTCTTATTTTTTCTATACACTCTTCATCGTTCGCCATCTTCTCATCTGTTACTCCGGAGATTTCAGTGGTAACAGTTGCGCCGCCTAAGGATTCGTTATCAATGTTTTCTCCAATTGCTGCTTTAACTAAATGCGAACCGGCTAAAAATATACTTCCCGTTTTATCTACTATCAAAGCTTCGTCACTCATTATAGGAAGATATGCTCCTCCTGCAACGCATGGTCCCATGATCGCAGCAATCTGCGGAATTCCCATCGAGCTCATGATGGCATTATTTCTGAAAATCCTTCCGAAGTGTTCTTTATCCGGGAAAATTTCATCCTGCATAGGTAAAAATACTCCTGCTGAATCAACCAGATAAATTATAGGAAGCTTATTCTCCATCGAAATTTCCTGAGCGCGTAAATTCTTTTTACATGTGATAGGGAACCATGCCCCTGCTTTTACAGTAGCATCATTTGCAACTATCACGCAGTTCTTTCCGCTGACTTTTCCTATTCCAAAAATCGTTCCTGATGAAGGTGCGCCACCGTACTCTTCATACATTCCGTATCCCGTGAACAATCCGATTTCCATAAAGAAAGAATCTTTATCTATAAGAAGGTTTACTCTTTCCCTGCAATGAAGTTTTTTCTTTTCATGAAGCTTTTCTATAGCTTTTTTCCCGCCGCCCAGCTTTATTTTATCGCCTGCAGCATTTATTTTCCTGAGAAGATTTTTATGATGATCTTCCCTCGTATTAAACGATTCGTCTTTTTTAAGTTTGCTTTCTATTTTAGACATTAAAAATTATTTTCCTTATTGTATTAATATTATATTAATATTGTACTAATGTAATAATAAAATTATGAGTATATAAAAAAAGGGAGTACCTCTCCCTTTTTACTATTATAAGAAATATTAAAAAAATTTACGCAAATAATTTTTTGTTTGCATTCATGTAAATCGGCTCCTTGCCTTCTACCACAACTTCCTTCGTAATTATACAATTCGTAACATTTTCTTTGCTGGGGAGTTTATACATTATATCCATCATTATATTTTCAACTATAGAACGTAATGCTCTTGCGCCTGTTCCTCTTAGTATTGCAATCTTTGCAATTTCTTTTAATGCATCTTCATGGAACTCAAGCTCAACGCCTTCCATTCTGAATAATTTCTGGTATTGTTTTATTATAGCGTTTTTTGGCTCAGTAAGGATTGAGAATAATGCTTTTATATCAAGAGACATCAATGATGTAAGTACAGGGAGTCTTCCGACAAATTCAGGAATCAATCCAAACTTTACCAGGTCATCCGGCTCTGTTAAGGCAAGCATATCATCTCTTTCGATGTCGTTCTTTGAATACACTTCTGCTCCGAATCCCATCGAGCTGCTTGCAACTCTTCTTTCAACGATTTTTTCAAGCCCGTCAAAAGCGCCGCCGCATATAAATAAAATATTTTTTGTATTAACATTAATGAGTGACTGCTCAGGATGTTTTCTTCCGCCTTTTGGCGGAACACCTGCAACCGTGCCTTCAAGTAATTTTAATAATGCCTGTTGTACACCTTCGCCTGATACATCGCGTGTTATAGAAGTGCTGTCACCTTTACGGGCAATTTTATCAATTTCATCTAAGTATATAATTCCTTTTTCAGCTTTGCTTAAATCGAATCCTGCATTTTGCAATAAGTGAACAAGTATTGATTCAACGTCATCGCCTACATAGCCTGCTTCGGTTAAAGTTGTAGCATCAGCTATTGCAAACGGAACGTCAAGCAATCTTGCTAAAGATTGCGCTAAGAAAGTTTTACCTGTCCCTGTAGGTCCTATTAATAAAATATTGCTCTTTTCAATTTCAACTCCGTCGAGGTAATTGAAATCGAGCGAGTCCATTCTTTTATAATGATTGTATACAGCAACGGCTAAAGCTTTTTTTGCTCTATCCTGTCCGATTACATATTCATCTAAAAATTTCTTAATCATTACAGGAGTAAGCGATGCGCGGTTGCGTACATTTTTTGTGCTTAAGCCTGTTGTTGAAAAATTGTTGTGCTTAATTATCTGCATAGCGCTGCCTACGCAGATATTGCAGATATAAACTTCTTTTAGCGCTCCGTCAACCGGACCGCCTTTTATCATGTTAGAAACTTTACTCGCAGGTCTGCCGCAAAATGAACATCTTACTTGTGCGTGGAGTGTAGATTTTCGGTTTGACATTAATATCGTTTAAATTGTAATTGAAAGAAGATGAAGATAATTACAACCAGGTTAGTGCGCGATGAGGGAGTCGAACCCCCACGGGTCACCCCGCTAGATCCTAAGTCTAGTGCGTCTGCCAGTTCCGCCAATCGCGCCTTAGGAAAAATTTAATTAAAATAAAAAAACTGTAATGTAATTACAATCTATTTGGAATTCTTAATTCAAATTATTAAAAAAAAAGAACGGAACAACAAGTGTTCCGTTCTTTTAAAAGGAAAAATGACAGAGTGATTATTTTACTAAGTACATTTTTTTAACTTCGCTGAATCCTGAAGTTGATAATCTATAGAAGTAAACTCCGCTTGAAAGAGCATTGCCGTTTTCAGCTGCGTTAAAGTCTACTGTATATGAACCCGTTGTTAAATCCTGACTGACTAAATTACTCACTTCGTTTCCGAGGATATCGTAAACTTTTAACGATACATACCCTGATTTCGGAATGTTGAAGTTAATTTTTGTGCTTGGGTTAAACGGATTCGGATAGTTCTGTGCCAGAGTGAATCCTTCAACAACTGATGAAGTTTGTTGAATACTTGTTGGTGGTGTAACAGTAATTACAAAATTGGTAGCAAAATTCCATGAATCACCTGTATTATTGCCGTTTAAGTTAACGGAGTTTCCATTAGCGTAAATCGAATCTTTTGTGTTCGGAGTATTTGGAGCAATATATCTGAATGTGAACACAACGGAATCGCCTGAAGGTAATTTCGGAGTTGTATGTGTCAGCTCACCGGAAATTTTTTGTAATCCTGTTCCCCCTGTTAACAATACGCCGGTTTGTACCGCTATATTGGTTCCTGCCGCTACTAAAGGTCCGCCTTTTATTTTAAGTCTGTATGTTGCAGTGTCTCCTGCTTTTACAGTTGAGGGTCCTAAAATCTGGGGCGTAACACCTACAGTTGGCGATGGATTATGGCAGGTGCATCCGTCACCATTTTTTTTAGTTCTTCCGGTAATTCCTGTTGAAAAGCCGGATAAAGAAACATAAAGTGATGAGACAAATACAATACAAATAAATGTGAATAAGATTTTTTTCATATATTTTTTTAGTTATGGTTAATTACTTTTTTTGGAAATAAAATGGATATACCAACTACAAAAAACCCTGCAATCGGTATATCCTCGTCCCCGAAAATTTTATTTTGCGATAAAGCCTACTACTAAAACTGTTAAAAGAGTTATTACTAATAAGATAGAACCGTATTCAAAACTATCTTTCTTGGTTTGCTTGAGAGCTTTCATTTTTTAGTTTTTGTTGTGTTAAAATTGGTGAATTAACGTTTTAAAGTTTAGTTTGTATGTCGTAGCTTAAACTACAACAAACATATAAAGAATTATTTTATTTGTCAAGAGCATTTTAAAAGATTTTTTTTGATATCCATTTATCGATAGGAAGGTCATTAAATAAAGCTCTTTCATACTTACTCTTTTTAAGAATTTGAAATTTTTTATAGTACTTTTTTAATACATACTTTTCATCAAGCTTATTCTCAGAACAGAGTTCATGAAAAAACTTCAATATAACTTTTTCGCTCAGGTCTTTTTCTTTGTGATGCGAGAGTTTTCTGGTTAATGCCAGTAAATAACTTTTTACCAGCTGAAAATTCTTTAACTCGTAATGAATAAATATCTCAAGAAAATATGAATAAGAAAGAATATCATACCGTAAATCTTTGTACTGATGCTTTATTATAGTATCTGTTACGTTAAGAGCTGAGAGATGATTTTTATTTTCATACAAAATTTTTGCATATATAAAATAAAATGAAAGAAGTTCATCTTTGTTTTGAATAGCTTCATTAGCTCGCATATCTTTGTAGATAATATCAGCATATCTAAGAGCCTCTGTTAGATTATTTCTATTATAATAATAGTACATTTGAAGAAAATAATAATTGAGTGATTCTTCCGACAAATTGGTCTCGTTCACTTCTTTCTTTATAAATTTTGCTTGATACAATTTTAATCCGTTATTATAATAATTATTTTTATTGTTGAATATTGCATACAGTAATGCTTCATACAGAAACTGCATTTCCTTATTCTCTGCATCTGCCAGAAAAATTATTTTGTTTTTCTGAAATAACTCATACCTCTTTACTGCTATAGCGAAGAGTTCCTTTTTGTTTTCCAGAAATTCATTCTTGTAAATGAGAAGCTGATAATATTTATCCTTTGCAGTTGCAGAAAGTGCATTTTTTTCAGAGTTCAAGAGGGGATTTTCAAAAATTCCGATTGCCTCTTTATACAATATTTTGCTCCTCGCATAATCAGGAATTTTAGTTAGACTGTAAAATGAGTTTAGCAATTTCGAATACGATGTAATATTTTCTATTTTATTTATTATACTTTTCTCTTCTTCAAATAAATTTCTCCCTTTGTTTTTTTTTCTGTCCTTTAATCTGATTAACCGCATCTGAATTTTTATAATATCAAGGAGAATACCAAATCTTTCTGTTCTTTCAGCCAGCGATTTTGCTATTTCAAGATTTTTGAAATAATCATCGTATAAAGACTTTTTAAAAAGGATTTTTGCTGAAATTATAAGATTATAAATCCTTGCCTCAATACTATCACCTGAATAAAAATTAATTAGAGATTTTATTATCAGATTATACAGATAGTTTTTTGTAAAAGTAAGCTGCCTTATAAATTTTTCATTCTTAAATTTCGCTTTGATAGCTTCTTCATCATAACTTCCTGCTCTTGTCTGCAGTTCTATCTCATTAAAAAGTTTAGTAAAATTCTTATCTTTTGAATTCTGTAAAACGTTCAGAGAGAAGTATCGTTTTTCAGCTTTTGTAAGTGAATTTATCAGATAAAACAGATTTTGTGATGCTTTCATAGAAAACTATGGATTATTAATTTAAACAGTGAACAATTACCTGTGTAATTTATCCAAAATAACAGTAATATTCTAAATTAGAAACCAATGAATTACTGCAAAAAAGTAGTTAAAATTGTGCAGCAGAATTTTTAGCTTTCCTGACAAAAATATTTCAATGAAAACTATAACAATTTTACTTTTTTCTGTACTTCTTCTCTCAGATGTTTACTCTCAGTCATTTACCAAAATGACTTCAGCAGCACCTTCCCTCGATGGAGGAGCTTCACGCAGTGTTAACTGGGTCGATTACGATAACGACGGCTTGCTGGATCTATTCGTTTCACGCGGTCCTTCAGCCGGAGCAACACCATATCTTTATCACAATGACGGCAACGGTGTATTTACTAAAATTACAACCGGACCTATATCTACTGCAAGTATGAAAGCAGACGGAAGCAGCTGGGGCGATTTTAATAATGACGGCTTTGTTGATCTGTGTGTAGCTACATGGTGGAATCAGATAGATTTTCTTTTTCAGAATAACGGCAGCGGAAATTTTACGTTCCTTAACTCGAATCCTATATCATCAGTTGCGGCCTATTCAGAAACATGCACGTGGGGAGATTATAATAACGATGGTTTGATCGACCTGTATGTAACAAACAGCGCAGCTGCCTCTAAAAATTTCCTGTATAAAAATTTAGGTTCGGCTAACTTTCAAAAAATTGATACAGGCATAGTCGTGACTGAAGTAGATTCTTCACGCGGAGCAAACTGGATAGATGCTGATAACGACGGCGATCTTGATTTATTTGTTTGCCATGAAAATAATAATATCAACTCATTCTATAGAAACGATGGCGCAGGAGTTTTTGTAAAAGTAACTACTACTGCGCTTACTCAAACTCAGGGTAACTGGTGGAGCGCAAGCTGGGGTGACTATGATAACGACGGAGACTTCGATGCATTCCTTGCAAACTTTGAACATAAAAATGCTTTGTATAAAAATAACGGTAACTGGTCTTTCACATCGGTTACTAATGATACAATCGTGAATGAAAATGGATACCATGCTATTACCGGCTGGGGTGATTTTGATAATGACGGAGACTTAGATATGTTTATTACTCAGGCTTATGGAGGCTCATCATTGAATAATAAATTGTACAAAAATATGAAAATGGAAAGCGGCACTGCTACTTTTCAAAAAGTCACTGCAAGTCCTTTAACTTCTGACGGAGGATATACTTACGGTTTTGCATGGGGAGATTATGACAGAGACGGCGACCTTGATATAATGTGCGCAAAAACATACCAGGAAAACGAGCTGAATGCCTTATTCAGAAACGATAATTCAAATGGCAATAAATGGGCAGAGTTTAAGTTGCAGGGAGTAACAACAAACCGCTCGGCCATAGGAACAAAGATAAGAGTAAAAGCAACTATCAACGGGCAAAGTGTCTGGCAGTCAAGAGTTGTCAGCGGACAGGAAGGCTATTGCACACAAAATCTTGAACAGCATTTCGGATTAGGTAATGCAACAGTAATTGATTCGGTAAAAATTGAATGGCAGTCGGGAAGCACAAGCGTTTACACTAATGTTGCTGTAAATAAATTTTATAAGGCAATTGAAGGCCAAAGCAATCTTGTGGGTGTATCGAACAATAATTCAGTTCAGCCAAATGAATATAAATTAAATCAGAATTTTCCAAATCCGTTTAATCCGGCAACCACAATATCATTTACCCTGCCAAAAAAAGATTTCGCTTCCATCAGAATTTATGATTCTCTTGGGAAAGAAGTAAGCTCGCTGATAAATGAAGTAAAGCAGGCAGGGTACTATGAAATAAATTTTAACGCATCGGAATTACCTTCGGGAGTTTATTTTTATAAACTGATTACCTCAGGATATACAGAAACAAAAAATATGGTTTTAATAAAGTAGTTCTTTTAATTTGAGTACAAAGATAGAATTTTCAAAAGCTCGTCTTTTTTGACGGGCTTTGTTAAATAATTATTCATCCCTGCCTCTTTAGTTTTTGCTTCAACACCTTTCATTACATCAGCCGTAAGCGCAACAATCGGAATATCTTTATTAAAGTTTCTTATCTCTTTGGTTGCTTCATAGCCGTCCATTTCAGGCATCAGCAAATCCATAAAAACCAGGTCATATTTATTCTGTAACACTTTTTCAAATCCTATCTTTCCGTTATCTGCAATATCTATTTCTATTCCCGTATTCTTCAGCATTTTCTTCATCACTAGCTGATTAACAGTATTATCTTCTACTATTAATATTTTGCTTAAATTAACTTTGGTCGGAGCAGATTCAGGTTCTTTAAAAACTTTTTCAAATTTTTTCTCGGAATTTTCAAGTTCTATTTCAAAATAAAACTTTGAACCTTCTCCTACTTTGCTTTCAACAAATATTCTGCCGTTCATAAGTTCAAGTAATTTTTTTACTATGGATAATCCAAGTCCGGTACCTCCGTACTTTCTTGTTGTATCCGTTTTTTCCTGTGTAAATGAGTCAAATATATTTGTAATATTTTGCTGTGAAATCCCTATACCGGTATCTTTCACAGAAAATCTTATAAGGCTTGTATTCGGTTTATTGCCGATCTTTTTAATATCAACCGTAATAGCACCGCTATCGGTGAACTTTATTGCATTACCTATAAGGTTTGTAATTATTTCACCTAACCGTATTTCATCTCCTATAAAACTTTCACCGAGGCTGCTGTCATAATTATAGTTCAGAGTTAATCCCTTTTGCTTCATACTATATGAAAAAATTCTGAAGAGCTTTGTCATAAGATTTTTCAAAGAGAAATCTTTATGCTCTAAAAATATTTTTCCTGATTCAAGCCTGTTATAATCAAGTATATCATTTATAATATCAAGCAGATTTTGCGCTGAAATTTTTATTGTCTCAAGATTTTCCAGCTGGTCTTTTCTGGGATTCTCTTCCATTATTACCTGAGTCATGCCAAGAACTGCATTCATCGGAGTCCTTAGCTCATGGCTCATTATTGAAAGGAACTCAGATTTAATTCTTGAATTTTTCTCTGCTTCTTCTTTTGCATCTTCAAGCATCTTCATGCTTATCTCAATTTTTTTATTGTTTTCATCTATGACTTTATTTCTGTCCTGAAGGATTTTCAGGCTTTTTCTTTGTAATCTGAATGCAAAAAATATTACAACAAGCAAAACAAAAATTGCAGTTGTAATAATCAGTAAAAAAGTATTTTTGCGGCTTTGATTTTCTATTGTCAGCTGCTTCAGCTGATTTTCACTCTTCATTGAGCTCATCTCTCTATCGCGTCTTTGGAATTCATTGGAGAATTCCAGATTAACAAGTTTCCTTTGCGCTTCTCTCTGTGCAATGGAGTCTTTCAGGTCATCAAAAATTTTTAGATAATTATATGCTTCCTGAACGTTGTTACTGATAAGATATAGATCGGAAAGAAGTTTTAAAGACTGCTGCCTTATAGATGTGTATTTATTTTCAGTTGCAATTTTGTAAGCTCTGAATGAATGGTTTAAAGCTTCACTGATGTTTCCGTCAGATTTATGAAACTCTGCTAAGTCTGTCATTGCGTCTGCCGCTGCAAAAAGTTTATTCTTATCAAGAAATAGTTTTACTGCATCGTTTCGGTAAGCAACAGATTTTTCCTTTTCACTTTTTTCATAATACAGTTTACCAATATTCATCATCACTTTACCCATATCAGAGTAATCATTAATCTCTTTATAAAGCTGAAGAGACTGATTGTAGTACTTTTCAGCTTCATCAAGTTTATTCAGATTCGTATAAATGTTTCCTATGTAATTATATGAGTGCGCAATAAGATTTTTATCATCTGCTTTTTTTCTTATTTCAAGTGATTCCTCGAATTTCTTTAGTGCGTTTGTGTAATCTTTAGCTTCTCTGTAAATCAAACCTATGTTATTCAGAGCAACTGCTTTTGCTATGATAACATCTTTTTCATCCGGCATACTTATTACTTTTTCGTAATACTGCTTTGCATTATCATGCTTGCCTAAATCAAAATAAATATTACCTACATCAATATTTGTATATGCTACTGCCCCGGGAAAATTCAGCTCTTCGTATATGTACATCGAACTGAAATAATAATCTATAGCAATAATAGGCAGACCTTCGTCTCTGTAATAATCTCCGAGATAATGGTATGCATGAGCGATACTTTTTTTATCGTTATAATTTCTTGCCGTGATTAAATACTTGTTGGAGTATTCAAGTGTCTTGATTGGGTCATCCTGATGATAATATTCGGCAAGTTTTTCAAGAGTATTTAAAGCGGAACTGTCAATTTTTTCGCCGTTAGTTTTGCTTTGCAAATCACGCATCAAACTATCAACGTCAACCTGGGAAAATGAAACGTTTACAAATAAAAGTAATATTAGGGGTGAAAAGATTTTGAACATAACTTGATTAATTCAATAAATATGCCCTATTTTGAACAAAAATTTACAATTGCAAAACCGGGAAAGTTTACAATCTTTTTTAGCTATTAAACAGTTTGAATAAGAGTTAAGGTCTTATAAAGAAAGTTTTTCCATAAATTTACGCGCTTCCTCATATTCGTTCGGAATCTCGCCTTCTAATATGGCTTCTTCGATTTTTTTCTTTATAATGCCTACTTCTCGGGAAGGGGGAATATTAAAATATTCCATAATTTCTTCACCTCTCACCGGCGACTGGAAATTACGGAGATTATCTTTTTCTTGTACTTCTACTATTTTCTTTTCTACTAGTTCGTAGTTCTTAAAAAATTTACTTACTTTTGTTATATTTTTCGAGGTAATATCTGCTCTACAAAGTGTGAGCAAATCTACTAAGTCCTCGCCTGCTTCCGCTGCCAGTCTTCTTATTGCAGAATCCGTTACCTCATCTTTTGCGAGCGGTATCGGCCGCAAATGCATCCTTACTAATTTTTCCACATAAGGTAACTGAGTTAAAGGTAGTTTCATACGCAAAAATATCTTCTTCATCATTCTGGCTCCGGCCTCTTCGTGACCGTGAAATGTCCATCCGGTGCCTTCTACGAATCGTTTTGTTTTAGGCTTTGCAATATCATGAACAAGCGCAGTAAATCTTAGCCATACGTTATCTGTTTTCGGAGAAATGTTATCAACTACCTGCAGCGTATGATAAAAAACATCTTTGTGATGATAATCTTTTCTCTGTTCAATTCCTGCCATTATGGAAATTTCAGGAAATACAATTGCCATTACTCCTGTTTTAAACATTAAGTCCAATCCTATAGAAGGCTTATCAGTCATCAGAATTTGAAGGAACTCATCGGTAATCCTTTCAGTAGAAACTACCTCTGCTTCCTTTAATCTGTCCTTCATCGAGATGATTGCCTGATAAGTCTTTTCTTCAATCTTAAAATTCAATCGTGAGGCAAATCTTATTGTGCGCATTATCCTCAGGGGGTCATCATCGAATGTTTTCAACGGGTCTAATGGAGTTTTGATAATTCCATTCCTAATATCTTCAACTCCGTTGTATAAATCTATAAGTTCACCGTAATTTTTTTTGTTTAAAGAAACTGCGAGAGTATTGATAGTAAAATCTCTTCTTGAAATATCTTCTTCTAAATTAGCATCAACTACTTCAGGCTTTCTTGAATTTCTGTTGTAGCTTTCTTTACGCGCTGAGGCAAATTCAATTTTATATTCGACTCCGTTATCTGTGACCATTAAGAGTGCAGTGCCAAAATTTTTATAGACGGCGTTTAGCTCGGTTTTAAATTTTTTAGCCGCAATATGAGCAAACTCAGTTGCATCTCCCAATACCATTATATCAATATCGGTGCTTTGCTTTCCTAAAATAAAATCTCGTACATATCCGCCGATAACATAAATTTCATAACCGGCTTTATCTGCTTCGGCTCCTATGATTTCTAATATTTTATCTTTTATTTCTAAATTCAATCTAACTTCATTTATAAATTTATTAATTGCACATCGAAATTCATTTTATTTTTATCTTTCGGAATCTTTATGATATGATATTTTCTAACTTTGTTTTGTGTAAAAGGTATTACGCTTGCCGAGCTGTTCACAAATAAACTTCCTTTTCTATTGTATGAATCCGTTATGTGCGTATGTCCGTGAAGCACCATATCAACTTTAGCTTCTTTAAACAGTTTGAATAGTCTTTTTTTATTGTGCAGTTTCATAGTTCTTCTTTCAACATAAAGCCAGAGTGAATGCACAATATTGCTTGCGACTTCACTCGTTTTATTAAAGTGATGATGGATAAGAACAATTTTTAGTTTATCTTTTATATCATCTGATTTTAATATCTTGGAAAGTTTCTTAAACTGTTCGTCATACACTGCGCCATTGGAGCCTATTGGGTTTCTTATCTTTGACCAGTGAGCGTTAGAGTTTACTCCTATCAGTGCAATCTTATCAAATAAAATCTTGCAATAGGGGAATGGATTATGTTCGTTGTTTATCTCTGCCCCTTCAAATGCCGGTTTAAAATAATCATAAAATAATTTTACCTGAGCATTATAATCCGTATTCATGCATCTGCTTGGGAATAAGTATACATCTTCTGCCGTCTGTGTGCCGCCATAAATTTCGTGATTGCCGATTGTGACGGTAATTTTGTTCGTATCCATCAATCCAAACTGATTAAAAATTTTAATCAGACTTGTATAATCTTTTTCTTCACCGTTATCTATCATATCACCCGTAATAAAAATATGGTCGCACTCTCTTCTTTTTATATCTTCAAGCAAAAGAGTTAGCTGTCTTTTATAACCTTTCAGGTCAAGACTTTTTATGTGTAGGTCAGTTATATGCGCAATTTTATACATTAAATTTTGAATGTTTGTGTTTCTTCAATTTGATTTACAATCATCTCTGCAACTCTTAACGCTTCCATACCGTCTTCTAATGTTACCTTCGGTTCTGTATTATTTTTTATTGAGTCTATAAATGAGTTCAGCTCAAACTTCAGCGGATTTATTTCTTCATGCTTTGGTTTCTCGTAATATATATCAAGACTTTCTCCGTTCTTTTCTATTTGTCCTACGCTCATTGCAAAACCCCCTGAACCTTCAGGTGCATCTTTTGTTAGTCTGAATACTTCAGATGTATTCTCAGCGAAATCAACTGAGATATATGCATTCTGCTGGAAGATTCTCATCTTGCGCATTTTCTTCTGAGAGATTCTTGACGCAGTTACATTTGCTACGCACCCGTTCTCAAATTCAATTCTGGCGTTCGCTATATCAATTTTATCGGTTATGATAGCAACTCCGTTGGCAGAAATATTTTTTACTTTGGATTTTACCAAGTTAAGAATTATATCTATATCGTGAATCATTAAATCCTTTATAACGGATACATCTGTTCCTCTTGGATTGAACTGCGATAGTCTGTGAGACTCTATAAACAAAGGAGTTAAGTTATATTTTTCTATTGCAAGAAGAGCGGGATTAAATCTTTCTATATGCCCTATTTGTACGGTTAATTTTTGCTTATTGAATATTTCAAGAAGTTCATTAGCCTCTTCTATAGTATCAGTGATAGGTTTTTCAATGAAGCAATGTATCCCTTTTGTAAGTAATTCTTTTGTAAGCTCATGATGCGCGCTTGTTGATGTAACGATTACTCCTGCATTTATTTTCTCTATCAGCTCGTTTCTGCTTTCATAGCCGGTAACTCCAAACTCTTCTGAGATTTTTGATAAGTTCTCTGCATTAATATCATTTATCCCAACAATCTCTAAATCATCTCTTTCGCCCGCGAGTTCTTTTAATAATTTTAAATGGACTTTGCCCAGATGCCCTACACCAAATAAACCTAATTTAATTTTCATATTATTCTAAAGTTTTGCTGTTAATTGTTAATTACTAATTGTTAATTGCTGAAGGTTCTGCATGAATAATAACATTTGAAAGCTTCGGATATCTGCTTTTCAGTTCTGCAAAAATTTTGCTTTCAAGGAGTGTTACAATATCATGTACTTCATCCAGTGAATAATGATAATCGAATGTACAGTTAAGAGATACTCTTATTTTTCCGTTAGTGATAATTACGTTGAAATCTCCACAGGATGTAACATCGCTATTCTGACTAATAATTTTTTGAATCTCTGTAATCATATCACCTGACTTCGCTGTAATATCGGTAGTATCATATAAAATATTACTCGGCTCGTCAATGTGAATCTTTACATTTGAGATAATTCCAATTTCTGATTTTATTTTTTCTTCCACTTCAGTAATTCTGTCATGTGCTTTTATCAAATCATTTGTATCGGTAACTTCCACGTGCAGTTCGGAAAAAATTTCGTTACCTATCTTATGTGAAAATATATCGTGACATTTCAAACCGTAACTGTTCACTATCATTTTTATTTTATCGTTGATAGTCTCTTTATCCGTTTCAACAGGCTCTGAGTGAATAACTATATCTGCATTATCAATTAACTGATTCAATCTTCTTTCAACAGCATCCATAATATCATGCGCTTTTGAGAAGGGAATAATTCTGCTGATATTAATTACCATATCAATAAAAATTTTCGGCCCCGTGCGTCTTATTCTGAAATTTCTTATTCCTTCTACCCCTTCAATTAACAAAGTTTCATACCGTATTTTCTCTGATAAACCAGGAGGCACTCTATCCAGCAATGAATCAATTGCCTTACGTGACATGTTCACGCCGAGTATTATTAT
>JBHEKU010000256.1:0-9387 GCA_041859205.1 Ignavibacteria bacterium | reverse complement strand
ATTATCATTCATCATCATTTTTTTTATCTGTCCTAAGGTAAGCCATCTGAAGTTTTCATAAATTTCTATTTCATCTTCAATTTCAATAATAATATTCCTGTTTCTTTTTCTTAAGAAACGAGCTCCTTGTTCTGACTGAAGCTGGTCAAGTAAAACTCGAGATTTTTTTTCACCGTTAAAGTATTCTAAATATAGAGGTCTTTTACCTTTATGAACCTGCGAATAATTACTTCTTGTTGCTTGTATTGTCGGTGAAAGCTGAACATAATTTATATTGCCGGGCTCAATTTTTGCCTGCATTAGAAAATACAAAATGCCGTTAAAGCGCTTTGTAATAATACCCAGATATCCGACTTCAGGCTGATTAATTATGGGCTGAGTCCACTCCGGAATTTTACCCCAATTCGTTTTTACATGGATACCTTCTATAGAAAAGAACTTGCCAGAAACATGTCTTAAGTTTCCGGTTGTCTCATCAAAATACCAGTCAGGCATTTCACTGAACTTAATCTCTTCTATGTTAACATTTATTCTTTCATTCTCTGTCTTTAGCCATTCTAAAGCTTCTTCTGTACTAATGTAAGGATTCTCAATGGTAAGAGCGGAATTTAAAAACAATATTTTCTTATCGTCTTTTATCAAATTAATTTAATTTCTCAAATGCATATGCAGCAAACTTTCTATCAGTAGAAATAAATTGATTCAGTAGTTTATAATTCAAAGTGTCTTTTAGTACATCAAGTTTTACATCTTTTTTATATTCAGGTCTGTATCCGTAGTGTGTATCCCAGATTATTATAGAACCTTTAGAAGATTTAGATAAATTTTCCATATTTAATGTCTGGAATTTTTTCCCTCTTTCACCATGAATATCTCCGAAAAATAGAATATTACTGTTTGTAAAATAAACATTCTTATCTTTTATTTCCGGAGTGTTTACGTATTCTCCGATTTTTATAATCGCTTCGTTTTCAGGATTTAATTTTCTTGGCTCATAGTTCATTGCTAAATATCCGGCAGCTAAAATTATTCCAACAATTGCAACTGTGTTCAGATATTTCTGCACATTGCTGCGGCTAATAACTAATGTGGCGATAAAGAATATTCCCAGGAACAAGATTTTTGTGAACTCAGAAACTTCAGTTACATCCAGTCCGTTTGAAGTATGTGATAAAAACGCAAGAGTTATTAATGCAATGAAACCCGTAAGCCCCATGTAAATATTTCTGAACTTAGCATCTGCAATATTATTCAAACCAACTACTGCAAAAAATGCAGCAAGAGGAGAACTTGGAAGGAGGTATCTCCATGTTCCGGGGTTAACACCTTTAAGCATTAATGCCACAGGAACGAGAAACATCAGTGTAAAGATTATATAGATTAAATCATATTTTTTGAAATATTCTTTTGCATTTTTACCTATGAAGCCAAAGTACCCTGATAAGAATAATGCTAAACATATAGGACCAACAATAAAGATGTAGACTTTAAAATAGTGTATAAATCCCCTGTTTGCTCCGCCGAAATCCATTTCACCAACATTCTTCATCTCATTAATAATAAACATCGGGTCACCTGACTGAAGATATCCTGCGAACATATAAAGCAAAGGAAATATTCCCAGAGAAATTATCGCTAAATAGTTTTTTCTCATTGCAAACATCACAGCCAATATTAATCCAACCAGTGCAACTTCCTGTCTGACAGTAAATATATATCCAAGGATTAAACCTGAAATAAAAAGCTTATCTTTTTTATAAGAATAAATTACAAATAAAAATAAAAGTCCCGAAAAAATTTCGGCGTAGGAGCGGAAGGACAAATCAAAATAAAGAGGCTGCAAAGCAAGTAACAGCGCGCCAAAAAAAGCATACTTTATTTTGTATTCTCTTAATAGCACATAAGTCATATAAACCGTAACAGAAGCAATCAAAGAATTAAAGAATAAAACTCCCTGATAGCCCATCAAACTTGGCAGAACCATAATGAGTTTATATCCTGTTTTAGGCCAGTTGCCTAAAATAGCTCCCGGATGTGTCCAGAAATCCCGCATGTTGAGATAGTGACCCATTTCATCATCCTGATAGAAACCTGATGAGGACTTACTTACAATGTAATAAATAACTGCAAAAATGGGAATTATAAGCCAGAAGTAATTTTCAAAAATCTTATCTAAATCTACAGACTTATTCTCATTTTTGGTGAGGACCTTTTGAGTAGTATTTTTTGCCATAAAGATGAAGATAGTTATACAGTTTGAGAAATAAAATTTATAAAAAAAACTCTTATTTTTCCTATGAAATTTTTTAGGTTTTGGGGTTGAATTTGTTTGGGAAAAATTTTAATTTGAATTTGGGATCGAGGTGAGATACTACGATTCCTTTCTTAGAGGGATGCCCGTTGGCTTATGCCGGCGGGCATTTTTTTATTATATAAATAATAATAAAAATATATAATAAAAAAACCCTCCCAAAATAAATTCTGAAAGGGTTTTCTTACAACTATTGCATTAATACTATTTTAAAAGTAACATTTGTTTCGTTAAAGTTTCTGTTTCAGTTTTTATCCGGTAGTAGTAAATTCCACTCGCAAGCGCAGATGCATTCCATTTATATTCATAACTTCCCTGACTTTTAACTCCAAAATTTATTTCCTCAATTTTCTGTCCTATAGAATTATAAATATACATGAACACTTTACTTTTTTCTGATAAATCAAATTTTATCGTTGTCGAAGGGTTGAAAGGATTAGGATAGTTTTGATATAGATTTATATTTTTAGGAATTTCATTTCCTGAATTAGTTTGGAGTCCTGTGGGTATCCAGCTATTTCTGAATACTCTATAAGTATATATTCCTCTTGGGAATGTCATTTCAAATACAATTTCCCCAGATGGATTTACTTCTGTAATATTCGGATTTATTGCACCCCAGCAAATTAATGTGTTTCCGTTTTCCAGTCTTTCTGCATTTCCCATAGCATATCCGTAAATATCCGGAGACCTTCTGTAGTGCCATACAAGCGTGGCAACCAGATGATTTTCATCTAAACTATATTCTGCCGCTCTGGAATACGCCGAGCGCGGCTCTCCTTCTAAATCGGTATCGCTGGTTTCCCGATAATTACCATTATCGAATAACAGAATGTGCCCGTTTGCAAGTCTATGAACTGCATGTTGATAAGAAAAAGTTATAGAATCATTTGCAAAGGCAAACTGGTTATTAACTCCACCGAAGCGCCAAATGATTGCACCCGTAGTTCTGTTAATTTTCGTTATTTCTGAAAGATGTCTGCTTGAAATTAATATATTTCCGTCATTATCCGGCTCTATAGAATTTCCGTGAACGTAGTCTATGGTATGCGCACTCATATCTTCATGTTTTGCATCAACAATATTAAAATGGTCCCAGCTTCTCCATTGGAAAACCACGTTTTTGTTTGCATCTATTTCCTGAATTATAAGACCGGTAACGACAGCAGCGGTATCTCCGTTTGGAATTATATTTCTCATGTTCACAATCTGAGGGTCATAACTCATTAAAAGTGCATGTCCGTTAGTAAGCAGCCTCAATTCATGAAGATCAGTTGGATATCCATTACCGCAATAGAAACTATCTGTAACCTGATATTGGCTGTTCATTGCAAAAAATTTTGCCGCTGCCTGACTGTAATATGTTAATAGACCATTTGGCTGCTTTTTAAAATCAAAACAAGGAGCAGGCATTTTTTTATAAAAGACCGGAGTGCCCGTATTATCCATTATTATTAAATAAGGAGCAACAGTAGTTGCCATCATAGTAAAATTACTTAGAAAAACATAACCGGGGCTTGGACCATCTGAATTTTTAACAACTATATTTGGAAAATCACTCGGGAGAGAATCATTATTATTTGATTGTCCGTTCGTAAATGGTATTTGAACTTGCGATTTTTCAAAAAATGGATTTTCCCTTTTCATTATTTCCAATACATCAGATTTTATATCCTGTCTTTCCGTAAAAAAGGAAAAAGAATATTCGATGCTTCTGTTTTTGTTTGCAATATATACGTTAACATTCTCATCAAAATCAAATTTGTCAATCGGAGTAATTATAAAAGACTTATTATCTTCGGCAAACTTTGTTGTAAATTGGTGACTTCCGGATTTACTACCGGTAATAAATATTAAGTTACTTTCCTTTAATAATTGAGAAGTATTACCTTCATACTTCAATAATATTGAAGTAGACACTTTATTGTATTTTGAATCCGGTAAAGGTGACAAAAATACAGGCTTTGAATCGGAAAAAGCAAAATTTGTGCAAATGGCAACAAGTAAGAAAGTTGCGAGGGCTTTCATGCGGGGTTTTAGTTTTTATTTAGTGAAAAATTGTTTTAAGAGCTTAATTGGTGAATCAGGCTCTATGTAAATTACATTGTATTATTTGTATAGACGAAACTACTTTAACAAAACTTACATTATTCTCAAGAATAGTCAAAAATTATGTATAATTATATTCATTTTCTATTGTATAAAGCTAGCACAATAAAAAAACCCTCACACGATTTTCTCATGTGAGGGTTTAGTTTTACTAATAGTGACTCTATTATTTAAGAATTAGGATTTTTGATTTAAGATTTAGTAAGGAATATCTTAAATCTTATTTCTTAAATCTTAATTTGATTTTATTCTCATCTTATAGAATGAACGCCATACGAATATAAGAGCAATGACAAAGAATATAAGACCGATTTTCGGAGCTATAGCTCTGAAGTCCGGAGATATTGCAATTTCCATAGCAAGAAGTCCGAACAATGTTGTGAACTTAATTATCGGATTTAATGCTACTGAAGATGTATCTTTGAACGGATCACCCACTGTATCACCGATAACTGTTGCATCATGTAACGGAGTCCCTTTTTGTCTTAAATCAGTTTCAACAACTTTCTTAGCATTATCCCATGCGCCGCCGGCATTAGCCATAAAGAGAGCCTGAAATAAACCTATAACTGCAATAGCAATCAGGTATGCAATAAAGAAACATGTCGGTGCTGATGCTGCGAGCGCTGCCTTCATATCCATTCCGGGTACTAAATCAGCCGGAGCGGAGAACATTGCGAATGCAAGTGCGAAACAGAAAATTGCGATGAAGATATTGAACATACCTTTCTGAGCATATTCAGTACATATCTTCACAACTTCTTTTGATTTTTCTGTCGATGCAGACATATCTGCGTTTTCATCAAGGTTAATATTCCTCTTAATATATTCAACTGCTCTGTAAGCCCCTACTGTAACTGCCTGAGTAGACGCGCCTGTGAACCAGTATATTACTGCGCCGCCGCAAATGAATCCGAGAAGCGACCATGGATTTAATAAGTTAAGAACAAGCTCCGGCTCGAACCCTAAAGTATTTTTCAACACAAGGATAAGCGAGAAAATCATTGTTGTAGCGCCTACAACTGCCGTTCCGATAAGAACAGGCTTTGCAGTAGCTTTGAATGTATTTCCTGCCCCGTCGTTTTCTTCGAGATATAATTTTGCTTTTTCCCAATCAGGTTTGAAACCGAATTCTCTTTCGATATCAGCAGAATTTTTTTCTTTGTTTTCTTCGATAAGCGACAGCTCGTAAACTGACTGAGCGTTATCTGTAACAGGACCGTATGAATCAACGGCAATTGTTACCGGACCCATACCAAGGAATCCGAATGCAACTAAACCAAATGCAAAGATTGCAGGGTAAATCATTATTTCAGGTGAGCCCGCAGGATTTATATTGTGCGAAGCATAATAAGCCGCAAACATAAGTCCGAAGAATACCATGCCTTTCCAGAATGCAGAGAAGTTACCTGCAACAAGACCGGAAAGAATTGTAAGTGATGCACCGCCTTCTTTAGAAGATTCAACAACTTCCTGCACGTGTGCAGATTTCGGTGATGTAAATATTTTCGTAAACTCGGGAATAAGAGCAGCACCGAGAGTACCGCATGAAATAATTATAGATAGCGTTAACCATAAGTTATTAGGAAGATAGCCAATCAACACATATGAAACTATAAATGTAACTGCGATAGAAAGAATAGATGTAATCCAGACTAAAGATGTTAATGGTTTTTCGAAATCCAAATCTTCTGCTTTAGAATATCTCGCGCTGGAGTAAACTTTATTAATATAAAATGCTGCGATGGAGGTAAGAATCATAAGCACACGCATTACGAATATCCAAACAAGAAGCTCAGCCTGAAATCCTGCGCCAGTAACAGCAAGAACGATAAATGAAATAAGCGCAACACCTGTAACACCGTAAGTTTCAAAACCGTCAGCAGTCGGACCTACAGAGTCACCTGCATTATCACCTGTACAATCGGCAATAACACCGGGATTACGAGGGTCATCTTCTTTAATTTTGAAAACAACTTTCATTAAGTCAGAACCGATATCTGCAATTTTTGTGAAGATACCGCCGGCGATTCTTAGAGCAGATGCTCCGAGAGATTCACCGATTGCAAAACCTATAAATGAAGCTCCTGCTAGTTCACGCGGAACGAACAAGAGAATGGCAAGCATTAAGAATAATTCTATACAGATAAGCATAACACCGATGGACATACCTGCATCAAGAGGAATATTTAATAGATTAAGAGGTCTTCTTTTCAGAGAAGCGAAAGCCATTCGCGAGTTAGCAAGAGTGTTCATTCTGATACCGAACCATGCCACACCATAAGAACCAAGTATACCAATGACGGTCCACATCAGAATAAGGGCAACTCCGCCAGCTGATTGATGCTGGAGAAAACCGAAATAAAATCCGATGATAGTACCGATAATAACAAAAGAATAAACAGGAATTTTCCCTGCTGAATAAGATAAGTTTTACAAGTTTCAAAAATAATCTGTGAAACATCCAGCATAGATTTATGGGCAGGTAATTTTTTTACTTTAATGAACTGTATTAAAGCAAAAAGCAAACCCAGAACACACACAGCGAAACCCATATAAAGATATTGGTTTTGTGCCGCTGAGAACTCGGGAATTTTAAGGTCAGCTTCACTGGCAAAAGAAATCGCCGGTAAAACAAGAACCGTTAAAATAGAGAGTAATAAGTTTTTTTTCATGTATATTTTTGTTTTGGATAAAAATAAACCTGCAAAAGTAACTGACTGCTTTATTCTTTTGTAATAAAGCTTCTGTTGTATTCATTCATTACTTGAACAATATCCTTTGTGAGAAAGTTAATGATACAGTTAAAATAATGAGGGAGAAGCTGCTTAATGATTTCTATTTCATTATCATTAAAATTGGAAAGAACGTAATCGACATAATCTTCCCCTTTGATAATTTCTTCAGGGCCGATACCGATACGCATTCTCGGAAACTCAATAGTATTTAAATGATAAATTATATTTTTGATACCGTTATGCCCGCCGTCAGAACCCATTCTTCTTACGCGGATTGTTCCAAGCGGAAGCTGGAAGTCATCGTAAATGAGAAGCATATCTGTGTATTTGATATCGTGGGAGTCTGCGAATTCTTTAACAGCGGCTCCGCTGTTATTCATGAAAGTTGTGGGCTTTAAAAGGATAAAGTCTTCATTATCGATTTTTCCTTCGGCGTAGAACCAATCGCCTTTGCCGGCTTTGAAGGTAAGGCCGAGATTATCGGAAAGTAAATCGAGAACTATGAAGCCAATATTGTGACGGTTTAATTCGTATTTGGAGCCTGGGTTGCCAAGACCAGCGATTAATTTCATTATTCTATTTTTTTTTATCCCGGGTTAATTGGGAAAAATATTTTCTAAAACTTATATCAATAACAGCGGGGAACTATTTTAATACTTGTGCCAAAGTGCCTTAGAAAATTTTCTCTTCTTCCTTTGTAAGGAAGAAGAGAAATATAATATAAATATTTTAAATGAAATTTTAGATGTGAATATTACTGTAGTACTTTATAACTTAGAATATATTATTTTGCGTCTTCTTTCTTTCCCTTTGCAACTACTTCAGGTTCCTTTGTTCCATCTGCGCCTTCAACTGCAGCTGCATCAGTTGCACCCTTAGGAGCAACAACACCAACTATTGTAGCATGAGAATCATTTATGAATTTTACACCTTCATAATTCAGATCAGAGATCTTTATCGACTGTCCTATTTCAAGACCTGCAATATCTATATCGATAGATGCAGGAATATGTTTAGGAAGACAGATAACTTCAAGTCTATGATATACGTGCTGTAAAAGTCCGCCATTTCTTACACCGATTGGATTTCCTGTTAAATGAACAGGGACTTCGATGTTTACTTCTTTATCTTCACTTAAAGACTGGAAGTCAAAATGAATCGGCTTATCCGATAACGGATGAAACTGAACATCTTTAATGATGGCATTAAATTTTTCGTTAACGCCTTCTATATTAAGATTTACGACATGAGATTCCGATGTGTAAATCAAAGGTCTTAATGCTAATTCATTAACGGCAATAGGAATATTGCCTGAAGCATGTCCGTAGAATATTCCCGGAACCATACCTTTTTTTCTAAAATTTACCGTGGCTGAGCCTCTAAAGTCTTCTCTTTTTACAGCCGTTATATTAATTTCTGACATAGTTGATGAGTTAAAAAATGAATAAACTTTAAAATAGGGGTTTTTATGAATTTAATCAATGCAAAATAATAGCTAATTTCAGGAAATTATTCGGAGAAGACTATTGGAAAAATTAAAGCAATTTCTTGTAAAAGAATTAAAAATTGAAGATTCGGGCGTATATCAGCAATTTTTGGAATACAATAAACACCTGATGGAATGGAATTCCAAAATAAATCTCGTTTCACGTAAGCTTGAAAGCATAGAGAATAACATCATAAATTCAATCTTCTTCCTTTCCAAGTATAAGCTGGAAAATAAATTCTCTTTAGTCGATATAGGAACGGGCGGCGGATTTCCTGCCATACCCTTGAAAATATTATATCCCGATGCCAGAATTTTATGTGTCGACTCAATTGCTAAAAAAATAATGGTTGTTAAAGACATAATAGATAAGATGAGGCTGAAAAAAATTACTGCGCTGGTTGGAAGAGGCGAGGATATTGGAAGGGATAAAGATTACAAACATCAGTTCGATTATGTAACGGCGAAAGCTGTAGCACCTATTAAAGAAGTAAAGACGTTCGGAGAAGATTATTTAAAATCCAACGGCAAATACATACTAATTAAGGGCGGAGATATTTCAGATGAAATAAATGCTATGCGCGATAAACCTAAGATAATTCTATATGAAGGAATGGAAGAGTATGGCGTTGAAGATAAGAAGCTTGTGGTGATAAAGGCGTAGTTTCAGTTATGAATTATGAATTATGAATTATGAATTATGAATTATGAATTATGAATTATGAATTATGAATTATGAATTA
>JBHEKU010000225.1:0-15337 GCA_041859205.1 Ignavibacteria bacterium | reverse complement strand
ATTTCCGAATTCAGCTTCTTCCAGGCATCTTCACCATCATTACCAAACAACTCATTCTTATTCCCGGGCGGCGTAAAGATGAGAGGAAACCTTGGTGATAAAGTTTATATCTCAAGAAGCTTAGACGGCGCTTATGACGGTGTTGATTTAAGAAACTTCTCAAAATTAAGATTCGAAGTAATGGGTTCAGGTACTTTAAGTGTTATACTTGAAGCTAAAGTAAACGGCCAATATGTATATCCGTTTGTAAACGTTCCGATGACAGGCGCATTCACAACAAAAGAAATTGAGTTATCACAGTTCAAGATTAACGGACAATCAGTTGATCTTAGCAGCGTTACACTTGTTAACTTCCAGCTTAGCAAGCAATACAATACAGGTATGAATAATTTTGATTACTCAATCAGAAATACCGGTATCATTGCAAACTCAGTAGGCATCACAGGTAATGAAGGAAATGTAAAAGATTACTCATTATCACAAAATTATCCGAATCCTTTTAACCCTGCTACTACTA
This sequence comes from Ignavibacteria bacterium, assembly GCA_041859205.1. Classification (GTDB taxonomy): domain Bacteria; phylum Bacteroidota; class Ignavibacteria; order Tepidaquicellales; family Tepidaquicellaceae; genus JAFDZO01. The sequence continues at coordinate 14,820 of JBHEKU010000225.1, read as the reverse complement.
TCAGCTTCTCAATTCCAAAACAAGACTTTGTAAGCCTTAAGGTTTTCAACGTTCTTGGTAAAGAAGTTGCAATATTAGTAAACGATGTTAAGGCTTCAGGTATTTATGATGTTACATTCGATGCTTCAAAACTTTCGAGCGGTGTTTATTTCTATAAACTAGAAACAAGCAGCTTCTCAGAAGTAAGAAGAATGGTTGTAACGAAATAAATAAAATTTAGTTTATATGAGTTGTACCCTAAGCCCTGTGAGTTTTTCTTCTCACAGGGCTTTTTTTGTTTCCCCCCCTACTATAGGTTTACTTTTTCATAGTTAGTATTTTTATAATTAGCTATTTTTAATTAGTTGATAAGAAAGTAAATCCCCCCTAAAACAATAGTGAATAACAAATCAAAAGGTCTTTTAAATCTATTCTTAGTTTTAAATTTCTTCCTGATTATTACATCAAGTTTAAACGCTCAGAAATTAATCGAAGAAGAAGGTGAAACATCTGAAACAATTTTTGAAAGAGAGAGATATATTTCAGTAAGACGGGCAGGCGGTCCTGAAAAAACTCTTCCCAAAGATGCATATACAAATGCAATTATTCAAAAGAATAAGCTAGTTAAAGATTCAGAAATTCAAAGTAGTGTAACCAGCGGTTCAAGCTGGGTAAGCGTTAACCCGGTTGGAATGTTTTATAATCTTACAGGCAGCAATTACATTTCGGGCAGAACAAACTCAATAGCATTTCATCCTTCTAATCCAAGTATTTTTTATATAGCTGCAGCGCAGGGCGGTGTCTGGAAAACCACTGATGCAGGTGCAAACTGGACTGTTCTTACTGACGGACTTAGCTCAATTGCCAGCGGTGCAATAGCAATAGATAAAAATAATCCAAATGTTTTATATTATGGGACGGGCGAGTTAAATTTTTCATCGGATAGTCAATATGGAGATGGTATGTTCAAGTCTACAGATGCCGGCGCTACCTGGAATAAAATAATTCCATACTCTACTTGCAGTCATTATTCAACAATTATAGTTAACCCTTCCAACTCAAATTTCGTTTATGCTGCAGGCAGCTCCGGAATTTTTAAAAGTACAAATGCCGGTACAACCTGGACTAAAGTAAATTCCACAGTAAATGTTACATCATTAGTGATGGATGTTACTGTTACTGCGAATTTATATGCTTCCACGATGAATGGTTCTGTTTATAAAACTACTAATAGCGGAACAAACTGGACTTTCTATGGTGCCCTTAATGGAGCAAATGCCGGAAGAACTCAACTGGCAATATCCGATGTAAATCCTCAGGTATTGTATGCAAGTATGGAAAACAGTTCAACAGGCGGCTTGAATGCGCTTTGCAAAACTACAAACGGCGGAGTAAACTGGATTGTGCAGAACACTACTACAAACTATCTCAGCTCTCAGGGCTGGTATGATAATGCCGTAGTTGTAAAGCCCGGTGATCCAAACTATGTTATTGTCGGCGGACTTGATGTATACACATCTACAAACAGCGGAGTTACGCTGACTAAAGTTTCAGGCTGGTCAACATCCAATACGTCATTTTTTACTCATGCCGATATTCATTACTTGGCTTATAACGGCTCAACTTTATATTGCTTATCAGACGGCGGAATTTATAAATCAACCAATCACGGAACATCATGGACAGATTTGAATGCTAAGATTTCAACACTACAATACCAGAGTGTAGATTGCGATGCATCAAATGCGCTCAATCTTCACGGGGGTTGTCAGGATAATAATAAACAAACATCTACAAACTCCGGTTTAGTCTGGATTCAGAGATCAACGGGTGATGGTGGATATACAGTTGTTGACCGGTTAAACTCAAATTATGTGTACGGACAGTATGTTAATGGCTCCGTACAAAGATCAACAAACAGCGGTTTGTCATATTCTGAAATTTCACCTTCAGGCGCCGGACAAGGAGGACTTTTTTATAATCCTTATGAAGTTGCTCCGGGTGATAACAATACAATCGTATACGGTGAAACCGATTTATGGAAAACTTCGAATGCAAGAACTGCTACACAAAGCTCCGGCTGGACACAAATAGCTACAACTACAACTCTCGGCAGTGCACTTTCCGCAATTGCTATTAGCCCGCTTTCAACCTCAAAAATTTATGCAGGCACATCCGGTGGAAAAATAATTGTAACTACTAACAACGGAGCAAACTGGACATCATATATAACCGGCAACTATGTTTCCGATTTGATAGTCGATAACATTAATGATAATGTGTGTTATGCTGTTTTTGGCGGTGTTTCATCCAATAGAATCAGCAAAACAACTGATGGGGGATTAAACTGGACCAATATATCCGGTAATCTCCCAAGTATTGCAATTAATACAATAGCTTTAAAAACCAATGGAACACGAATGATTTTTGTTGGTACAGATGTTGGTGTATATCAATCAACTAATGAAGGTACATCATGGGTTTCATTCAATACAGGTATGCCGTCTGTACAGGTATATGATTTGAAATATAAACCTACATTAAGCTTACTATTAGCTGCAACTCATGGCAGAGGATGTTTTAAATTTGATTTAAGTTCTGCTTCTTTAAATAATGATGTTGGTGCGTATATAAATACTTATCCTGCAGGCACAACCAGTTTAACGAATACACCTACTTTAGCTCCGAAAGCAATAGTTAGAAATTACGGACTTGTTACACAGGGGACATTTAATGTTTCATGTGTAATTACCGGACCTACGAATTATTCCAGTACGAAATCAAGTATATCCTTAGCTTCCGGTTCGTCTTATACTATAACATTCGATTCGACATTTTCTCCTGCTGCTGGAAATTACACTATGAAAGTTACAACGCTGTTAGCAGGTGACCAGTCAACTGTAAATGATACTTTGACATCAGTCTTTTCAATTGTAAATTACAATTATGGCGGCGGCGGTACGGGTAATGGCGGATATTATTTTTCAAATTCAGCAGTTCTGTTCGGTACATCTAATCCACCGGTTTATAACTGGATAAACCCTGTGACTGCAGGGCATACAGTGGCAACGTTTTCAGATCCTGATGATGGAAGCGTTACTGTCAATATGGGTTTTAATTTTACTTACATGGGTTCATCGTATAGTTCAGTAAACATTTACACCAACGGCTTCCTGAATTTCGGTAGTGTAGTTTCGCCATATATTTATACTTTGAGCAGTATTCCTAATGTTAGTAATCCTGTGAATATGGTAGCACCGGGCTTAATTGATTTAGATTTTACGTCTGCAACTTATCCTTCCTCAAAAGTTTATTACGGTGGAGATGCCAATAAATTTGTCGTAACATATTATCATGCCTATCCATATATCAATCCCGGAGTTTCAACAAATTATATTACCATGCAGGTAGTATTTTATTCTTCGGGGAATATCAGATTCCAGTATAATGATACAGAATCACTGAATTACTTAACTGAGTTCACACCATATTGCGATATTGGCATTCAAAATGCAGCAGGTAACGGGGGTATTCAATACAGACTTAATGATGTTGGAGGTCCTATGTTTTCTTCCCCGGTAGCTCTGGAATTTGGGTTAAATCCTACTGCTCTGCCTGTTGAGCTTGAATCTTTTACATCACTTGTAAATTCGAATAAAGTAAAACTTAACTGGTCAACTGTTTCTGAACAAAATAATTCCGGTTTTGACATAGAGAGAAAAAAATTAACCAATGACTGGAATAAAATCGGAAACGTAACCGGTAACGGAACATCAAACATTATCCATAATTATTCATTTGAAGACAAAAATCTACAGTCAGGAAAATATAATTACAGATTGAAGCAAATTGATTTCAACGGAAATTTCAAATACTATGAATTATCCAATGAAGTTATAATCGGCATACCTGATAAGTTTTCATTATCTCAGAATTATCCTAATCCTTTTAATCCGGCAACTACAATTTCATTCACAGTACCAAATCAGGATTTCGTTAGCTTAAAAGTATTCGATATCCTTGGTAAAGAACTAGCATTATTAGTTAGCGAAATAAAAGCTGCGGGAGTTTATGATATTACATTCGATGCATCAAAATTTGCAAGCGGTGTTTATTTCTATAAACTTGAAACGAGCAGCTTCTCTGATGTAAAGCGGATGGTTGTAACAAAATAAATATTAATTCTGTTATAATTGATTAGCAGTTACATAATGGAAATATTGCCCCGGGGGTTTTGGTTCTCCCGGGGCTTTTTTTATAATGTAGGGTTATACGTCAGTCTAATCACTCCATTTTTTAAAATTTCAGCTTTTTGTTCAGTTTTCCTTCGGTTACAATTTTTCTTAAGTTGCCGGATTTTTACAATCTAGTTAAAATCAAATTTATTTTTTTTCACCTCTTCATCATGTAAAACCTAAATTTTTTTCTGTAATCTATTGCTTCCTTAACATTAAGATAACACTCTGACATTATCTTAACCTACCATTTAATAATTCAAAAAATATTTTTATGAAAAAAATCTTTTCACTCATTTTACTCCTTTATGTAAGTTCAATATTTTCACAAACTACTTATCATTATAATTTCGGTTCAGGCACCGGAACGTACAATACAGCAAGTGGCTCCTCAACCACTTTTCTGCCGGATCCGGCTGACGGCTTGCAGTATGTAAGAATGGGATCGGGAGCCGGCTCATTTGTACTTGAAACATCTACCATCGGAGAAGGAGGCTCTCAGTTAAAAATAACAGCACCTACTGGAGGTTCCGTAAATAAGTTTGCATTGCATACAATCAGTTCACCTTCAACAGGTTTTACAATCAGATTTAAAATGAGGATGACAGGCGGAGCATCTGGGACATTTTATTGTTTTATTGGTAACGGCTCGCCGTTTACAACAGTCGGTACAACTTTTTCCGGCGCTACAACATTTGCAGGTCTAAGGTTTGCTTTTGGGGCAGGAACAGCATTAACAACTAATACAAGGCAGGCTGCTGCATGGGTAAGTACGGGCATGTCTGCATCATCTTTTGTAAAAGACCAGACATATAATGTCGATATTTATTGTAATAACTCAGCATCGACTGTTAATTACACCTATGTTACATCTCAAAGTGTGGCATCAAATACTATGGATATTTACATTGATGGAACTCTGGCCGGCAATGATCTCCCAAAAGCTCAGCTGCCTGCGCTTACTACAATTGATGACGTTATGTTTTACGGTGAATCAAGTACCGGAAATACTGCTCAGTTAATTTTGGATGACATTTATTACAGGGCATCAATTTCAGATACTGTACTTCCGGTAGAGCTGTCTTCTTTTATCTCAGTTTTAACCGGGAATAAAGTTAAACTAAACTGGACTACGGTTTCTGAGGAGAACAATTCAGGTTTTGAGATTGAAAGAAAAAATCAAAACGGGGAGTGGGATAAAGCCGGATTTATCAAAGGAAATGGAAACACAAATATTGTACAAAATTATCAATATGAAGATAAAAATCTGCCATCGGGAAAATATAACTACAGGTTGAAACAAATAGATTATAACGGCAACTACAAATATTATAATTTATCGAACGAGGTTATAATCGGCAGACCTGATAAATATTTGTTGGCACAAAATTATCCCAATCCATTTAATCCATTAACAACAATTAATTACGAACTGCCTGAAGATAACTTTGTAAGTTTAAAAGTTTACGATATGATGGGAAGGGAAGTTGCTGAACTGGTGAATACAATTCAAAAAGCAGGATATTATTTTGTCAATTTAGATGCATCTAGACTTTCAAGCGGTATTTATTTCTACAAATTAGAATCAAGCGACTACACTGCAACAAAAAAACTAATGCTCGTAAAGTAAATTATCAATCACGGATGCTCTGAATTTTGAAACAATTTGTTCAGAGCATTCAGTGAAATTGAAGTGATTTGCCTTTATTTTGCAGGTATAATTAAGTAATTTCTATTTATTATTTATACCTCTTTGATTACTCATCTCGACCATAACATCAAGTTAACATTCATTGTTTATATTTGTAATAAATTCATTTTCACCATTCATTAATTCAAACACACATTATGAGAAAATTTATTCTATTTTTATTTGCTATTTCAATTGTATTGATTGCAGGTAATTCATCTATGGCGCAAACACCTGTGCCTATGGCTTCGCAGCCAAGCTTTACATATACGGAAAACTTTGCGGATATTACAAACTGGACAAATAATTTTGCTGCCGGTACAGGAGCAAACAGATGGTTAGGATTTGCGCCAAACGCAACAGGTACAATTCCAGACGGAGTTAGAACAACCGCTACAACTCTCGTCTTTCAGGCGACATCTACTTCAGGCGGTGTTCAAAGAGGCGGTCTGGCAAGTTCAAATAACCCGGCAGGTACAATTGTAATGCTAGCAACCGGAACTCCGCAGAATACAACAGCAGCGGCAATAGAAGTATTTCTTGATTTCACAGGAACAACTGCAGGTACATTAAGTTTTGACTGGTCAAGAGTAAACAATTCTACAGGAGACAGAATAGGCTCATTAAAAGTATTTACCAGTACAGATGGTACAACGTACACGGAATTAACAGGAGCAGCGGTAAGTAATCTTGTTAATAATGGTGGTACAGCAAGCGGTTCAATAACAACTGTTCAGCTTCCTTCATCATTTGATAATTCCGCAACAGCCAGAGTCCGTTTTTATTATTTCAACGGTTCAACAAACGGAACAACAGGAAGCAGACCAAAAATCGCTATCGATAATTTAGTTATTACTTCTACTTCAGCAGGTACACCTACCATTTCGCTGAACACAACAGGATTTAATGGTTCTTTTGGCGGTGTTACATTCCCGGCTTCTTCGGCACCATCAAGTTATGTAATAAGCGGTTTAAATCTTGAAGGCGATATCACAATTACACCACCTGTAAATACAGGTATATTAATCAGAACAGGCGTTGCCTCTTTTTCATCATCTCCGATCGTACTTACTCCATCATCGGGTACAGTTAGCGCTACAACAATTGATGTTATGTTCAGCCCTATTGGAACAGGGCATTTTACGGGAAACATTACGCATACTAGTACAAATGCAACTCAGCAAAATTTGGCAGTTGACGGATACGGATTATCTCAGCCGGCTACTGTTCAGGCATCGAATATTACATTTTCTTCAGTTACGGCAACAAGCTTTACGGTTAATTTTACTCCGGGAAACGGGGATAGAAGATTAGTAGTTCTTAAAGCAGGAAGCGCAGTTGACGGAGTACCGACAAACGGAATTACATATTCAGCTAATTCAGTTTTTAGTACAGGCCAGCAAATAGGCTCAGGTAATTATGTAGTATATTATGGAAACGGAAGCTCTGTAGATGTTACGGGTTTAAGCGGAGGTGTAAACTATCATGCTACAGTATATGAATTTAACGGAACAAGCGGCGCAGAAAATTATAATATTACCGCGCCGCCTGTAAATAATCAACTTACTACAGCACCGATACCATCGGTAGTAGTTAATAAGTATCAGAACGGAACACCGGATGCAATTGAGCTTTTAGTTTATCAGGATAATCTTGATATGAGAGGGATGATTATAAAAGATTTCTCATCTAATATGACAGGTGACGGCGGCGGAAAATTCCAGTTTACTGCAGACCCTATCTGGGCTAGTGTTCGTTCAGGCACACTTATCATTTTAAGAAATAATGCAACCGCTGCTGACTCAGTAACAGGCGGAATGGATTACACGCTTGATATAGGTTTAACAAATACAATATTCTTTACAAATTTAGGCGGTTCATTTGATATATCGACTACCGATATGATAATGATAAAAGCTGCAGGTTCTGATTTTAACGGAACAGCAGGAGCAATCCATACATTAGCAGGCGGAACAGCAGGTACATTATTTACTGCAACAGGAAACCCGAAATTAATTGCAACCGGAACAACAGGCGCAAATTTCTTTGCCTATGCTAATAATACAAATTCTGTAATATCAGATTTCAGTGGAACCGATGCGACAGGAAATGCAACAGGGTTAACATTCGGCGCAGGAAATAATGCAGCTAATACAGCTTTCATAAATTCTTTAAAAAATATAACTATCTCAGGTAATACATCTATTCCGGCAGGAACATACGGAAGCCTGATAATAAACGGCTCCGGCGCAGTTATAACATTTGCAGGTGATGTTGTAATTAATGGTGTATTAACCTTAACAGACGGCTTAATTCAGCTTGACGGAAATAACTTAACTGTAAACGGAATATCGGGCGGGAATGCAACCAGCTACGTTCAAACAAACGGAGCAGGCAGATTAACTATAAATAATGTCGGCGCTACGAACACATTATTCCCGGTAGGAAATACTACATACAATCCTGTAACAATAAATAATGGGGGCACAGCAGATAATTTTTCTGTCAGTGTTCAGAATACAATCGATAACCCGACACCTGATAATACTCAGGCAGTTCAGAGACAATGGAATATATCTGAAGCAGTAGCCGGCGGCTCGAATGTAGTTCTTACATTCCAGTGGGCAGGTTCAGAAGAAGGTGCAGGAGTTGTTCGAGGTTCATTAGTAATAGGACATTTTACAGGCGGCGCTTATACAGATGTACCGTGTAACCCTGTTGCCGGTTCTGACCCCTATACAATAACTTCAACAGGCGGAGTCACATCATTCTCGCCGTTCATTTTAGGAAACATGGCTATTGCTCCTGTAGAGCTTTCATCGTTCTCCTCGAACGTTACAAGAAATAATGTAAAACTGAACTGGTCAACTATATCGGAAGAAAACAATTCGGGATTTGATGTTGAAAGAAAAAATTCAAACGGTGCATGGACAAAAATAACAAATGTAGCAGGTAACGGTACAACAAATATTGCGCACAGCTACACATTTGAAGACAGAAATTTATTAACAGGAAAATATAATTACAGATTAAAGCAAATTGATTTTAATGGTAACTATAAATACTATGAATTATCAAATGAAGTAGTTGTAGGTATACCAAGCGCTTATGCTTTATCACAAAATTATCCTAATCCTTTCAATCCTTCTACAACAATTAATTATGAGCTTCCAAAATCTAATTTTGTAAGCCTGAAAGTTTATGATATGATGGGAAGGGAAGTTGCTGACTTAGTGAATCAAACTCAGGATGCAGGATTCTACTCGATTAAGTTCGATGCTTCAAAATTAACAAGCGGAATTTATTTTTATAAAATTCAGGCAGCAGATTTTTCTGCAGTAAAAAAATTGATGCTTGTAAAATAATAACTACTTCATAGTAATTGTTTTAATCATTATTATCTTTAAAGCCCTGTTGGAACCTAACAGGGCTTTTTTTGTTTCAGTTTTTATCATCTAATATAATATTCATCTAAATGTTAAAATTATTAAGAACTTCTTATCTTCCTCAGCATTTAAATATTGTGCTTTTAATAACAAGGATTGCCGTAGGCTCATTTATGCTTACTCACGGAATACCAAAACTGATGAAGTTTTTTTCAACGGGGGATATAACGTTTGGCGATCCGCTGGGAGTCGGGACAATTCCATCTCTGATGATGGCAATTTTTGCAGAAGTGTTTTGCTCAATTTTAGTAATACTGGGATTAGGAACAAGGATTGCAGTCATTCCTTTAATAATTACTATGTTGGTTGCAGTTCTTCTGGTACATGCAAATGATCCGTTCGGGAAAAAAGAACTTGGACTTATGTATTTAACAATTTATATGTCCCTTATAGTTGTAGGAAGCGGGAAGTACTCTTTAGATGAGTGGTTATTGAGAAGACAAAGAAGAGATGATGTTGAAATTTTAGAAAAGACTTCGTAATTAAGACGAAGTCTTTTTTTATTTGTATTTTACTTTATCGGTAAATCATAAATCCTATATGTTTTATAAACATGCGCGCCCAGCTTTTCTGATGTCTGCTTCATAGCATAGTTATCTTCAAGCACCCATGATATTTCTGCACCTTTATATCCATTCCTGTTGCCCGCTTTAATTATATCCTGATAAAAAATAGCATCAATACCTTTCTTATGATATTCTTTATTCACACCCATAATAATTACACGAAGCAAGTCAATCTTACCTTTATAATAAAGCAATTTGAAAATACCGGTAGGGAATAACGTTCCGTCCATTTTATGAAGCACGTGATTAAAATCAGGCAGAGCTAATGAGAAGCCGATGGCTTTTCCTTCAACCTCAGCAAAGATAATAAAATCTTCAACAGCTATCGGCTTAAGTGCTTTAGCGATATGTTTAAATTCATCTTCATTCATAGGTACAAAGCCCCAGTTATCCTGCCATGCATTATTATAGATTTCACGTATTCTTTGCACTTCATTATCGAAATCCTTAAGGTTTACATTTCTTAATGTAATGTTCTCGCGCTTTTTTACCATGTTAGAAATTCTCTCAAGCTGAGACATCTTAGCTTCATTATTTATAACCTCTTTAGGGATGTAAAGAGCAAGTAAATCTTTGGCCTTCGTAAATCCGTAATCTTTCAGCAAGTCAATATAATAAGGAGGATTGTATGTCATAAGCAGAACGGGCGGAGTATCAAATGCATCAACAAGCAACCCGCATTCATCATTAGTAGAGGGGTTTACAGGTCCGCGCACTGTATCCATTCCGTTATCTTTTAAGAACTTATAAGCAGTATCAAACAAAGCGCGTGATACTTTTTTATCATTTATGCTTTCGAAAAATCCGAAGAAACCTACTTTATCATTATAAAACTTGTTATGGTTATCATTAATGATTGCACCGATTCGGCCGACAAGTTTTCCGTCAATTTCTGCTAAATACAATTCTACCTTTGCATGTTGGAAGAACGGATTTTTTGCGGGGTTTAGATTATTTTTAACATCAAATTTCAGCGGCGGTACCCAGTTAGGATAATCCTTATATATTTTCCACGGAAGATTAATAAATTTATTTTTATCTGAATCGTTTTCGACTCTTCTTATTTTTATCTCGCTCAATTATATTATTTATTTATATTAACATAAAAAATTTAACTCTAATTTATAAGTGAAATCAATATGTATTCACAAATCAGAAAAAGTTTCTTTGCAAATTTCCGACATCTTTTTTAATATTTTAAAAATAAATCTAAGGGAAATTTTTTACTCACAAATTTAAAAAAGTTTCTTTGTAAATTCAAAATAATTGTCGTAGCTTTGACTAAAACTAAAATTAACATGAGAAAACTCTTCATAATTTTTATCTTCCTTCTCACTTTGAAAGGCGCTTACTCAGTAGAAAGTTGGGTGCCGGCAGGAACCATGTCAGCTTCAAATTCGGACTGGGTTTATGCTATGAATTCAAATGCAGCGGGCGAACTCTTTGCTTCAAGCTGGGCAGTAGGTATATATAAAGGAACTGCAGGAAATAATACAAGCTGGTCATTTTCCGGTCTCTCAGGAAAAAGAATAAGTGATATATTTATTGCTGGTAATGGAGATATTTACGGATACTCACATACAACCAGTATAGCGTATATTCACCGGTCAACCGATAACGGTGCATCATGGCAGGATGTCTTTGCAAGATCATTGCCGAATAATTATGCAGGCGGCGGCGGAATGGTATTTCCGGCTGACGGCTCTATTGTTGCAGCATTTGCTTATACTAAGGGACCCACAGTAGGAGATGTTGCAACGCTTGTGCTTAAATCTACTGATGGGGGAAACAACTGGGTACAAAAAGCAATTCTTACAGGAGGTTTTGTTGGTGGAATGAAGCTTTTAAAAGACGGAAGAATTTTTATGGGTACTTCATTGGCAGGAGTTGTAAAATCTACTAATAACGGTGATAACTGGTCTAATATGACTACGTTCGCTCCGATTTACATTCACAATATTCTACAGGATAAAGACGATGCAATTTATGTTTGTGATGCGTATGGTCCTAACCGTTCAACTGATAATGGAACAAGTTTTATCAGTGTAAGTACTCCTGCACCTGCAGGCGCAATGATAGAAGCATCTTTTGTGGATTCACAAGGGAATTTTTATATTTCATATAATCATGACCACATTTATAAATCGACAAATAAAGGTGATAGCTGGCAGTTGATAACGGCAGGAATTCCCGGAACATCATATATATTCTTTCTGTGAGGCAAACGGAAAAGTTTATGCGGGCACAAATAATAAAGGTGCATTTTACCTTTCAACTGATGTTGTAGGAATTCAACCCGGAAATGAAATCGTAAAAGAATTTAAACTAAAACAGAATTATCCGAATCCGTTTAATCCGGCTACTGTAATCTCATTCTCATTGCCAAAATCTTCCTTTGTAAATTTAAAAGTGATGGATATAAACGGAAGAGAAGTAGCAGTATTGCTGAATGAAAATAGAAGTTCAGGAAACTATGAAATTAATTTTAATGCATTTGATTTAGCAGGCGGAATTTATTTCTATAAGCTGCAGGCTGATGGCTTTAGTGAAACTAAAAAAATGATTCTTCTAAAATAATTTTATAAATTTTTTAATTCACCAAATTTATTTTTTATTTATTTTTAATTCATGGGTAACCCGATAGCCTTGTTGAATTATACATAAGACTAACAAACTCAATGAAAACTAAAATCTTAATTTTTTTATTTCTGTTTGCAGGCTTGGCGCAGGCAGGGACATGGGTGCCTACAGGTTCGCTGGCCAGCAACTGCGCAATATTTACAATAACAGGAACAGTTACAAACGATGTAATTATATCGGATTATAACTCGCAGCTCCAAAAAAAATCTGCCGGAAGTAATACATGGGTTCCGGCCGGATTAGTCGGAAGGAAAGTACGTTTCCTTACAACATTAGATGACGGTACTATCTTTGCAATTTCAGGCACGGGTTCATATATTGCTTCGAGTACATCAATGATTCATCGTTCATCTGACGGTGGAAATACATGGCAGGATGTATTCAGCAGAAATTTTCCTTTTAACAATTCAGTAGGCGGAGCAATGACAGTGCTGCAGGATGGCTCGTACTTAGCCGCTATCCCTGTGCAAAAGGGACCTACAATAGGAGACTTTATCTGGACATTCATTTATAGATCAACCGATAACGGAAACACGTGGTTTGCCAGAGATTCAATGCAGCTTGGTGAACCGAAGGGTATGATAACTGTAGGAGATAACCAGGTATTCGTCGGAACTACACTGGATGGTGTTTACAGAAGCGTCACAGGGGGCGACCACTGGTGGCCGGTAGATACTACTTCGCATTTTTTCGGTTCAAGATATACAATGGATGTTGCTAAATCACGTGAAGGAACTATATATTACACCCAAGGTGCAAAATTGAGAAGAAGTACTGACGGCGGCATTAACATTGCAACTTTAGCAACACCAAGCCCTTCATCTGCTATCAATGCACTTTGTGTAGTTGCTGATAACGAAATTTATATTGCATCGGATGATAAGAAAATTTATAAATCAACTACCATGGGAGACACATGGCAGTTAATGACTACAGGGCTTCCTGCAGCAGCAAATGTATACTCATTAAAAGTTATCGGCGGCAAATTGTATGCAGGAACATATGCATATGGTGTTTATTATTATGAGCCTGATGCAGTAAGTGTGTCAAATGGAAATACAGTTGTTAATGGATTTGAATTAAAACAAAATTATCCGAATCCGTTTAATCCTTCTACAAAAATTTCTTTTTCGATAACTAAATCTTCATTCGTAAAACTCTCGGTTTATGATATGATAGGAAGAGAAGTATCGGTTTTAATAAGTGAAAATAAACCGGCAGGAAATTATGAAATAAATTTCGATGCATCAGCTTTATCAGGGGGAGTTTATTTTTATAAAGTGCAGACAGAAGGATTTACAGAAACAAAAAAAATGTTACTTTCAAAATAACAGAATTAAAATAATTGTCGTAGCAAAGTAATAATTTGCTTCCATGTGTGTATTAGTACATGGAAGCATTTTTTTTATCTTACGTACATTTTTTTACTCTGGATATCTATTGTTAGTGCTTTATCTTTAAATATTTCACTTCCAATCAATGCCTGATGGATCATGTTTGCCTGAAAGGTTACATTTTTATTTTTTAGTTCGATTGAAGAAACTCCATTGAGTTGTACAGAATTCAGTGTGCCTGTATAATTATTCAGTTTTATATGACTAATTGGTGTTGAGTATTCCTCACGTTTGGTATTGGTTGAATCAAATCCCAGCATAGACATGTAATATGGATTGATAGATAAAGGATAAAATCCGCTTCCAGTATCAAATTCAGCTTTAAGTGTTAATGAATTATTTATAACAAGAGGAATATACATATCAATTGCATAATCCGAAAAGTAATCAAGCATAATAGGAATATTTGCAGCGTTATTTGCAATATTTTTCAAACTCTCAGCTGATTCCATTGTCAAAATTTTATTTTTGAAGTCAATTGTAAACGGTTGATTTTCGAAAAATTTTAGAGATATAATTCCATCGAGTTCGATTTCATCCAGTAGAGCAAAATTTCCTGCAATCACATTGTTAAGTTTATATGAATCTATACTCAAGGCAGGGATTTCATAAAATTCACCATCGAGACGTTCTCCGTCATGCCTAAATCCTGTTTCATATCCATGAAACTTAGCAGTAGATTTTATTTTTTGAAAAACCGAATTAGATAAAACAATCATGCCGCCTCCTGTATCCAATACAAAATTTGCTGTGATAGAATCATTCAGGGTTACAGGTATAAACAAAAAGCCTTCCTCATTTATTTTGATTGGTACAGATTGTGAGTATGAATTTTTGCTTATAAAAACTGAAATGAAAGAAATAAAAATA
>JBHEKU010000333.1:0-4880 GCA_041859205.1 Ignavibacteria bacterium | reverse complement strand
TTGTTTTATAAACTAGCCCAAGCTGCTGAACTATTGCAAACCCCGTATTGGCATTGCAAAAAAATATGTCTTCAAATCTTCCGTCAATGGCAGAATCAGGCTGAGGGGAATTCGGTAACTGAGTCCATCTGAACGGCTGCGCCCAAACAGCATTTGAAAAAACAGTGAGGGAGAAAAGGACAGAGAGTACTACTTTTCTCATATGTATTTATTTTGATTTGTAAACAAAACTTAACTGATTGTTTGTAAATTTTCAATAATCAAATTTGTAATGCTGCCTTAAAAGTTTTTAACTTAAGATTTAAGATTTAAGATTTTTCCCAATGATGAATTTTTGACGGATTTTGTTAATTTCAGATTTCAGATTTATTTCATAATGACGAATTTTTGACGGAATTTTTTGATTTAAGATTTAAGAATTATCCCGTAATGACGAATTTTTGACGGGTTTTTTTAATTTAAGATTTACGATTATAGAAATATTCCGTAATGATGAATTTTTGACGGGTTTTGTTTTACCAATAAAGTTTGAAACTTTAGTGTAACATTATTGTAACATTTTATAATTCCTATGATTTCTCTTCTTAACTTTTTCAACATTTAAAACCTGATAAGATTGTTTTTACAATACAGTTTTTTTCAATCATCCCATAATGATGAATTTTTGACGGATTTTATTTTACAAATATGAAACAACTTTCTAGAAATTTGCCGTTGCTGATGTTCTCACCAACAACGGCTGAAAAATTCTATACTGATTTCTGATTCTTAAACAATATTATAAGGTTCGGACTTATTCAATACATGTTTTAGATTCAAACGAAGCCCCGATTCATTTGCTTCAAATAGTGTCTCTGGCGAATAAGATTTAGTATTATTAAATATTTTGTATTTCCAGTTCCACGCCTGATGATTTCTTCTGTTTATAATCCGGTTAACATTAAAATTATCACTTTTACCCCCGAATATTGCAGTCATAAATATGCGGGGATTTTCTTCCTTCGGATATGCAGATGTAGGAAATGGTCTCGTTAAAAAAGGTTTCAGAAGTCTGAAGTAAAGAATTTCAAGTAGCGAAGGCATCTTTTTACCTTTGAGAATATTTCTTGGCAGCGCGCTAACTGAGTGCTCGGTAAGTAAAGACCATATTACTAAGTCACCGGCTTTGTACTCAAATGTTTCCGGTTTTTTCTTAGTTCTGAATCCTTTATGAGATTCCGGTGTGAACCAGATATTTCCTCCGTTCTCTGTGTGGTCCTGCAGATATAAACCGACTCTTGTAATAGAGTATTTTCCCTCCCAGTCTTTACCATTTGCATTGTTGAAATCTATGTTATCCCTGTGCTTCTCAATAGTCTTTTTATAAAAGTTAACAGATACGCAGCTGACTCCAAAGTAAACAGGCTCATCGTCAAGAAGCTCCTTTAATGCTGAAATTAATTCAAGCTTCATAAGGAACTTTTGAAAAACTTCGTGACTCAGTAAATCAACAGTGGATATGACGCCTTCGGGATTTCTAACCGAATACTTGTTATCGCCTGCTTCTTTTGTTTCTTTCAAAGCTGTGCTTCTGAACATCTGTACTTCTTCGGGAGTGAATACGGATTTTATGTGTAGGTATCCGTTTTCCTGATAAAATTTTTTTTGAGATTGCGTGAGGATGAGTTTTTCCATACCGGTAATCACTTTAATTTTATAAAAATATTTTTTGTCAGGAATAGGGAATAAGCAGGGAATAAGTAGGTAAAGCTTTTATAATTGGAATAGAGTGTTAAAAAATCGCGTTGAGATCTTTTAATTTTATTGATGTCTGAACTATTGTTTTAAAAAGTTATTTAAACTTATTCATGTTTATTTAAGAATGCAAGGAATTTATAATGAAATAATCGGCAGATTGAACAAACTATTTTCGGAAAAAAATTACTTAACAGATTAAACAATGAAAATTTTAAAATTATTAAAAAAATTAAAATCGGTGAAAAGCCCTGCTAATTACTTACCTCCGGTAAAAAAAAACACCTGATAATTATTTTGAATTATCAATTTATAAGTTTTGCATTCTTTTGCTGCGAATTTACCCTTCTGAAATCTAAGAATAGTTTTAGTTAAAAAATAATCCCTTCACTCTATTACTACTAATAGGGAAGTTTTTTATGAAAGGTGTTGACAGAAAAACACAAATAAGCAATAAGAACATCTGATATATTTAGCAGAGACATTTTTATATTCCGCTAAAGATTAAACACATTGTGAATAAAATTTTATAGTTGTAATACTATTCTTAAAACGATATTTTGCATGCAACGAGGTCACACCTATATTATTTTAAAAAAAAACTAATTCACCATTACCCCAATGAACAAAAAACTTACTTTTGTTAAGTTATTCATTGCGCTAATCGTTTTATGCATCTTTACGCAAAGAACATTCGCGCAGGTAACTTTTACTACTAAAACAGATATTGTAATAACATCGAGCGCAGGCGCAATGTTTATGATCCCAGCTGATATAAATAGCGACGGCAGGCAGGACTTAGTAACTGCAAATCAGAATTTAAACGGCATCTCAATTTTATTAAGCACTACTGTTATTAATTCCACAACTCCGTCATTTTCTTCGCAGGTAGATTTTGCTACCGGCACTGCGCCGCACAGCGTAGCAGCAGGTGATATTAACGGCGACGGATTATTGGATTTAGCTGCAGTCAACACTACAAGTTCTACTGCATCAGTTTTTCTTAATACAACTACACCCGGAGCATCAACTCCAACTCTATCAACAAAAACAGATTTTATTACCGGCACAAATCCATATTCAGTTGTATTGAAAGATATGAACGGAGACGGAAAGCTTGATATGGTAGTTTCAAATCAGGTAGCAGCTACTATTGGTGTTTTTATAAATACAACTGCTACCGGCGCATCTACACCAACATTCGGAGCGATGACTGCATTTACTACACCTGCAGGACCGACTCACTTAGCAGTTGCAGATTTAAACGGCGATGGATTATTGGATGTAGTAGTTCCGAATAACACTGCAGCATCTGTATCGGTTTTTTTTAATACAACAACAGTTGGCTCATCAACTCCGACATTCGGAACAAGAGCAGATTTCACTGCAGGCTCAACAGTCTGGTCAGTTTCAACAGGCGATTTTAATCTTGACGGCAAGATAGATATTGCATGCGCAAACAGGGGCGCATCATCTTTATCATATTTTTTAAATACAACAGCAACAGGCGCAGCGACTCCTTCATTCACAGCGAAGACGGATTTAGCTGTAGGCTCAACACCGTTCGGAGTTGGAATAGGTGATATGAACTGCGATGGCAAACCAGATATATTAAGCGCATCACGGGGAGCAACACAATGCGCAGTATTTTTAAACAATACTGCTCCGGGCGCATCATCTTTAACTCTGCTTGCAAGAACAGATAACACTACAGCATCACAGCCGTACTTCCCTGTGATAGCAGATTATAACGGTGACGGTAAACCGGATGTAGCAGCAAACTGCGGAACAGGAAACAGCATCTCAGTTTTTATTAATACAACTGACTTAAGCACAAACGCACCATCGTTTGCAGCTCACTCAGATATAGCTACAGGCAACCAGCCTTTTTATCTGTGTTCGGCAGATTTTAACGGAGACGGTAAAACGGATGTTGCATGCCCTTTTAACGGACTGTTTCAGATTTCTGTTTTTTTAAATACAGTAACACCGGGTGCATCTACACCTTCATTTAGTTCTGCAACTAATTTTTCTACATCTGATGCTCCACCGGCCTGCATTGCTGCCGATATAAATGGAGATGGCAAACCGGATTTAATAAGTACATGCTATTCCTCATTTTTTTTCTCAGTGCATTTAAATACAACAACTCCGGGTGCATCAACTCCCACTTTTTCTGCCAGAACAAATATTACAATGAGCTCACAGAATTCCGTTGGACTTTGCGCTGCTGATTTTAACGGCGATGGATTGACTGATATTGCAATCGCAAATCTGAATGTAAAAATTTGTATTTTTCTGAATACAACTACACCCGGAGCAACTACACCAACTTTTTCTTCTGAAACGGCTGTAAGTACGGGTCTTTCAAACAACGGAAGAAATGTTTGCGCAGCAGATTTTAACGGAGACGGAAAACAAGATATAGTATTTCCAAATAACGCGGCTAATAACATCGGAGTATGTTTGAATACCACTACACCGGGCGCATCGACACCGACATTTTCTGCAAGAACAGAATTTGCTTCAGGCAGCGGTCCTTATATAGTGACTGTTGCTGACTTTAACGGTGACGGAAAACCGGATATTGCAAACACCAATAATAATACTACATCTATCTCAGTTTTATTGAATACGACAACTACCAATGCATCAACACCTACTTTTACTGCTAATCAGGATTATACTTCCGGTTTCGCTCCCGGCTGGATATCTAAGGGAGATTTCAACGGCGATGGTAAACCGGATATAGTATGCGCTGCCGGAACATCAACATCTGTGTTTTTGAATACAACAACACCGGGCTCAACAACTTCAAGCTTTTCTTCAAAGACTGATTATGCCATGGGAGGTGGTGTCACCGGAGTGTCTGTAAGTGATTTTAATCTGGACGGTAAGCAGGATTTAGTTGGGGCTATATTTAACGCGAATAAAATCGCCTTTCTTCTGAATACTGCTGTCTACGCATTGCCCGTTGAGCTTGCATCGTTCACATCAAATGTAAATGGAAATAATGTAGTATTGAATTGGAATACAGTAAGCGAAGAAAATAATTCAGGCTTTGATGTAGAAAGAAATTCATTCGGTACAGGATGGAATAAAATTGGTTTTATTGCAGGCAAGGGAACAGTGAATACACAGCAAAA
>JBHEKU010000209.1:0-7062 GCA_041859205.1 Ignavibacteria bacterium | reverse complement strand
ATTATCATCCTGCCTTATAACAACTTTTGTAAACATTTTTCCTACTACCGTTCCGAGCTTAATAATATCTTCATCTCTTCTGTCACCCGTTCCGGCAACAACGCCGATTTTAACTTTGTTCGGGAATTTATCAACAAACTTCGATAGCGCTTCCATGCCGGCAGGGTTATGCGCAAAATCAATAAGAACTTTGAACTCACCTACTTCAATCAGGTTCAGTCTTCCCGGAGTCTGTGCAGTGCCCGGTACAAATGTTGTCAAACCAAATTTTATATCTTCCGTTGTAAGTCCCTGCAAGTAAGCAGCAAGCGTGGCCGCCAAAACATTTTGTATCATAAAAGCTGCGCGTCCGCCGAACGTAAGCGGAATATTTATAGCTTTCTCAATTCTTACTTTCCAACCGCTCTTTATAATCGTGATGTAATTATTTTCAAATACAGCTGCAATACCGCCTTTGGCAGTATGCTTTTTTATTCTCTTATTATTTTCATCCATGCTGAAGAGCGCAACCTTGCTTTCCAGGTCTTCTCTCATTTTATAAACTAAGTCATCGTCGGCATTTAATATTGCATAGCCGTTTTTCTTAACACTCTCCGGCACAACTGCCTTTACCCGCGCCATATCTTCCAATGTATTTATATCTTTTAGTCCAAGGTGATCAATTGTTACGTTAGTACAAATACCGATATCGCAATAGTCAAAGCCAAGCCCTGCTCTTAAAATTCCACCGCGCGCACTTTCGAGCACGGCAATTTCAACAGTCGGATCCATCAGCACCATCTTTGCCGACATCGGTCCCGTATTATCACCCGGCTCTATCAGAGTATTACCTATGTAAACACCTTCAGTTGTTGTATAGCCTACGGTGTAACCAACCTGCTTCATTATGTGTGCAATTAGCCGCGTAGTAGTCGTCTTTCCGTTCGTTCCTGTTACTGCAATGATTGGAATTCTGGAAGGAGCTCCCGGAGGAAAAAGCATATCAACTAACGGCTCGGCAACGTTTCTTCCGATACCTTCAGAGGGCTCAAGATGCATTCTGAATCCCGGAGCAGCATTTACTTCTACTATTCCCCCGCCGTTTTCACTCAATGGAGTTGAAACGTCAGGAGCGACAATATCAATACCGGCAACATCAAGCCCTATAATTTTTGCAATGCGCTCAAATAAAAATATATTCTGCGGGTCAACTTCTTCAGTGCGGTCAATTGCAGTTCCGCCTGTGGAAATATTGGCAGTAGATTTTAAATAACAAATTTCATTCTTCTTTAAAACTGTATCGAGTGTATAACCTTTTAATTCTAAAATTCTCAATGTCATATCATCTATCTTTATCTGCGTAAGAGTTTTTTCGTGTCCGTAACCTCTTCGCGGGTCAAGATTTTCTTTATCAATTAATTCTTTTATAGTATGCTTGCCATCGCCTTTACAGCAGGCAGGAATTCTCTCAGCAACTGCAATGAGCTTATTATTAATTACCAGCGCTCTGAAATCACTTCCTGAGAGGGACTTTTCAATAATAACAGTCCTCGAAAACTTTTTCGCCTCGGCGAATGCAGTTTTCACAGCATCCATAGTTTCAAGCCGTGCCGTAATGCCTTTACCGTGATTTCCATCTAACGGCTTTACTGCAACCGGAAAACCAATACGGTTCACAATACTTTCTATCTCATCTTCATTTCTTAATGTAAAACCTTTCGGTACAGGCACACCCATTTCGCCTAATAATTTCTTCGTGGCATTTTTATCCGAGGCAAGATCAACAGATATCATATTTGTTTTACCTGTGACTGTTGCCTGAATTCTCTGCTGGTGGATTCCGTATCCGAGCTGAACTAACGAATTTGAATTTAATCTTATATGCGGAATATTTCTCTGACGCGCTTCATCTACAATAGAGCCTGTACTCGGCCCGAAGCGTACATCTTCTCTTATCTCTCTAAGGCTTTGGATAATTTCATCCCGGAACTTAACAACATCTTCATAAGATGCATCTTCAGCAAGCAGCTTGAACAAATCGACTGCCTTGCGCGCCACAAAAAGTCCGGCATTTTCTTCTATATAACTGAATACAACATTATAAACTCCTTTAGTATTCGTTTCTCGTGTGCGGCCGAAGCCTGTATCCATCCCTGCAAGTGTCTGCAGTTCAAGAGCCATGTGTTCGATTATATGTCCTGCCCATGTACCTTCTTCAACGCGCTTGAAAAATCCACCGGCTTCTTCATAGCTGCAGCGATGCTCTTCCAGTGTAGGCAGCACGACTTTCAGCTTTGGAAGGAAGTCCGGAATTTTATCGGATGGCTTGCTCTCATACTCTTCGAGGTCAAGACGCATTACAATAAGTTTAGTTCTTCTTATGCTCCAGTAGTTAGGACCGCGGAGCGCTCTTATTTCAAGAATTTTCATGGTTTTAAATCACAGATTTTTATGATTAAAAATGATTTTTATGATAAATTGATTATCATTTAATTTACATATTTCAATCACGAGGATTAGTTCGTAAAATAGGATTTTAAAGAATTGAAAGTAAGTATAAAATTGCGAATGATTAAAGTTATCACTTTATTTGTTTGCACTGAATTTTCAAAATTAATTTTTATATTTTAAATCTATGAAAATTCTTGTTAACACAATACTGATTTTAATTACATCATTAATTCTCATTTCATGCAGCAATAATTCCCCCACTCAGGGAGGAATTACTTTAGAAGACAGTTATTTTTCATGGACAACTATAGATACTTCTGCAGGTTACTCTATTGAAGATTTATATGCCGTTGATGCTCAAACATTTTTTGCCGCTGGATCAAAATCATATAAATTTTCAAATGGAACTAAAATCCGAATGAATTTCAGCGATACAAATTTTTTTGGTAAGATAGTAAGAGCATACAATAGTAATTATGCAGTATTTTCAAATGCATCTAGTTTTACTAATGATAATGTTATTCTACAAATTTATAATGGCAGTTCATTAGAAGAGCATATAGTTTCAACTAACGGAAGTGATATCATTGATATTAGTATTTTAGAACCCGGTAAAATTCTTTGCGCCACACAAAAAAGATTGTTCCTTTTCAGTTCCGGTAATATCATTGATATACCGTTACCTGCAAGCTCACGGGTAAGTACATTTGGAAATTCAAATAATCAACAATTAGTATTGTTAAGCCAAAACGGAGGATATTCACTTTACCAATATTTAAATCAAAATCTAACATTTATAAGAAGGGATACCATGTATTACCAGCCCTATAAATTAAAAATGGACTTCATTAGGGCTCGAGGTATTTCTGAAGAATTAATGTCATATGATTATTTAGATGGAACAAATTGGAATCAAATGTTCACCAGATCTTATTTTAAATTTATCGCCACTTTTGAAATCCTATCAGGTGAATCAAAGAACTTTTTTGTATACCTAAGTAAGGATTCGTCTTACACTCGTAATTTACAGGTTTGGAATGGTACATCCTCATATAAAGAAAGTAATTTTCCAAATGATCTCAATGGCAGTTATGATAAGAAAATAAGCAATTATACAGATAATACATTTTTCTTCTATTATGGAAATTATATTAACAATGGAGTTATTTTAAAAGCGTCCCGAATAAAATTCTAAGTATAGAAATTTTTACTTCACCAAAACCATCTTCTTACTCTCTACAAAGTCTCCCGTTTTCAGAACATAAAAATATATTCCGCTGGGTAGAGAGTTTGCATTGAATATAACTTCATAACTACCGACTGATAACTGCTCATCAACTAATGTCTCCATTTCCTTTCCAAGCAAATCAAAAACTTTTAATGTTGCGATTCCCTGTTTATGAATATCAAATTTTATATTAGTAGTCGGATTAAACGGATTAGGATAATTCTGATGTAAAGAAAATCTTTCAGGAATTTCAGTGGAAGTTTGTGAAATAAAAACATTCCCGCCTGTAGTGGTTTTGAGGATAGAGCCATAGTCACCCACTACCCATCCTGTATTTTCATTTACCATATCAATAGAAGTAAGACTGCTGCAAGTAATAGTAGTTTCAATCCAATTTACTCCTCCATTTGTTGTTTTGATAATCCTCTGGTCTGAAGATGAATAATAACCAATTGCAAAACCGGTTTGAGGATTTATAAATTTTATATTATTAGTAACCAAATATTCATTCGAAAGTGGAATATAATCAGTCCAGCTGCTTCCATTATCAGTAGTCTTATGAATTACTCCCCGGCTGCTTATCCAACCTGTATTATTATTAATAAAGAAAACATCATTGGTTTCGATAAATGGCAATGAAGGAGCAAACCAGGAAATTCCGCCATTTGTTGTTCTGAACAATGTATCAGTTAGCTGGGTATGAGCAATTGCCCAGCCGTTATCTGCGTCTCCAAAACTAAGTTTTCTGAAGTGACGTGATGTGCCTGAAAGACCATTAACCCACTGTGCACCACCGTTTGTTGTTCTTAAAATACAATCGAATCCTGCTGCCCAGCCGGTATTCTCATTTAGAAAAAATACTTTGTAGAAGGATGTTTCTAAAGGCTGCGGCGATGTCTGGTTAACCCAGGTAATACCAGCATTTGTCGTTTTTAAAACCGGATTAACCTGTGAAGTAGACCAGCCTGTATTTTCATTTACAAAAAAGATTGAAGTAAGAGCTAAATTTGAACTAAGAGAAATTAGCTGCCAGAGTGTTCCCCCGTTAGATGTTTTTAATATATAATTACTTTGAGTACATATATATGAATAATTCTGATTAACAGAACTTACGCCCAGCAATACTCCGCCTATTACACTATTTTGATTCCTGAACCAGTTTACTCCGCCATTTGTAGTTTTATTTATAATTCCTAAATCTGCAGTAGCATACCCTGTGCTTGAACTGCCCATAGAAATACACTTGTAGCCATCTGTAACAGGCATTCCGTAACTTGACCAGTTATTGCCTCCGTTTGTAGTTTTGAAGAGCTGATTGTACAAGTTAATTACAAACCCTGTTTGTGGATTAATAAATTCTATATCTGTCACAAAATCTACATTACTCAGAACCGTAGTCCAGTTATATCCTCCATTTGTCGTCTTAGATATTCCGTTTGAAACTCTTACGTATCCTGTCAGAGAGTCCGGAAAATCAGGAAGAGATGTTGAAGAGCTCAGGTATATTGAACTCCAGTTAATGCCTCCGTTTATAGTTTTATAAATTCTTCCTACAGAAGATATAAGCCCGGAATTCGGAGTAAAAAATTTCATCCAATCTAAATACGAAGATGCAGGAGTAGTAAGCTCAACCCAGTTTGTTCCGCCATTTGTACTCTTAAAGAGAGTAGAAGAATTACTGGTAAGAAAGCCCGTAAGTTCATTAATAAAAATTACATCACTTAAAATATTAGGAGCAGAAATATCGACACCAGTCCAGTTCTCTCCGCTGTTTGTTGACTTAATAATATTTTTATCACCTGATATTGCAAATAGAGTATTTTCATTTAATATATAGAATGAAGTCACAGAAATATTATTGTCTATCAGTTGGAATTTCCAGTTGACTCCTGCATTAGTAGTTTTTGCAACAAATCTGTTTCCATAAATCCAGCCTGTATATTCATTTAGAAATTTACACTTTATCCCTTCTAAATTTCCTAGCGGAACCGGGTTCTGCCATACCCACCCGCTTTGCGAATATGATATATTTACGGATATCAAAATAAAAACTATGCCAAATAAAATTCTTCTTGTGTACATATAGGTAGATTTAAATTTTTACGTTTACTAATAGGGAGTTTAATCTTTACTAATAAGAATATCTTTTTTAAATTTGCAGTGGAGAAGTTGTATTAAATAGTGAAATAGTCAGATAGCAAAATAGTGAAAATAGAATCCGACTTTTTTCCGAAGTATTTTCAATTAACATTTATCAATTAACAATGTACAGAAAATCCGACCAAAACCCGACTAAATTTGAAATCTAAAATCAGAAATTCTGAGCTTTGCGAAGTCCCGCAGTTCTTTTGCGGGATGAAATTAATAGAATCCGACATTGTTTATAAAAAATGTCGAAAAATTAAAAACTAGAAGTATTGAAAAAACAATATTGGGATTAGTAAAATCCGACAAAAATCCGACGTACAGAGTAAAAAATTTCACAAATAAAATCCGACTTTTTTCCGACTTTTTATGAAAATAAAAAAATGAAATATTAAAAGCAATTAACTGTTAATTACTAACTATTAATTGTTAATTGCTGTTAAACCTGCATGTAATCGCCGACTACCTCAAGCGGCTTTCTTTGCACAACGTCATAACGAATTGTGCTGGACAGGATATGCAGCTGCAATCCAAAGACCGAAAACGGTTCGTTCTCTTTTACCTCGGCAATATTTATGTAGTTTACATTAGAGCCGTCGATAATTGTAACTGTCCCTTTGCCAAGGACTTCAAGCACGCCGTTCTTATGAATTAAAATGGCAGTATCTTCATCGATACCAATGCCAAGATTTTTGGGGTTGTAGCATACTGCAGTTATAATGCGGTTCAGCCTTGCGCGCTGAGTGAAATGCTGGTCAATTATTATGTTCTTTAAAATTCCAAGTCCCGGAATAATTTTTACTCCATTCTGGTTCGGCGTAAGCGCATCGCCCCGTACAATCATTTCCGAACTCATGCATGCTGCGCCTGCGCTGGAGCCTGCGACTACAAGTCCGCTGCGGACTTTTTTAGCAAGCTTCTTAATAAAATCTGTGCCTCCGAGAAGTGAGCTTAAACGCATCTGGTCACCGCCGGTAATAAAAACTCCGGTGAGGTTTTTCAAAAGCTTATCGGCATCGATGTTCAAAATATCCTGTCTGGCAGTAGCTTCAAGCACGGAGATTTTTTTAACTCCCAGGCTGCTGAAAATAGTTGTATAGAGCTTAGCCGCAATCTCCGCAAAGTCAGATGCTATTGGAATGATAAGTATATTTGCTTTTTTATCTCCGGATAGAGATACGAATTTTCTTATGATGTGACGCTCGTTGAATTTATCTTCGGCACCGCCGATAATTAAAATAGGTCCGCCGAATGAAGGG
>JBHEKU010000238.1:0-20832 GCA_041859205.1 Ignavibacteria bacterium | reverse complement strand
GTTACTATTTTGTAGAGACGCAAAATTTTGCGTCTCTACGGGAGAGTAAAATGTTACAATAATGTTATTTTTATCTGTGACATCATATAAAATCATATTATCTGTGTTTCAGAATGTGACAATAATGTTACAATTCAATTAACAGTTAGCAATGAACAGTTAGCAATGAACAGTGAAATGTGACAATAATGTTCTTATTCAATTAACAATTAACACTTAGTAATTAACAGGTAAATGTGACATAAATACAACTTTTAAAATCTGAAATCTGAAATCTGAAATAGAAAAGAATCCGTCAAAAATCCGTCACTCGAAAGTAATTTGAATTCTCGCAAGTGTTTTTACAATATCGGTTGAATAAAAATCCGACACGACGAGAACATGAAAATGTAACAAAAATGTTACTCTGATTAATTTTTCAAAAATAAAAATTTTCTGTTCTTTACAATAAGTTAACAACGCTATAAATACTGTAAATACAAAATTTAAGCCGTGTTTAAAAATCCTGTAAAATGTTGTCTAAAAAATCTACAACATTTTCACTTGACATTTAATCCCATTTTTTTCAATTTTGTATAAGTTTGATTCTCATAATCAAACCTCATAAATAGGGTTAAATTTACATAAGATTCTCTTTTTGTTTTAGGGGGACAATGAGAGATACAGGAAGCAGGCCAGAAATGACCTGCTTTTTTGTTTTTCAGCTTGAAATTGAGCAAAAAAAAGCCCCGTTTTGTATAAAAACGAGGCTTTTTGTGATAAATTTAACTCTATTTGTGCTTTACCAGATTACCACTCTTTTATCCTTTGGTCTTGCAATCGGGTCTGTATCCTTTATACTAAAAGCTTCATAAAACGGCTGAAAATTAGTCAGATTTGCATAGCCGCGGAATTTGCCGGGCGAATGTGAGTCCGTCTTTAGTCGCAGTCTTTGCTCCTGGTCAGTCATGTTGTCTCTCCAGACCGTAGCCCAGCCAAGGAAAAAGCGTTGCTGCGGAGTAAAGCCGTCAATCTTCGGCTCGTTGCCTTTTAGTGTTTTTAGAAAAGCCTTATACGCTATTGCCATTCCGCCAAGGTCGGCAATGTTTTCACCGAGAGTCAGTTCTCCGTTAACGGTCAATGTATCAATTGCAACGTAGCCGTTGAATTGCTCAACAACCATATCAGCTCTTTTATTATAGTTCTTTGCATCTTCTTCAGTCCACCAGTCTTTAAGGTTGCCGTCAGCATCATACTTTCTTCCGGCATCATCAAAGCCATGTGTGATTTCATGACCGATAACTCCGCCAATGCCGCCGTAGTTAAGGGCGTCATCTGCATTGGGGTCAAAGAAAGGCGGCTGCAGAATTCCTGCCGGGAAAGTAATATCATTCTTTGCAGGATTATAAGAAGCGTTTACTAAGTGCGGAAACATGCCCCACTCTTCGCGGTCAACCGGCTTGCCAATTTTATTCATGTTGCGTTTGTAATTGAATCGTCTGCCGTTAAGCATATTCTCCAATAGGGAATTGCTTCGGTTGATTTCAAGAGCTGAGAAGTCTTTCCATTTATCGGGATAACCCATTTTTACTCTGAACGTGCCGAGCTTTCTATATGCCTGTTGCTTTGTTGCATCGCTCATCCAGTCAAGTCCGGCAATGCTTTCTTTCAATGTTTCCAGAATGTTCTTTACCATATCGTTAACTTTCTGCTTAGCTTCAGGACTGAATTCTTTATCCACATATAATTTACCCAAGGCTTCTGCCATAGTTCCATTCACCATTCCTAAAGCATCCCTCCATCTTGGCTGCTGCACCTGAACACCGGAAATATATTTTGAGAAGAAGTCAAAATCTTCATTGACGAAATCAGAACTAAGATAGTCGGCAGTTGAAGTTATGAGTCTCCATTTTAAATAGAGCTTCCAGTCATCGATAACGTTTTCCTGTGCAAATTTATCATTGAGGAATGCAAAAAATCTTGGGGTGCCAACGTTTATTCCGTTATTGAAGATAGAATAGTCTGCAGCTGTCTCAATAAAATATAACTTCCAGTTTATATTCGGAGTCATGGAAATGAATTCTTCGATAGTAAATTTGTGATAGGTCGAATCAGGATTTCTCATAGAAACTCTCGGCATAAAATTCTTTGCCCACTCGGTTTCAAATGCTAGAATTCTTTCAGCATAGTTCTTTGACGTACCGGCATCTATACCGGTAAACATAAACATCTTAGCAGTATGTTCAACATACTTTTGTCTTATATCTTTAGAGCGGTCGTCTTCTTTTAAATAATAATCTCTGTCGAACAAAGTTATGCCGCCCTGATAAAAATTAGGTATGACATTCGAGCTGTTCTTATCATCCTGTCCGGCAAAAACTCCGAATGAATTCCCGACTCCGTTCATTTGCAGATAAGCTATAGCTTTTATCAGATCATCTTTACTTTTTACTGCATCAATTTTATTGAAGTAAGGAATTAAAGGATTGAACTTTTCATTTTCTATTCTCACTGTATCCATTGCGGTAAAATACAGGTCACCGATTTTTTGCTGGTTGCTTCCCTGAGTCGCTGTGCCTGATGCTGATTCTTCGAGAATAGATTTTATAATGTAATCATTGTTCTTTGTGATTTCGGAAAATGCTCCCCACCGGCTGTACTCAGGCGGAACGGGATTATTTTTCAGCCATGTTCCGTTTACATATTTGTAGAAATCGTCACCGGGTTTTATGGACTGATCCATAAATTCTACAGAAAAGCCTTTAAGCTGTTTAGGCTTATCATCCTGCTGGCAAAATACTGATGTGTTTATTACTAAGAGGGGAATTAAAAGAAGTAAGAGAGTTCTCATTTTTAATTTAAGTTTAAACAAATTTATATGTCTTTAAAATATTTGTTGAGGGGGATTTTTATTAATCAATGACTAATAGCAGAACTGAATAAACAATGCACCCTGATGCGAAACCAATGAACCTGCTTTGCCTTTCATCCGGAAGTTCTTCTTTGATTATGTTTAAAATCATTCCTCCTGCAATGAAGGCGAACATGATATCTAAGACTAGTTTCGGCACATCAAGAAATACACCGCACAGCCATCCGAGCACTACAGCCGCTGATAAAATCCATCGGCCTGAGTTCATGTAATAATGTTTGAAGTGATTTCTTAATCCGAAATCGTTTACCATTATATGAGTTGCCATTGCTGCAAAAAAGAATAACAATGATTTTAGCCCCGGGGTTTCCCTGTGCAATAAAAAATATCCTATCTGAAAATTATATATTGCAAAAGAAATTATGTGTACCAAAAAAACATTCTTCTCAGCGTAATCTTTGTTATTTTGCTTTACATTATTTTCGCGGGAAATCTTTGCAGCGGAATCCAATCCGTAAAATAATATAAATCCTATTAAAGAAATAAGATAAATGTGGTAGTCAAGAAAATCTACAATCGGATTATTCATCTGCATAATATCATTCTGCGCATCGCTAAGCTCGGGAAAAATATGAATAAATACATAAGAAACTGAAATGCCGCCTGAAAAAGAGAGCCAGAAGTATTTTCGTTTGGTTAATCTTGTAAAATAGGTACTGCTATAGGAATGTATAAAGAAAAAAATTACGGCAAGAAAAAAGGTAAGCAATATTCTGAACGGATCAGACATAAATTATTTATTAGATGTGAACGATACTAAATCTCTTTGAATATCTTTTATTGAAGGGCATCCTGATAAAGCCATGGCAAGGTCAAATTCTTTTTTAAGCATAGAAAGAACGGAATAAACTCCTTCTGAACCGTTGCATGCAAGTCCCCATAAAACAGGTCGGCCAACTAATACTGCTTTTGCACCGAGCGCTACTGCTTTTAAAATATCAGTACCTCTTCTTACTCCGCCATCTACTAATACTTCTATTCTGTTATCAACTGCTTCTGCTATTGAAGGCAAAACTTCTATTGTTGCAGGTGAAGTATCTAGCTGTCTTCCGCCGTGATTTGATACAACAATTCCTTTAGCCCCGTATTCAATAGCTCTTAATGCATCTTCAGGTCTTACTATTCCTTTCAGTATTATAGGCAGGTTTGCAATTGAAGCAAGCCATTCAATATCTTTCCAGTTCAATGACTGGTCTAGCATTTCATTAAAGTATAAAGAAAGTCCTGAATCAGATTTGTTATCAGTTCCTTTTTGGGGTAACTCTTCTTTGTTATCGGGCATAAGATTTATTACTGAAAGTCCCTGCGGCAATTGAAATTTATTCTTTACATCTTTTTCTCTTGTCCCGAGTAACGGCGCATCGACAGTTACTACAATAGCTCTTGCTCCTGCTTTCTCTACTCTTTGTACCAGTTTTTCTGTAACTGCTTTATCTCTGAAAACATATAGCTGAAACCAGAAGTTAGCATTGCAGTCCCTGCTTACATCTTCCACAGTTGTATTAGATAGTGTAGAAAGGCACATTATAGTATCGGCTTTCACCGCAGCTTTTGCAACTGCGCATTCGCCTTCATTGTGAGCCATTTTATGAAATGCAGTGGGAGCTATTACAAGAGGAAATGAGATTTTCTGCCCAAGTACTTCTGTACTTGAATCTCTTTTACTTACATCTACTAAAACTTTAAAATGGATTTGTATGCGGTTGTATGCTTCTCTGTTATCTCTTAGAGTAATTTCATCATGCGCGCCACTGGAGTAATAATCAAAGACAGTTTTGTGAAGCTTTTCACAAGCATGTTTTTCATATTCGAAGAGGTTTGTGAAATCCATACATTAGAAATTATTACAATTTCAGTTTTTTAAAAAGAAGCTGGATAGGTTTTACATATTGCATTATATAGAAATGAATCGCTGGTGCGCCGTTGTTCAATAAATCTTCAACCTGTTTTACTGCCCACTCAACGCCTATATCAAGAACGTGTTCATTCTTTGCTTCAAAAATTTCCTGAGAGAGTTCTTCAGGAATATCTATATAAAAATTTTTAGGAAGGTTCGTAAGATGTCCTTTATTGGAAATTATTTTTAATCCGGGAATAATAGGAACGGTAATACCCTCTGCCCGGCATTTTTCAACATATTCAAAATAATGCTGATTGTTGAAACACATCTGCGTCACAATATAATGAGCACCTGCTTCGATTTTTTTCTTCGTAATGGAAACATCAAGCTTGATATTCGGCGACTCGAAATGTTTTTCAGGATATCCTCCTATGCCTACACAGAATTTTGTTTTGCTGGCATCAAGCAGGTCTTCTTCAAGATATTTGCCTTCATTCATTCTGTTTATCTGTTCAATTAAGTCAACAGAATTTTCATTACAGGAACGGCCTTCCGGAATAGGTTTTGTGTAGCCTGTATCATCGCCTCTAAGTGCCAACACGTTTTCGATGCCAAGGTAGTTTAATTCGATAAGCGCATCTTCGGTTTCTTCTTTTGTAAATCCTTTGCAAAGAATATGCGGAACAGTATCAATGTTATATTTATTTTTTATAGCAACGCTTATACCTATAGTACCCGGTCTTTTGCGTTTAACTTTTTTGCGGATGCCTGAAGGTGTTTCCTCATAGTGCATTTCTGCAGCGTGTGAAGTTACATCAATGAATGGCGGGTTATGTTTTATGAGTTCATCAACAACTTTAAACAGCTGCTGAATATCTCCGCCTCTGCGAGGCGGAATTATTTCATAACTTATTAATGGATTTTTTGCCTTGGCGAGATGTTCTGTTACTTTCATTAACTTTTATTGATTCAGTATATCCGGGTGAAGATTAAACCCTGTTGTAGCGATTAATTTGCTATCACCTGTTTTTATGTTTACAACACCTATGCTGTACTGCTCGCTTTCATTTTCTGCATCATAAACGATTCTGCTGTTATCTATCCATTTGAAAAGTCCTAAGTCACCGCCTTTAATTCCCAAATCTTTTTTTTCTGTACCGTCAGCGTTCATTGTATAAAGCTTTACTTTTTCACCCTTTATAACTGCAAATGCTATCTTGCTGCCGTCAGGTGAAAATTTTGGCTGAGTTGAGCTTGGAATATCTTTCGTTAAAGCACGTTCCTTATTATTTTCATACAGATAGATTGTTCCGTTGAGATTCATATCGAAACCTGCGTAAACAAATTTGCGGCTATCAGGTGAAACATCCGGTTCTAAGTTTGCATCTTTATTGACACTGATTTTTCTGGTATGATTATCCGTTGTATCATTTAAATCACGAAGCATAATACATTTACCACCCTCCAAAAGAGCAGAGTAAATCAAATAGTTGCCGTCATTAGATAAAACTGCCTGATTGGAATAATCTCCGTCAGAAATTAAGAATGGCTCGGTTTCAAATAAGCCGATTGCATAAATTGAGTTAACCCCTTCAAAGTCCGAGACAAAAAGAACTTCTGAATCATCCGATGAAAATGAAGGGACATTGCCTTTCCACATAAATTTGTAATCGCCAGTCTCGACATTATTGATTAAATATACCTGTTCATCTGATGTAGCGAAAACAATTTTAGAGCCATCGTGTGACCATTTAGGATTCACACAATTTGCATCCATTGTTAAAACCTGTTTCTTATCGGTTCCGTCATCATTCATTGTAAAAATCTGAAGATAACCGTTACTTGACTGATTTGAAGAGTACACAACTTTCTTGCTCTGCGCAAATAAATTGATGCTGCCCAATAAAATTAGGCAAGATAAAATTATTTTTTTCATAGTTTTTAAAATAGTTAGATTGATTTACTTTTGAAAGATATAAACGAGTGGGGAAAAAATTAATTAATACTATAAACTAATTTATTACATTAAAGTTCCGCTCTTACTTACAGTAATTTATATACGTTAAATCTTCTAATTCTTTTGGTTTTTATTATTTTTATATTAAAAATACCGAATATTATTTTGCAGATGGATTTACAAAACAGGGATTTTACTAAAGAAATTGAGATAAAAGCAATACGCTCTTCCGGAAAAGGCGGGCAGAATGTGAACAAAGTCTCAACTAAAATTGAACTCGTCTTTGATGTGAACAATTCTGAACTTCTCAGTGATGAAGAAAAATCAGTAGTACAGCAGAAATTATCTAATCGTATCTCAAAGGAAGGCAAGCTCATTTTACAATCGCAGGAGTCACGCTCTCAATTAACGAACAAGGAAATTGCGATTAAAAAATTATATGAGCTGCTGAAAGCTGCCTTAAAAAAGGAAAAGCAGCGCAAAGCAACTAAGCCATCTAAAGCTAAAAAAGAGCAAAGACTACAAGTAAAAAAAGTAATATCTGAAAAGAAACAGAACAGGAATTTTAAAAAGTTTAATGATGATTAAATCAAGTAGAATGATGAAAGTAGTAGAGCCTGACTTAATTAAAAAATACCCTGAACTATTATTAGCAATCAGCACTAAAGACGGCGGAGTATCCCCATCCCCTTATTTTTTAAATCTTGGTTTAAGCGTTGGCGATGAAGAAAAAAATGTTGTTGAGAACAGGAAGAGATTTTTTGAATCCCTGAATATTCCATTGGATAGAGTTGTGATGCAAAAGCAGATACATTCGGATAATGTTAACATTGTAAATGAATCATGTTTTATTCAGGATAGCGATGCATTAATTACCAGTGAAAAAAATCTTTACCTTGCAATAAGCATTGCAGACTGCATTCCGGTTTTTTTATACTCTCCTGATAAAAAAGTCGTGGCAGGAATTCATTCAGGCTGGAAAGGAACTGAGTATAAAATTTCGCAAAAAGTAGTTCAAAGAATGATTAAAGAATACGGAGTGAATCCTGCAGAGATGATAGCATATATAGGTCCCGGGATATCAGTTGAAAACTACGAAGTCAGCAAAGAAGTCGCTGAAAAATTTCAATCTTCAAGCTATAAAATAAAGAACGGAAAATTCTATCTTGATTTGAAAAAAGATATTTATGAACAGCTAATTGGCGCAGGATTAAAACAAGAAAACATTGAAGTAACTTCTTATTGTACGTTCAGAGACAAAGAATTATTCCACTCTCATAGGAGAGAAAAAGGAGCAACAGGAAGAATGTTCGGAGTAATAGGAATGCGGGAATAATTATTTTAAATAAATCGGTACAGGAGCAAAAGATAAAATAAGTATTAAAAAAGTAAACCAGCCGATTGCCATTCTTGTTTTGCTTAACGGTTCCGGGTCGTGATTCACTGTCGGAGGATGAGGGATTTTTATTGCAAAAGTTATGAGTAATGCCCATACCAGCCAGTTGATGGAGCCGAAATCCACGTTAATATCTATCAGAGGTAAAAGACCAATCACTCCCATAATAAATAAAATTCCAACTACTACATGCCCCAGAATGGAAGAGTTTTTGCTTCCGAACATTGTATAAGAAATATGTCCGCCGTCAAGCTGTCCTGCGGGTACCATATTAAGAGCTGTAATTAAAAGTCCGAACCACCCTGCGCATAAAAAAGGATAATGATATACTTCATTCATCGGCGGCATAAAACCCGAAGGCGAAGCAAACAATCTTTCAAAAGTCCAGAATAAAATGCTGTAGCCGAAAGTCTCTCCCTGCACCAATACTCCATTCATTGCATAGTCCGGATGGATTTTGAATAAAAACTCTATTGAAGGCAGAGTTGTAAATCCGATTATTAAGATTATAACAGATGCTATCCAGCCGGCAATAGGTCCGGCTACACCGATATCAAACAAAGCTTTGCGTGTTGAAGCAGCTGAACGCATTCTAATTACAGCACCCATTGTTCCGAACGGGTTTAAAAATAAAAAAGGAAAAGGAATATAATAGGGAAGCGTAACATCCACTTTGTGAATTTTAGCAGCGAAGTAATGCCCGAACTCGTGTGCAGAAATTATAAATAGTATTAAACAGGAGTAAGTAAGGCCGAGAGTGAAGTTTGAAATATCATAAGGGTCTTTCCCACCCCAATAAACTCCGCCGAGAGTAGTGGTAATAAAAGTAAAAAGAAAAAGACCTATGTGTAATAAGTAGTTATTCTTTTTTTTCGGGGCGTCATACCCGGAGAATCTTCTTCTGTATTCTTCTTCTAATGCAAGCCTGTTCAGTTCTTGTTCAGAGTTGTCTGTATTGTTTTCCATCTGATACAAAATACACTCTCAGTAAAATTAATCAATTTAAAAAGGAGTGCTTGATTTAGTTTTAATACGTTCTATTAGCTTGTTTGTTATTTGAAATATGAATTACTGCAAAACAATTCTTTACACTGAAAAAAAATATTTAATTGAGTAACTTGCTGATATGGAATTATTCAGCATTGGATTCGTAACGGTAAAGCTCATAGATATAATAGACATTATAATTGTCTCCTATATCTTTTATCGTTTGTTCAATGTGATGAAAGGTACTATTGCTGCGCAGATTTTTATAGCGCTGGTTTTCATAGTCGGTATTTCTATTCTTGCTCAGGCATTGGATTTTCAGGCTTTGGGATGGTTGCTAGGTCGTGTCACTGAAATATGGGTAATTGCATTCATTATTTTATTCCAGCCTGAAATAAGAAGGCTGCTGCTTATCATAGGTAAAACCCGGTTCACACGAATTTTCACTCGCGCAAATACAAGTGAATACATAGGAGAAATTGTTGATGCATTAATGGAAATGAAAGAAAAAGGCTGGGGCGCGCTCATTGTAATTACAAGAACAACAGGCTTGCAGAACGTTGTTGAAACAGGCGAGAAGCTTGATGCAAAAATAAATAAAGAACTGCTTATTTCATTATTCAATCCTAAGTCACCTCTTCATGACGGAGCAGTTATAATTAACAACAATAAAATTGAGGCAGCAAGGTGCACATTGCCTTTGGCAGATGTATCGAAACTTGGTGTCAGAAATTACGGGACAAGACACAGAGCAGGAGTAGGAATAACAGAGGAATCCGATGCAATTTGTCTTATACTTTCAGAGGAGAGACAGGTTATTTCCATAGCAGAAGACGGTAAAATAAAGAAGATAAAAGACAGAAACGAATTGATAGAGGAACTGAATAAAACTATTGCAAAGACCAGCGTAGCGAAATCTGTGAAGACAATTTTTGACGATGCGGAAAAATCCATAACTCCAAAGAAGAAGGAAGAAGCAGAGAATTGACAGACTTACACTCTCAGAGAAGAAAAGAACTAGTAGAGCAGCTTAAGAAGCATGGCATAAAAGATAAAAAAGTACTTGAAGCTATAGGTAAAGTTAAGCGTGAACTTTTTGTATCATCCGAAATGAAACGGTATGCCTACGATAATACTGCGCTGCCCATTAGCGGCGGACAGACAATTTCCCAGCCGTATACAGTCGCTTACATGACTGAATTACTTGATGTAAGACCCGGAGATAAAGTTCTTGAAATAGGAACAGGTTCCGGTTATCAGTCCGCCGTGCTTTGTGAAATGGGAGCTAAAGTTTATTCAATTGAAAGAGTACATGACTTGTTCGAAAACACTGCACAGAGATTCGAGTCTTTGCCATATCACATTACAATGAAGTTAGATGACGGTTCAACCGGTTGGAGTATGTTTGCTCCCTATGATAAAATAATAGTAACTGCAGGCAGTCCGAAAATTCCTAAGCAGTTGACGCTTCAGTTAAAGAACGACGGCATAATGGTCATCCCCGTAGGAGATAAAAAATTGCAACAGATGGTTGTCATCAAAAAATCAGAAGGCAAAGACGGCAAGCCTGAATACTCCATTAAGAAATACAGCGAGTTTAAATTTGTTCCTCTCGTAGGTGAAGATGCATGGAAATAGTTTAGTTGTTAGTTGCTCGTTGCCGGTTGTCAGATACAAACTGATAAATATTTCTGTTAATTGTTAATTACTAATTGTTAATTGCAAATAGATTCATATAAAACTATTCTTATTCCCGCTGAAGCGGAACTGAAAATTTCCAAATCAAAATTCATATCTCAGATTTATCCTGTAACAAATTCAGAAGAAGTAAATCAGACTTTAACATCAGCAAGAAAAAAGTATTACGATGCAGCGCATCATCCGTATGCTTACAGATTAGGATTAGATGAAAACAATTTCCGATACTCCGATGACGGCGAGCCCTCAGGCTCTGCAGGAAAACCTATAATGGAAGTCATAGATAAATTTGAACTGACGGATACACTAATTGTTGTCACACGATACTTCGGCGGAGTAAAGCTTGGCGTCGGCGGACTTCGTCGCGCAATTTTTGAAGCAGCAGAGCTTGCAGTTCAAAATTCTCAAATCGTTACTAAACAAATTACAGAAGATTTTAAAATCGAGTTTGATTATAAATACATAGGAGCAGTGATGAACTTCTTAGAGAAAGAACAAATAATAATTTTATCCAATACATCCGATGATAAAGTAAAACTTCAATGCAGCGTTATTATTTCTAAGATAGAAAGATTTAAAGATGAGCTTGGAAAGCTGACGAATGCATCTATTGTTATTTCTGAATCTACCTCTTGAACGGTTCAATTCTATCGGCAAAATTCGGTCTGTAATAATTTTCGCTTTCAAATTCCTGTAAGTATCCGTTCTGCAAATTCAGCTCGTCCATCCAGTCCAAAACTTTATCATACTCTCTTTCTCTTATGTTTCTTGAAAGCAAATCAATCGTTAGTGCTTTGTGAGTCGGATAATACTGTGACATTATCGAGAGATGAATATTATTATCAAGCTCTGCAATAAATTTCAATGTATCATAGCTTCCTGCTAAATCGTTTGGCAGAATCAAATGTCTTATAATAAGTCCGCGCTTCATTAAATTATTTTCCATTACAACTTCGCTTCCGGTCTGCCTGTGCATTTCTATAATGGCAGCGCGTGAGTGCTCTACATAATTTTTTATCTTTGAATATTTATAACCGTATTCGTTATCTGCATATTTTAAATCCGGTAAGTATACATCAATAATTCCATCGAGCAATTTTATAATTTCGACTGAATCGTAGCAGTTAGTATTATATACCAATGGCAGATTTAATCCCATGGGAACTGCAAGCTCAAGCGCTAGTACAATCTGCGGAACAAAATGAGTAGGCGATACAAATCCTATAGCATTTACATTTTTGCTCTGAAGCTCTAGCATCATTTCAGCAAGACGTTCAATGCTTACTTCATTTTTTATTTCAAACTTATGGTTCTGAGATATCTCATAATTCTGACAGTACACACATCGCAAATTACAATTGCCAAAGAAAATATTTCCTACTCCGTTTTCATTGCCGTGTTCTTTCATTCCTACTAGCACAGGTTCCTCTCCGTAGTGTACGCAATGAGATGAAACGACAGGCTTGAATCCCGAGTAGCAAGCTGCAATTTTATTTTCCAGCCGGTTTACTTTGCAGTCCTTCGGGCAGATATTGCAATCAGCTAGCATTTGTTTTAATACATTTGCTCTTCGTGTAAGCTCACCGGATTTATATAATTTTATGTATGACGGTTGAAACATTTATTTTTAACTTAACCACAGAGGTCACAGAGTATGACCACAAAGTACACAGAGAAAAATAGAATGTGGGTCTTGTATATTTCTCTGTGCTCTCTGTGCATGAATTTGTGCCCTCTGTGGTTAGATGAGTACTTTTAAAATTTTAAAGAAAACATTCTGCCAAATAATCTGCATTATAAATAAGAATCAAACTTACTATAATAAAGCAAAACTAAAAATCCAATTTGAACAAACTTCTTACTGTTTTCACTATAGCTATATTATTTTTTGCCTGCAATATGGGTTACTCGCAGGAAGATAACATTCCTCTCTCAAATCCTGTATATGACTATCTAAAAGCAATGTCCGTTAAACAGGTTATCGGACCGATTAACGATGATAATCCGAATTTATCCCGTGGAGACATATCAAATTTTTTATATGAAATAGATGAAAAGTCCAATGAGCTTTCATCTGTTGAAAAAAAGCTGTTACAAAAATATAAAATAGAATTTCTTCCCGAAGAAAGAAGCTATGATAACACAACAAGATTTTTTGACGGTGACAGAAAATTTTCAAAGCGTTTCGGAGAAATTTTCTCCGATAAAAAAAAGTACGTTTATTTATATGAGAAAGATGAAAACAGCCTCTACATAGATTTATTTGGTAATTTAATTTATGGAAAAGAATTCAAGCCGTACAGCGATTCATCAACTTATATATTCGATGGTGGATTCCGCTTTCAGGGGACTGTATTCAACCATCTTGGATATAATTTATCTTTTCAAAAAGGTGCATTACTACAATCTCCCACACTTGCAACACGTATAGACCCGCGTTTAAAAAATACATATAAGTTTTTAGAGAACAGTGAAAATATCCAAAGCTACGAATACAATACGGGATATCTGCGATACAAAACTTCTCCTATGGAAGGCATGGATATTTCTGCGCAAATCGGACGCGAGCAGCTTAAGTTCGGCTTCGGCTACGGTGAGCGGTTAGCTCTCTCCGGCAACGCGCCTGATATGGATTTTATCAAGTTCAATTTTAAATACGGCATAATTAATTTTACTTCAATAACTGCATCTACTGTAGGAGAATTTCACAGAGACATCGATTCTAATTACTCTAAATTCTGGGCAGCAAATATGCTGAAATTTTCTTTCCCCGGATTATTTGATGTAGGCATGGGAGATATTGTTGTTTACTCCAGACCTCTGGAAATTGCTTATCTGAATCCCTTAATTTTTTATAAATTCGTTGAGCAGTCATTGCAGGATAGAGATAACGGACTTATATTTTTTGATTTCCAGTCGCATTTTTTAAAGAACGTTCAGTTTCAGGCAAACTTTTTAATGGATGAAGATTTCATAGGTAATCTTGCCAACCTTAACAGGTTTTCAAATAAGATAGGTTACCAGCTCGGCACATATTTATACGAGCCCGCCGGAATAGAAAACCTATCACTTATTTTCGAATACACAAAAATCCGTCCGTTTGTATATTCCCATCAGATTGCAAAGAATTCATATACATCCTATACGGAAATTCTGGGAAACTCTATAGGACCTAATGCCGATGAGCTCAGATTAAATGCTATCTATAATTTTTCAGATAGAATGCAGTTGAATCTGTTGTTCAAGAAAATCCGTGAAGGAAATAATATTTATGATGCAAATGGTAATCTTTTAAAGAACGTCGGCGGAGATGTTTTCCAGAGATACAGATACGGAATTGACCCCGAAGATATGTATTTCCTGGATGGCGAACGTGTTAATACCAGCGTATTTGCAATGGATTTTAAATATGAACCGATCATCGGCTTCAACTTTCATCTGGGCTATAATTATTCAGGTGTAAGCAATCTTACCAAGGATACATTTTCAGATCTCTCTTATGCGTATTTAAGGTTCAATCTGGAGTATTAAGAGTATTAATTTCAGTTTCAGGTTTTATTATTGTTGCAAAAAAGTAACATTCTTCTAATTTCAGAATTCAGATTTTAAATTTCAGATTTGTGTTACAAAAAAGTAACATTTTCAAATTCTTAATCTTGACGGATTTTTGACGGATTCTTTTCTAATTTCAGATCTCAGATTTTAAATTTTAGATTTGTGTTATAAAAAAGTAACATTTTCAAATTCTTTTTTTTGATGAATTTTTGACGGATTCTATGATTTTGTTGCTTTTTCACCACTTCTTATTCTTATCATCTCATTATTTGTAGAAAGTCGCAAAAAAGTAACATTCTTCATTTTCGCTTTTCTTTACCACAAAAACACGAAAGGCACAAAACTTCACTAAAAATGTCGCAAAAAAGTCGCATTCTTTAATATTAGCTCAAAATCACACTTTCCAAATTCTCTTCCTAAAAATACTATTCATATTGACGGATTTTTGACGAATTTCTGCAAAATAAGAAATCAGTTATGAGTTATGAATTCTGAGTTATGAATTATTAAAATACAAAGACCTGATGCCGCTTTAGCGGTAACAGGTCTGAAATTGTACTCTTATAAAATAATAAGAAAATAACTGACGGGCAATTTATTCTTCCCTATTAGTAGGTATAGGGAGAAATATTTACTTGACAAGCAACGGAAAACTAACATTTGAGAACTGACAACCGGCAACTATTTCAGCAGCACCATTTTTTTGGTCTCTGAATAATCTCCTGTCTGAAGACGGTAAATATATGTGCCGGAGGGCAGTCCGCTTCCGTCAAAATCGATTGAATAACTCCCTGCGCTTTGTTTTTTATTCACAAGCTCTTGTACTAATTTTCCGTTTATATCATAGACATTTAAAATAATCCGCCTTGGCGGACTGTTAATTGTTAACTGGTAATTGATAATTGTATTGGGGTTGAATGGGTTGGGATAGTTTTGCAAGAGAGTGAAATTCTTAGGCACTTCATTAGAATTATTATGGATAAAAGTTCCCCCGTTGCTGGAAAAATAAATTATAGAATTATTAATAGCATTTCCACCGCCTGCATAATATTTAGCATTAGAAGTTACGGCAATTCCATTAGGAAAGTGCGTGCTATCCGCAATATAATTTCTTTTCCATGTTGATCCGAAATCGGTAGATTTTAGAATTGAAACCTTATCAAACTTCAATTCTGAACCAGTCACTTTTAATTTGTTTCCAGCGATAATACCAGTACCATTTGATAAAAATTTAACAGCTCTGAGATAAGTCGTATCCTTAAAATTTGTTGGTACACTGAACCAATTATCTCCACGATTTGTCGTTTTATAAATTGAGCCACCGTATTGAGAAGAACTCGTATGGTTCGCATTCCCAACCGCAATACCCGTTGTATTATTAATAAAATGCACATAGCTAAAAAGATTCACATCGGGAAATAGTTGTGAAGTCCAAGTGCTTCCTGCATCAGTTGATCTACAAATAATACCCGAATAAATTTGATATGGAAAAATTTCTGTATACTTCGTTCCGACTGAAATTATGTTTAAAGAATCAATTACGGAAATTGAATTTAGTAACCATACATTGGTAGGAAGGTTCATAAATTGCCAATTATTTCCCCCGTCGGTAGTTTTTACAAGTGCGCCCACTGGGCTAAGATTCCCTACGCTACAATTAGCAAAACCATAGTTTGCATTAAGAAAATCCATACTGGTAAAGTATTCTATATTATTTGGAACATTCCCATGAGTATTCCACGTAACCCCCATATCCGTACTCGTAACAATAATTCCTTTATATGAAAATCCTTCAAGAACATACGGAGAAAAACCATGTGGTATGTGCAACAACGGAGAGGGAGATGTCTCAATAACATTTCTTTTTATACTTCCACAAGCATAGAATAAATTTAGTGAAATTACTTTTGACCCGGTAAATGAGTTTGTTGAATCCGGTATCACTGAGAAATTCCAATTACTTCCACTATTAGAGGTATATAAAATTCTTCCAATATATTCAGGGGCTTTAAATCCCGTCGCTATTCCAACTGTTGAATCGTAATAACTTATTGAATTAATCATAGTGCAATTTGGTGTTGAGAATTGGGTAATCCATTGAGAGGAAAGTTGGCTGTTTGTAATAATGCACAGAACCGCTATTGTTACTTTTTTCATGCACTTTGTGTTTAGATAGTTTCAACAAAATCAGTTATATCAATAAATTAAATTAAAATATTATAATGAGCAATACACAATTGGAACTTATGAAGCGGGGATTTTTGTCTTATTCTTGTGGTTGTTGGTCAGGAGACCAATATGTAGGGAATGACTTTTGATACCGCCCCCTCAGTCCCCCTCCTTGGAAAGGAGGGGGAAGCGTACATTCTCGACCAACGAACAACTGACAACTAGCAACGAAAGCGGTCTTTCATTTGAATTTGATAATCACTATATTTGTTGATTACAGTGAAATAAGCTTTCCGTAGTACGTGGGTAATGAACCGGCCAAGTCCGCTTCATTATCTGGAAAGTGAAATTATCAGGATGTCCGGCCTGGACCGCTCCATATATAATTGCTCCAAAGTGCATTCTTTAGTTTATTGACTATCGTCTCTATTCTGTGTATCTTAGAGTTTTCCCAATTTTTGAAAATTTTGTAAGAAAGGTTTTTAGCATAAAGTGCCTACAATTAATCAATTAATACGTAAAGGAAGAAACAAAATCACGGTGAAATCAAAAGCTCCGGCGATGGATTCTTGTCCTCAAAAACGCGGTGTATGTACAAGAGTATATACCTCTACACCAAAGAAACCAAACTCTGCACTTAGAAAAGTAGCGAGAGTTAGACTTACAAACGGAATAGAAGTAACAGCATACATTCCGGGTGAAGGTCATAACTTGCAGGAACACTCAATCGTACTCATCAGAGGCGGCAGAGTAAAAGATCTACCGGGCGTAAGATATCACATTATCAGAGGCGCGTTAGATACAGCAGGTGTAGCCAATAGAAAAAAAGCA
Organism: Ignavibacteria bacterium; assembly: GCA_041859205.1. Lineage (GTDB taxonomy): Bacteria > Bacteroidota > Ignavibacteria > Tepidaquicellales > Tepidaquicellaceae > JAFDZO01. The sequence goes on along the minus strand of JBHEKU010000238.1, from coordinate 3,488 downwards.
CGCTCTAAATACGGCGCTAAAAAAGCCAAAGAAGGTGCTAAATAATTTATAGGCGCTAAATAATTTAAACTTAAATTTTTAATATACTCAATAAATAATGAGAAGAAAAAGAGCTGAGAAAAGACTCAGAATCCCGGATTTAAAATACAACGATATTTTAATCGGAAGATTCATCAACGCATTGATGGAAGACGGCAAGAAACAAGTTGCGCAGAAAATAATGTACAAAGCATTTGATATTATTGCGGAAAAAACAAAAGGCGAACCTGTTGATGTTTTCAGAAAAGCTATCAATAATGCACAGCCTTCTATTGAAGTCCGTTCAAGAAGAGTCGGCGGCGCAAACTATCAGGTTCCTACAGAAGTAAGACCTGACAGAAGAATTGCTCTCGCTATTAAATGGCTTTTAACCTACACAAGAGGAAGAAACGAAAAATCAATGCCTCTTAAACTTGCCAATGAATTAATGGCAGCATCAGTAGGTGAAGGCAGCTCAGTAAAGAAGAAAGAGGATGTTCATAAAATGGCAGAAGCTAATAAAGCTTTCGCCCACTTCAAGTGGTAATAAGATATTCTCCCTTGTAATAAAACAATATCAGGATTTCACTTTTACTTATTAGAAGATGTAATGAAGATATAAGTGTTGTAATATTCGTTAAAATTTAAAAAGTTAACTGCAAAAATGCCAAGACAAGTCTCATTAGAGAAGACAAGAAATATCGGAATCAGTGCTCACATTGATGCCGGTAAGACAACAACAACTGAAAGAATACTTTATTATACAGGTCGTTCTCACAGAATAGGTGAAGTGCACGAAGGTGCAGCAACGATGGACTGGATGGAACAGGAAAAAGAAAGAGGTATTACAATTACCTCAGCTGCCACGACATGTTCATGGAATAATCACAGAATTAATATTATAGATACACCCGGCCACGTGGATTTCACAGCCGAGGTAGAGCGTTCATTAAGAGTTCTTGATGGCGCTGTTGCTTTATTCTGTTCTGTTGGTGGTGTAGAACCCCAGTCGGAAACCGTTTGGAGACAAATGGATAAGTATAAAGTACCAAGAATTGCATTCGTTAATAAGATGGATAGAACAGGCGCTAACTTTGCTCACGCTATCGCTATGATGAAGGACAGATTAAAAGCTAACGCTGTGCCTATCACTCTTCCTATGGGAGAAGGTGATATGTTTAACGGTATTATCGATCTGATTACAATGAAAGCCAGAGTTTTCGATATGGAAACAATGGGTCTTACATTTCAGGATGTTGAAATTCCTGATGCTTTAAGAGCAGGCGCTGAAGAAGCTAGAGGTGCATTATTAGAAGCAGTTGCCGATGTAGATGATAAGTTAATTGAAAAGTATTTAAATCAGGAACCTATAACAGAAGCTGAAATTTTAGCAGCTTTGAGAACAGCTACAATCGATATTAAAATTGTTCCTGTTATCTGCGGTTCTTCATTCAAAAATAAAGGCGTACAAAATTTATTAGATAAAGTTGTTGAACTTCTTCCTTCACCGTTAGATGTCGGTGATATTGAAGGGCATCATTTATATACAGATGACCATGTTACAAGAAAAGTAAGCGACGATGAAAAATTCTCAGCATTGGCTTTCAAAATTATGACTGACCCTTATGTAGGTAAGTTAACCTTCTTCAGAGTTTACTCGGGTAAAGCAGAAGCAGGAAGCTACTTATATAATTCAAACGCAGGCAAAAAAGAAAGACTTTCAAGAATTCTTCAGATGCATGCAAACAGCAGAGAAGATATAAAAGAAGTTTATGCAGGTGATATTGCAGCAGCAGTAGGTTTGAAATATACAAAAACAGGTGATACACTTTCAGATGAAGGCGATCCAATCATACTGGAGAAAATCACATTCCCTGAGCCTGTTATTTCTATCGCTATCGAACCGAAAACAAAAGCTGACCAGGATAAACTTGGTGAATCTCTTGCAAAACTTTCAGACGAGGATCCTACATTCAGAGTTTCTTCCAATGAAGAAACCGGACAAACGATTATCGCAGGTATGGGTGAGCTACACTTAGAGATTATTGTTGACAGATTAAAAAGAGAATTCAAAGTTGAAGCTAACGTAGGTAAACCACAGGTTGCTTACAAAGAAACAATTAAGAAGAAAGTTACACAGGAAGGTAAATTCGTCAGACAATCAGGTGGTAAAGGTCAGTTCGGTCACGTATGGATTGATGTTGAACCAAATGAAAAAGGTAAAGGATATGTATTCGAAAACGCAATCGTTGGCGGTACAATTCCTAAGGAATTTATCAAACCGGTATCTGAAGGTATTATTGAAGCTATGAAAAACGGTGTTCTTGCAGGTTACCCTGTTGAGGATATCAAGATCAGATTATTCGACGGTTCATTCCACGATGTTGACTCATCTGAAATGGCGTTTAAGATTGCAGGTTCAATGGCATTTAAAGAAGCAGCAAGAAAAGCAAAACCTGTTTTACTTGAGCCGATTATGGATGTTGAAGTTGTAACTCCGGACGATTACATGGGTGATGTAATGGGTGACTTAAGCTCAAGAAGAGGTAAGATTGAAGGTATGTCACAAAGAAACGATGCACAGGTTATCAAAGCTACAGTGCCGCTTTCTGAAATGTTCGGTTACGCAACAACATTAAGAAGTATGACACAAGGACGCGCGATTTACTCAATGCAGTTCGCACATTATGATGAAGCTCCGAAATCAGTATCAGAGCAAATAATTGAAAAAGTTAAAGGCAAAGAAGCAGTAGCATAAGAATTTAGAATGTAAAATTCAGAATGTAGAATTCTGGATTTAATAGTAAAGTTTTTTCATTCTGAATTCTGAATTTTAAATTCTGCATTCAGTAAAAGTTCTTTAAAATAGTTTTTCGTAGGGTCAGTTCTGAGTAAAATCAGAATTCAACTCGTCAATTAGACACGATAAAACGCTCTATAAAAATTCATATCTAAGAAAAGTTTTCCGGATATGAAGTTTCCGGTCTGGGTCAGTAGCTCAGATGGTTAGAGCGTGGCGCTTTCAGCGCCAAGGCGGGAGGTTCGGACCCATGAAAGTTAAAATTGCTAAATGTATTATACTTACATTCTTTATAGCGAAACTTTAGAAAAGTATTACTGCGGTTCAACATCAGATGTAAATAAAAGATTAGTTGAACATAATTCCGGTAAGACAAATTTTACAAGGAAAGCAAAAGACTGGCAGATAATAAAGTTTTTCGAATTTGAAAATAAATCGGATGCTTTAAGGTTAGAAAATAAAGTTAAAGCAAGAGGTTGTAAAAGATTTTTAGATTCATTAGTTAAATAAAAAGTTCTTTAAAATAAGTTATAGGGTCAGTTTCGGGTAAAACCGGAATCGAACTCGTCAATTAGACACGTATAACACTCTATAAAATTTCATATCTAAGAAAAGTTTTCCGGATATGAAGTTTCCGGTCTGGGTCAGTAGCTCAGATGGTTAGAGCGCG
>JBHEKU010000274.1:0-3676 GCA_041859205.1 Ignavibacteria bacterium | reverse complement strand
TAAGGGTTGGGCAGGATCGTTTGATAAGTTTGATGAATACTTGGTTGAATTACAAAAATAGTTTGGGCGTTACCCATTCTATTCTCTTCCAGATAGTATTGTATTGCGATATCAATCCTTCTTGGAAGAGAATACAACGGGTCGGGCTTTACGCTACAATCTTTTTCGAGAAAATGAAAAAGGATTATGATGTTGAGGATACTAATGAATAAGCGTAAACTGATGAAAAAATTTTTTTAAAGGAGAATGCTATGAGTAAATTAATTGCAGCTATGAATATGACACTGGATGGGATTTGCGATCATACGGCGGGACTACCAGTTGAAGGAATGCACGAGCATTATACGGATCTATTAAGTCAAGCAGACTCGATACTCTATGGCAGAACAACCTATCAGCTTATGGAATATTGGCGAACTATATTAGAAAATCCTTCCGAAGAAAAATCAATGAATGACTTTGCGATTGCAATAAACAGAATTCCGAAAATAGTTTTTTCGCATACGCTGAAAGATTTAGAATGGAAGAGTGCAAGATTGTCAAATCGAACTGTTGAAGAAGAAGTTTTAGAACTAAAACAACAATCGGTTAAAGACATTTTAGTTGGCAGTCCTAGTTTAATTATACAGCTAATGAAACTTAATTTGATTGATGAATACCAATTTTGTGTTCACTCTGTTGTTGCTGGAAGCGGTAAGGCATTATTTGAAAATATAAACGACAGAACTATTTTGAAACTCGTGAAGACTAAAACTTTTGGTGGTAGTGCTGTAACGCTTTACTACGAGGCTACGGAAAAATGAGTGCATGTTCAAAAAAACAGGAACATAAAGAGCCTCGTTAACCATGGATAAAAATCAGTATGACCGAATTGTTGCCGATAAAGCAAATCATAAAATATTAGCAATATGGGCTTGTGATTGTGCGGAGCGTGTTTTGAATCTTTTCGAAAAAGAACATCCTGACGATTCTAATCTCGTCAATGCAATTTTGACTGCAAGATTGTGGATAAATGATAAAATAAAAATGGTAGAGGCTAGAAAAAAAGCCTTTGCATGTCATAATTCTGCAAGAAATTCCACTTTCGAATCAGCAATATTTGCTGCTAGAGCAGTAGGTCATGCTTGCGCCACAGCACATGTTGCTACGCATGCGATTTATGCTGCTAAATACGCCTTAAAAGCCATTAAGTTTAGTGAAGCGGATTCTGAGCAGTTAATTTTAAAAGAAAAAACATGGCAAGATAGCCATTTGATTCTGCTTTTAAAAGGAAAACAAAATGAATACAAAATTTAAAACAATTGATGAATACATCGCAAGCTTTCCTAACAATGTGCAGAAAATTTTAGAAAAAATACGAGCAACGATAAAAAAAATAATTCCGAAGGCAGAGGAAACTATTAGTTATGCGATACCTACTTTTCAGTTAAATGGAAAGTCATTGGTTCATTTTGCTGGATTTAAAAATCATATTGGATTTTATGCAACGCCTACCGGACATAAAGAATTTAAAAAGGAACTAGCAAACTATAAACAAGGAAAAGGCTCCGTTCAATTTCCATTGGATCAACCAATCCCTTATGATTTGATTAAACGAATTGTAAAGTTTAGAGTAGAGGAATTAACAAATAAAACAAAAGTTACTTCCAAATCAACAAAACAGGAAGGCAGTCTTGACCAGTATTTACTTAACCTCAAACATCCTTTAAAAAAAGAAATAGAATACTTACGCAAAGTTATATTGGAAGCAAACAAGGGGCTAACGGAAAACATTAAATGGAATGCTCCCAACTTTTGTTATGAAGGACAAGATAGAATAACGATGCGAATTCATCCACCAACTCAAATTCAATTGATTTTTCATCGAGGAGCAAAAACGCAAAAGCTACCAAGTGAAAATTTGATATCGGATGATAAAGGATTATTGGTTTGGAAAACTACTGATAGAGCAGTCGCATCCTTTAAAGATCAGAATGATATAAAAACAAAATCGAAAAATCTCAAGATAATAATTAACAATTGGATCAAAGCAGGCAAATAACATGAAAGATAGAGAATTAAAAATAGAAAGAATCGTAGAAGCACCCGCAGAGCTTCTTTGGAAATGTTGGACTGAACCTAAATATTTACTTCCCTGGTTTACACCAAAACCTTGGCAAACGATAGACGCAAGATGTGACTTAAAAGTTGGTGGAGAATTTTTTACCATGATGAAATCTCCTGAAGGGGAAGAGTTTCCTAACTCCGGAGTTTACTTGGAGCTAATTAAAAATAAACGTATTGTGTGGACGGATGCGTTTCTACCGGGATGGTTTCCTACAGAAGATACATCTGATAGACCTTTCTTACTTGTTGCAAGTTTAGACTTTGAAGACCTCGGTAACGGTAAATCAAGATATGCCGCAATCGCAAGACATTGGACAGTGGAACAGTGCAAGAAACATGAAGAGATGGGTTTTTACGAAGGTTGGGGAACTTGCATAGACCAGCTAGTTAAATATATTAAAGCTGGTATGAAATAAATGGATAAAATCAAAATTGAAAAGGATATTGACGTAGTATACCTACCATCTCCCGATTTTCCAAATAACGTTCCAGTGACTTACAAAAAATTACATGCTTTGTTACCAGATCATCCCAACAGAAGGTATTTCGGAATTTCGCATCCTGATAAAACAGGAGTGATCCAATACAAGGCTTGTGCAGAAGTATTAAGCTCTGATACTATTCCAAATAGTGAATTACAAAAGTTTAAAATTGAAAAAGGAAATTTTGCAACATTGTACATAGTAAATCATTTTCAAGATGGAAATAATATTGGGAATGCATTTAAAGAATTACTCAAACATCCTAAACTCGATCCCAAAGGTTACTGTTTGGAAGTTTATAAAAACTATACAGATTTAGATGTGCACTGTATGGTTAGGATCATTTCATAAATAATAAATTGAGAGGACAAAAAGGAGAATCAAATGGCAACAAATATATTTTTAAACTTACCGGTAAAGGATTTAAATAAATCAATTGAATTCTTTACAAAACTTGGTTATACATTTAACCAACAATTCACAAATGAAAATGCAACTTGTATGATTATCAGTGATACAATTTATGTTATGTTACTTGTTGAAACTTACTTTAAAACATTCAATACCAAAGAAATTGCAAATACTAAAACAACTGTTGAAGCATTACTCGGATTATCCGCTGAAAGCAAAAAAGCAGTAGATAAATTAGTAGATAAAGCAATCTCTGCCGGTGGGACGCAAACAAAAGACCCGCAGGATTTAGGTTTTATGTATAGCAGAACATTTGAAGATATTGATGGGCATGTCTGGGAAATTTTCTGGATGAATCCTAATCACGTGCAAGGATAAAGGATAATAAGAATGAGTAAACTAAAAGTTTTATGTTTTTCACTTTCGGCTGACGGATATGGAGCGGGACCAAATCAAAGTTTGGAAAATCCATTGGGTATGGGGGGGATGGCTTTGCATGAATGGGTTTTGCCAACTCAATCATTTCAAAAAATGCATGGAGGCAATAAACAGGAAGGCACCATGGGAATTGATAATGATTTTGCTGTTAAAGGATTTGAAAACATTGGAGCCTGGATTCTTGGACGAAATATGTTTGGTCCCATTCGTGGGGAATGGAAAGATGAAGAGTGGAAGGG
>JBHEKU010000196.1:0-10982 GCA_041859205.1 Ignavibacteria bacterium | reverse complement strand
TCTCCGCAGGCTTGAAGCACTGCTAGCAGTAGTTGGTAAAGATAAAGCCTACATAATTTCCGGCAACGGAGATATAATTGAACCAGATGACGGCATAGTTGCAATAGGTTCAGGCGGTCCTTATGCATTAGCCGCAGCAAAGTTCTGGTAAAGTATACAAAGCTTTCATCGAAAGAAATTGTAACAGAATCATTGAACCAGGCAGCGGATATCTGCATTTATACAAATCACAATATTTCAATAGAAGAATTATAATAATCTATAATAAGAATTTAAAAATTAATGACAGAAGAAAAAGAAGTAAAAGCATCTGAAAAGACTCCCGAAAAAAATAATAAGAACGGAAAAGCTGAAAAGAAAATCACAGGAGATAAACTGAAACAGCTGACACCATCAGAAATTGTAGCAGAACTTGATAAATATATAATCGGTCAGAACAACGCAAAAAAATCTGTTGCAATAGCATTGCGTAACAGATGGAGAAGGCAGCAGGTACCGGACAGCATGAAAGATGAAATAATGCCGAACAATATAATTATGATAGGGCCGACTGGAGTAGGGAAGACAGAGATTGCAAGAAGAATTTCAAAATTATCAAATGCGCCTTTTATAAAAGTAGAAGCTTCAAAGTTTACTGAAGTCGGATATGTAGGGCGTGATGTTGAATCAATGATTCGCGAGCTTACCGATTTATCCGTTACAATGGTAAAGCAGGAGAAATCGGAGCTTGTTCAGAAGAAAGCGGAAGAAAATGTAATTGAAAGAATTTTAGATATACTTCTTCCTCCGATGAAAAAGAAAGTTTCGATTGACAGCGATAGAGCGGAAGCAGCTCAGGCAGAAGGCGGCAGTGATAATCAGGTAGTTGGATTTACAGTAAACGTTGAGCCAAACGATGAAAAATCGGAGGAGACAAATCAGAAGACCAGAGAAAAATTCAGGGAAGATTTAAAATCTGGCAAGCTTGATAATAGAAATATTGAGCTTGATTTATCTGCTGAAGCGCCTATGCTTCAGGTACTTGGTCCAATCGGACTTGAAGAAATGGGATTAAATCTTCAGGATTTGTTCGGTAACATGATGCCGAAGAAATCCAAGAAAAGAAAGTTAACAATTGCAGAAGCGAAAACAATTCTTGTTCAGGAAGAAGCGCAAAAATTGATAGATATGGATGCAGCAATAAAAGAAGCGGTTGATAAAGTTCAGAACTCAGGTATAGTTTTCATTGATGAAATTGATAAGATTGCCGGCGGAAGTAAGGCATCGAATCAAAGTCCCGATGTATCACGCGAAGGAGTGCAGAGAGATTTGCTGCCGATAGTGGAAGGCTCTACTGTTATCACAAAATACGGTCCGGTAAAAACTGACCATATATTGTTTATTGCATCAGGCGCTTTTCACGTTGCAAAGCCGAGTGATTTAATTCCTGAATTGCAGGGAAGGTTTCCTATCAGAGTTGAACTTAACAGCTTAACCGAGGAAGATTTTTATAATATACTTACTCAGACGCAAAACGCTTTAATAAAGCAATATATTGCCCTGCTTGAAACGGAAGCAATTACTCTTACATTCAAAGAGGATGCAATAAGAGAAGTTGCAAAGATTGCTGCATTAGTAAATGAGCAGGTGGAAAATATCGGCGCAAGAAGATTGCATACAATTTTGACAACGCTGCTTGAAAGTATTTTATTTGAAGTGCCGGATAAAATCAAAAAGAAAAAAATCGATATTGATAAGAAGTATGTAAACGATAAACTGTCAGCAATTGTGAAGGATAGAGATTTAAGCAGTTACATTTTATAAATTTGTTCTTTAAATAAAATGAAAACGATAAAATATTTTTTATTAGCCCTCGTTTTAATTTGTTTTGCAAATTCTTATTCAGATTCTTTTGCACAGGTGAAAACACGTGAAAGTTCGCAGGCATACGTTGGAGTAGGGTATTCGTTTGTGATATTTACTAATTCTGATATGACAGATTCATATCCCTTGTTCGGCAGTAGCGGGGATTTTTTGAAAGAAGTTAATTTTTTCGGAGGAACAAGAGTAAGCCGAAGTTTTGCTTTGGAAGTATCGCCTTCGATTATTTTTTCGAACGCTATAAATAATAAAGGATTTTATTTCCCTCCAAAATCTACCGGTCCTACTCACTGGGATGAGCAATTTTATGTGCCAAACACTGCATCGTTTTTATCAATACCTGTTAATCTAAAAGCGAAGTATTATCCTTTCACGAAGGATATGATCTCACAGATTAGTAATCTATACATTGGTTTCGAAGCAGGCATGGCTTACGTTAAAGAGGAATTCACTAATTATATTTATGCAGATAATACTATGTCTTCATTTGTGGGCTCACGAACAGATAAAAATAGCTTCTGGAAACCTGACTTCGGTATTTCGATTGGATATGGAAGCACTGCAAAATTCGGGTATGGATTTGAAGCATCATACAGATTTATATCATTGGAGGGAGACGGGAAATATCCTCTGACTACATCTCTTGCAAAAGACATGAATAGTGTGAACCTTACTGCTAAATTAATTTTTAGTTTTAATTGATTTTATACCGGTAAGAACAAAAAAGTAATCCCTCTTTATATTTCATAAAGAGGGATTTTTTATTTGAAGTGGTTATAAATTTGTTTTAAGCTTTTAGTAATTCTCTTGCAATAACAATTCTTTGTATCTCAGAAGTACCTTCATATATTTCTGTAATCTTCGAATCTCTTAAATATCTTTCAACTAAGTATTCTCTTACATATCCGTATCCGCCATGAATCTGTATCGCTTCAAGCGCAGCTTCAACACAAATTTTGCTTGCAAATAGTTTTGCCATAGCAGCTTCTTTAATATATTTTTTACCGGTATCTTTTAACGTTGCTGCCTGATAAATAAGAAGTCTTGCAGCGTCAACATTCACAGCCATATCTGCAAGCTTGAATTGAATCGCCTGAAGATTTGCAATCGGCGCATCGAATGCTTTTCTCTGTTTGGAATATTTCACAGATGCTTCTAAACATGCCTGAGCAATACCTAATGCCTGTGATGCAATTCCTATTCTTCCGCCGTTAAGAGTTTCCATTGCAAACTTAAATCCCTGTCCTTCTTCACCGATTAAATTTTCTTTCGGAACACGTACATTGTTCAATCCGATTGAGCATGTATCAGAACCTCTTATACCAAGCTTATCTTCTTTTACACCTGTTTCAACTCCTGCATATTCTTTTTCAACAATGAAAGTTGAAATACCTTTATAGCCAAGCTCCGGGCTAGTCATTGCCTGCATAAAATAATAATCAGCAGTAGTTCCGTTTGTAATCCAGTTCTTCATTCCGTTCAGTACATAAAAGTCACCGTCTTTAACTGCTGTAGTTCTTTGCGCAGTTGCGTCGCTTCCTGCTTCCGGTTCAGATAAGCAAAATGCTCCGAGTTTTTGACCTGATGCTAATGGTTTAAGATATTTTTCTTTTTGAAAATCGCTGCCCCATCTTTCAATTCCGTAGCAGACAAGAGAATTATTCACGGACATAATGACGCCGACTGAAGCATCAACTTTTGAAATTTCTTCCATTGCGCAAACGTAACTTATAGCATCCATACCGGCACCGCCCCACTGAGGAGAAACCATCATACCCATAAATCCAAGCTCACCCATTTTTTTAATTATTTCATAGGGGAATTCTGCATTCTTATCTCTTTGTATCTGCGTGGGTGCAATTTCATTTTCAGCAAAATCTCTTGCAGCCATTTTTATAGCTAACTGGTCTTCTGTTAGTTCAAAGTTCATGTTGAGGTATTTAAGTTATTTTTTAAATTATTTAAATTTTATTTTTGTGAGTAGTCATAAAATCCTTTACCGGATTTTCTTCCCAAGTAACCCGCAGCTACCATCTTTATAAGCAGGGGACAAGGTCTGTATTTCGAATCTCCCAATCCTTTATGTAATACTTCCATAATGGATAGGCACACATCAAGCCCGATGAAATCAGCAAGTGTAAGCGGACCCATAGGGTGATTCATTCCGAGCTTCATTACGGTATCGATAGATTCAGGTGTTGCAACGCCTTCCATTACACAGTACATAGCTTCATTCAGCATAGGTATTAAAACTCTGTTTGATACAAATCCGGGATAGTCATTTACTTCAACAGGAACTTTTTCTATTTTTTCGGAGAGAGTTTTAATAATTGAATACGTTTCATCAGATGTTGCAAGTCCGCGTATAACTTCGATTAGTTTCATTAGCGGAACAGGATTCATAAAGTGCATTCCGATAACTTTGTCTGCTCTCTTTGTAACAGCTGCAATTTCAGTAATAGAAATTGATGATGTGTTCGAAGCGAGTATTGCTTCCGGCTTGCAGCACTCATCCAGAGTTGTGAAAATTGATTTCTTCACTTCAAATTTTTCCGAAGCTGCTTCAACAACTAAATCTGCATCTTTTGCATCGGTTAGATTTATTGAAGATTTGATATTTCCTAAAGTTGAATTCTTCTGCTCTTCTGTAATCGTCCCTTTCTTAACCATACGGTCAAGATTTTTTCCAATCGTTGCAATGCCTTTATCTACAAATTCCTGTTTTATATCTATGAATGTAACTGAATATCCGAACTGCGCGAATGTGTGAGCGATACCGTTGCCCATTGTGCCTGCACCTACTACTGCTATATTTTTAATTTCCATTAGTAATTAATAAAAATAAATTTTAAAATTAATTTTAACTTAGATCTTTTCTATTATCATAGCGCTTGCTTCGCCGCCACCGATACATAATGTTGCAAGACCTCTCTTTGCGTTTCTGTTTTTCATTGCGTGAACAAGAGTTGTTAAAATTCTCGCGCCACTTGCTCCGATAGGGTGACCTATAGCAACTGCGCCGCCGTTAACATTCACTTTGCTTGTATCAAGTCCTGCAATCTGATTCACTGCGCATGCCTGAACTGCAAATGCTTCGTTAGCTTCAACTAAATCTAAATCGTTTACTGTAAGATTTACTTTCTTTAATAAACTCTGAATCGCATAAGCAGGAGCTGTTGTGAATTTCTCAGGGGACTGCGCAAATGAAATTTGTCCCACAATTTTTGCTATCGGAGTAATGCCTAACTCTTTTGCTTTATCTGCTGACATAATTACAACTGCTGCTGCGCCATCGTTAATGCTCGATGCATTGAACGCAGTTATAGTTCCTTCTTTTTCAAATGATGGTTTCAGCTTTCTTCCTTTCTCCGCATTTCCTTTTCTTATGTCTTCATCTTCACTGATTGTGATAGTTCCTTTTTTATCTGTGATTTCTATCGGAACGATTTCATCTTTGAACGCACCGTTCTCAGTTGCGGCTAAAGCTCTCTTGTAACTTTCTTCTGCAAAGTCATCCTGCATCTCTCTTGTGATATTCATTTCTCTGCTGCACATTTCCGCTGCATTACCCATGTGAAAATTATTGTATACATCCCATAGTCCGTCTTTTATCATTCCGTCGATAACTTTTCCGTCACCCATTCTGTAACCGTTTCTTGCTTTGTCCAAATAATAGGGGACATTGCTCATAGATTCCATTCCGCCTGCAACTACAACATCGGCATCGCCGCATTGAATTGCCTGTGCGCCGAGCATAACTGCTTTAAGACCAGAGCCGCAAACTTTTCCGATTGTCAAACACGGAACTGAATTCGGCAGACCGGCAAAAATTGCTGCCTGTCTTGCCGGAGCTTGTCCGAGTCCCGCTGTAAGTACACATCCCATTATTACTTCTGATACATCTTCAGGTTTAATTCCTGCTCTGTTAATTGCTTCTTTAATTGCTATCGCGCCGAGCTGTGGTGCAGTCTTTGAAGATAATCCTCCGTTAAAACTTCCTACAGGTGTTCTCACCGCTGATACTATAACTACTTCTTTCATTTATTTTTCTATTTTATTGACTTAATTATATTTATAAAATTTTCTGATTTCAAGCTTGCGCCGCCAATGAGTGCGCCGTCTACTCCGCATGTTGAAAAAATTTCTTCTGCATTTTTATCGTTAACGCTGCCTCCGTAAAGAATTAATAAAGATACAGCAGTCTCTGAATCGTAAAGCTCTCCGATAGTATCTCCTATTATCATATTCATTTCGCTTATCTGTTCAGTGTTTGCATTGAGTCCCGTTCCGATTGCCCATACAGGTTCGTATGCAATTACAAAATCTTTCATCTGCTCTTTTGAAATTCCTTCAAGCGCAGCTTTTATTTGATTCTCAACAATTCCTTTAAATATTCCTTCTTCTCTTTGCTGTAATGATTCACCTACACACAATATGGGTTTCAGATTATTCTCTAATGCTTTTTTAATTTTTTTATTAACTGTTTCATCCGTTTCACCGAAGTACTGTCTTCTCTCGCTGTGTCCGATTATAACATACTCGCAGCCCACAGATGTGAGCATAGTTGCGGAAATTTCTCCCGTGTATGCTCCGTCTTTTTCCCAATGTAAATTTTGTGCGCCGAGCTTCATCTTCGTTCCTTTAATCATTGAATTACATACCATCAATGATGTGAACGGAGGACATATCAGAACATCACATTTATCAAAATAACTATCGTGAATATTATCTGTCAACGCCTTTACAAGCACTTCAGACTGCGTAATATCCAGATTCATTTTCCAGTTGCCAGCTATTAATTTCTTTCTCAATTTAATTGTTCTAAATTTTTTAAAAGTAGTTCATTTACTATTTTTGGGTTTGCCTTACCTTTGCTCTCTCTCATAATCTTACCTACAAATAACCCTGCAAGTTTTTTCTCGCCTCCTTTGTAACGTTCAACTTCTTTCGGGCTCTCACTTAAAATCTTTTTAATTATTTCATCTATCTCGCGTGTATCGCTTACCTGTTCAAGCCCCAGTTCTTTTATTAAGTGTTCGGGATTTTGTTCATCGCGTGTTTCTTTAGTAAGCATCAGCTCAAATATTTCCAGCGCAACAGTCTTATTTATTTTTTCGTCAAGTAGGATGTCAATCAGCTTCGACAAATTTATTTCCGGTATATTAAACTTTTCAATATTAATCTTTTTATCGTTTAAAACCTTCAGCACTTCGTTCATCACCCAGTTGCTTGCCTGCTTATATCCTTTTTCGTCTTTATGCTTTAATTCTTTGATTACATTTTCAAAATAAACTGAAAGCTCTTTGCCGGAGGTCAATATCTCGGCATCGTATTCAGGAATGGAGTAATCACTTACAAATCTCTTTAACTTTGCATCGGGAAACTCAGGCAGCTTCGATTCAATTTCGCTCTTCATCTTTTCATTAACATGTGTAATAACTAAATCCGGCTCAGGAAAATATCTGTAGTCATGCGCCTGTTCCTTCGAACGTGTTGCAGTTGTAGTCTTATCCTTTGCATTGTAAGTCATTGTAGTGAAAAAAACTTTCTCACCGTTCTCAGTTGCTTCTATTTGTCTTTTGATTTCAGTTTCAATTGCATCTGAAACATTCTTAAACGAGTTAAGATTTTTTATTTCTGTTCTGTTGCCGTACTCACTGCTTCCTTTTAATCTTACCGATACATTCGCATCGCATCTTAAGCTTCCTTCATCCATATTCCCGTCGCAGATATCAAGATAAACTAAAATCTGTCTTATCTTCTGCATGTAATTAATTGCTTCTTCAGATGAGCGAATATCCGGCTCGCTTACAATTTCAATAAGCGGAACTCCGCAACGGTTGAAATCAACAAGTGTTTCATTATCGGAAAAATCGTGAATGGATTTTCCTGCATCTTCTTCTATATGAATTCTTGTAATCCCGATTCTCTTCTCTGATTTATCTTTCAGCTTTATCTTAATAAAACCTTCATAGCAAATCGGAGTTTCAAACTGAGTTATCTGATAGCCTTTAGTAAGATCAGGATAAAAATAATTTTTACGGGCAAAGATAGACTTCTCTCTTATTGAGCAGTTCGTTGCAAGTCCCATGCGGATAGCATAATCAACCAGCTCTTTATTCAGTACTGGCAATGTGCCGGGCATACCAAGGCAGATAGGGCATACGTTGCTATTCGGCGAATTGTGAAAATTCGTCGAACACTTGCAGAATGCCTTTGTCTGTGTTTTCATCTGAGCGTGAATCTCAAGCCCGATGACGGGTTCATATTTTTCGTAGATGTTATCCATTAGGATGCAAGTTTTGAAGAGGATATTTGTCTTTTAATTCTTTTGAATTCCATTCTTTTATCATTAATTACATCATCAAGTTTTTTCATATATTTTTTGGCTTTTGTTTCATCATCCATAACTGCATCGTAGAAATGATATAACTCTTCCAGTGCGTTAATATTTTCAGGATCTAATTTTAAAGCTTTTAAATAATTTTTTTCAACATCAGCTAAAGTAAAATCAATTATATCGGAAAGCAGAATCAGGGCACCTTTTAATACAAAAAAATCAGGATAATTTGTATTAGATAAAGTCCCTTCCACTTTAAGCAATTCTTTTAAAGCATCATTATATTTTTCATGTTTCGCTAACGAAACTATTTTATTTTTAACTGAGTGCCATTCCACTTTAAAATCTTCCTTGTTTAAATTTTTCACTTAGTCTTGGTTTCTCTTTAATCAATTTAACCATCTTCTGGGCTTTCTTATCCCCGATTTTAACTAAGTCTAAGAATTCTTCCAACTCCATTTCTTCAAATTCAGAAAAATAAGATTTTGATCTCTTTAAGTTTCCCGGAATTAAATCTCTGACTTTCAACTATTCAAATCTATTATTCTGGATTCTTTTAAATTCCGAAATCACTCTCTCTTTTATTTCTGAGTGATTAACCA
Source organism: Ignavibacteria bacterium (assembly GCA_041859205.1). Classification (GTDB taxonomy): domain Bacteria; phylum Bacteroidota; class Ignavibacteria; order Tepidaquicellales; family Tepidaquicellaceae; genus JAFDZO01. The sequence continues at coordinate 2,180 of JBHEKU010000196.1, read as the reverse complement.
CCGGCAGGGGATAGTGACTGCCTAATTCAATTCCAAATTTCTCTTTTAAAATTTCTTTGTACTCCCAAGGGTCGTGAATGTATTTTGCATCGACATCTTTTAATTCAGGAACATACTTCATTATATATTTACCATCTGCATCAAACTTTTTGCTTTGAAGCGTTGGATTAAAAATCCTGAAGTAAGGCTGCGCATCGCATCCTGTTGAAGCACTACATTGCCATCCACCGTTATTGCTGGAAAAATCTAGGTCAAGTAACTTCTCTGCAAAATATTTTTCGCCGAGCCGCCAGTCAATAAATAAATCCTTTGTCAGAAACATTGCCGTTATCATCCGCACTCTGTTATGCATCCATCCTGTTTCATTCAGCTGCCGCATTCCTGCGTCCACTATAGGATAACCTGTTTTGCCTTCACACCATATTTTAAAGAGCGATTCATCATAACTCCAATTCAGATTGTCATACTCAGGTCTGAATGACTTTCTAACAATCTGCGGGTTATGAAACGTTATATTATAATAAAACTCGCGCCATATTAACTCGTTAATCCATGTATCAACATTAGTCTTTTCGTCTGCATTTTTTACTTCTTTATCAATCTTATTGAAAGCTAATCGAAACAGCTCTCTTATTCCTATCGTACCGAAGTGAATATGCGGCGATAAAAAACTCGTGCCCCGCACATCCGGAAAATCTCTCCGCTCTTTATAATGAACAAGTTTATCATGGTAGAATGTTTTAAGCAGCTTTAACGCTTCTGTTCTGCCCCCTTTGAATCTACCTGATTCTTTTACTTCTATATCTAATTCTTTTAAACTTTTGCTTTTAAACTTCTTAACATCTTTTAACTTGCCAAGATTACAAATCTGTTTTGCTGAGTATTCTTTTTTTAGAGTTGAAAGAAATTTATTTTTAAACGGAGTAAAGACTGAGTAAAATTTTCCTTCGCCGTTCTTTATTTCTCCCAAAGGAAAAATTGTGCTATCTTTGAATAAATAAAAAGAGGGGATTATCTCTTTTACTTTCTTATCTCTTTCTATACAATACGGCTCAACCTGTTCATTTGCATACACTTCAATATCATTAGCTTCTTTTATTAATTTTTTAAAAACTTCCGGGCTCTTTCCTTCCGTAATTAATAAATCAAAACCAATTTCTTTTAAATCATTCTTCAGCTCGGCAAGGCATTCATATAAAAAATTTACTCTCTTCTCGCCGTAATACTCAAACTTGTTTTTATTCTTTATATATAAAAATAAAACTTCGTCGGTTTCTTCTGTATTTTCAATGAACGCTTTTAATGCTGCATTATCTTTTAACCGCAGATCTTTTCTGAACCAAAAGATTTTCAACATTTATTCAAATTAATTATACCTGAGGTTTTCTTTCGTTGAAAGAATTACTCGTTAATCTTACAAAAGTGGAATTAGTAATAAACTCTGCAAGCGTTCTTGAGTTTAAATAACTCATAGATGACTGCAAACCTTCCTGATAATCACGAATAATTTTTGTGACGCTTCCTTTGTATGTTACCAAAGACTCTTCGCCTTCTATATAATTTTTCTTTTCCTGCTTTACTGCAAACGATGCGCTGCCACAATATTTTTTCCAGAGCTGATTGTTATATTTCAAAACATCGCCCGGAGCTTCTTCCGTTCCTGCAAGTACTCTTCCGAACATCACTGCATCGCAGCCAAGCGCCAGAGCTTTACACATCGCGCCCGGAGTATTAATGCCTCCGTCAGCAATGATTTTTACATCGCTCTTCATTTCATCTTTCGCTGTTAAAGCACGGATGATTGCATCAACCTGTCCTATGCCGATTCCCGATTTAATTGAAGTCGAACACATTGCTCCGTTACCGATACCAACACGGATTGCATCAACTTTTAAATCAATTAAAAATTTTGTCGTCTCATAACTTGCAACGTTACCGGCAATGATCTTCAAATCATATTTCTTTATAATATCCTGAATGTCATTGAGATAACTCTCAATCATCTTGGAGCCGCCGTTTGCAATATCTACGCACATTATTTTTATTCCGTAGTCTGCAAGTTTTTTCAGGCGGTCGATATCAATTTTTTTATTGATGCCTACGGCTGCTGATTTAAATTCGCTGTCCTTCAAATCATAATCTTCAAACTCAGAAATCTGTTCTTCAATGGTATTGAATCT
>JBHEKU010000149.1:0-12636 GCA_041859205.1 Ignavibacteria bacterium | reverse complement strand
GCGGCTGTTATGTAACAGGCGGCTGCAGCGGACCATTTATTGGCATTAATTCATCCAATACGAGAACTGACGGATATGAGTTAGCGCAAAATTATCCTAACCCGTTTAACCCATCAACAAAAATAAATTATACTATTCCTTTGCGAAGCAGTGTTTCTATAACAGTGTTTGATGTGCTTGGTAAAGAGATAGGAAACTTGGTGAATGAAATACAAACAGCAGGCAATCACTCAATAGAATTTAACGGTTTAAATCTACCTAGCGGAGTTTACTATTATAAAATTGAAGTAAACGATTTTATTGATACTAAAAAGATGATATTGGTGAAATAATTGATAAAATTAATGTAATTTTCACTCAAACGCTTAAACAATTGTTTAGGCGTTTTTGTTTGTGAAAGATTTAAAGGAGTGAAAGGCAAAAGATTTTTTAAATGTGATGTCCTCGACTCAAAATATATTGTAACAAATGTATTTTTTTCTCGTTTAATTAAATATATTTTTCATTTCTAGTAAACCTTTTTCTTTTATGCTGCATCTTACTAATATATTCGGTGATGCAGCATTTTAATTTTATCACCGCATTTGGCAAATATCACAGAAAATATTTCCGATACTGATTTAATTAATGCGTGCAAGTCAGGGGATCCGCTTGCATTCAAATCCTTATATGAAAAATATTCGGGTCGTGTTTATGCATTAGCTTTAAGGATGTGCTGTAATAATGATATTGCAGATGATCTGACTCAGGAAGTTTTTATTAAAGTATGGGAAAGTATCAGTTCTTTTAAAGGTGACTCAGCTTTTTATTCGTGGCTTCACAGAATATGCATTAACTGTTTTCTTATGAAGCTTCGCACGGATAAAAATTATGAGAAAAAAATAGGCGATAGCTTTAACAACTCAGAGGGGAATGTACTAATGCTAGCTTATACAAAAGATGACTTCTCCCTTGATATGGAGAAAGCCATCCAAAAGCTTCCCTCACAGGCAAAACTGATTTTTATTTTATTTGAAATAGAAGGTTACAAACATAAAGAAATCTCGCAGATGCTTAATATAGAAGAGGGCACATCAAAAGCCCACTTACATAAAGCAAGAAAAATTTTAAGGGAAAATCTAATTGAAAAATAAAAAATTACACTAAATCATTTTATAAAAACGCTTTACTTAAAACCCTAATTTGAAAAAGTACCTTTTAATTATTGCAACAATTGTTTCCTTGTTCACTAATGGACATTTGTTTGCTCAAACCGAAACTTCGTCAGAATTGTATATCGCGATGAAAACTAATGACAGCCTTTTGTTTAATGTCGGCTTTAATAACTGTGATATAAGTCAGTTTGAAAATTTACTTAGTGATAATTTTGAATTTTACCATGATAAGTCAGGAATAACAGATTCAAAAATTTTATTTATTTCAAGCTTTAGAGACGGGATTTGTAAAATGGCTTACAAGCCAAGAAGAGAATTGCTGGAAGGTTCTTTGCAAGTGTACCCGCTTAAAAAAGACGGAGTTTTATATGGAGCAATACAAACCGGCGGACATTCATTTTTTGAAAGGAGAAAAGATGAGACAGAATATCCAACGAGTTCTGCTAAGTTTACAAATATCTGGCTGCTTGAAAACGGGAAATGGAAACTAAGCCGGGTTTTAAGTTACGACCATGTACTTTCAAAATAATTTAAACGAATATTAAATTTTAATAAAAATGAACTGCTCTCACGTTCAGGAATATTTCGATGATTTTTATAGTAACGAATTAGATTATAACACAAAGGATTTAATTCAAAATCATCTTATCGATTGCAAAGACTGCGCATCGGAATACTCTGCGTTTATTCTTTTAAAAGAAAGAGCGGCATCTTTGAAAAAAGAAATTACCCCGCCGAAACAAATTTTTGAAAATATCGAAAAAGAAATAAATCAAGGAAAAGGTAGAATGAGCAACGATATTAAAATAACACCTCTCTCGAATAATATCCTTACAATAGATTTTCAGGAAGATAAAAAAGAATTTACTTCTTCCAGGCAAACTAGTTTTATGGCAAAGAACTGGTACTGGTTTGCATCTGCTGCCGTAGTTCTGCTTATTGTTTCAGTAGCTCTTATCAGTTATTCATCTAAAAATGTTTTTTCAGTTGAAGAAATGTCTAACTGGAAATTGATCAGCCTGAAAGGCGGAGCATTTGTGAACGGAGTAAAATCTGATAAAGTAAATATCGGTGACTGGATTCAAACAGATTCAGTCTCCTCTGTAGTTCTTAAAATTGCAAACGTTGGTGATGTAAGCATTGAGCCTAATACTAAAGTAAGGTTCATTCAGTCAGACGGCAATATTAGCAGGATAGAAGTTCTGTACGGAACAGTAAACGCTTCTACTTCACAGGCAGATAAGTTTGTTCTTCAGGCAAGCAATATGAAAGTACAGGATAAAGGCGGTTCATATTCATTTAAAGTTGACGATAAAGGAAACGGAGTTATCTATGTGAATAGCGGAATTGCTAATGTTGAATCAGGAAATAAATCTGCAGTTGTTACCGATGGAAAATTCTGTTTGTACAAACCTGAGTATGGTATAGGTGTTCCTTTCAGAAAAGATGCGAAGCCGGAATTTCAGGATGCATTATTCCAGTATGATTTTAATAACGGAGGCGCGCCTTCGATTTATTATGCAATGGCAAATGCAGGACCGGAAGATTATGCATCACTGGTAAATCTTATTCCGAGAGTCGATAATCAGACAAAATATTTAGTTTTGAATAAGCTGGGAAAACTTGCTCCGCAAATGATGCCTACAATAAATATAGACAGTCTTGATGATTATGATGATGAGAATATTGAAAAATCTCTGAAAGATTATCACGGTAAAGTAAAAGTTCAGATGCAGTTTGATAAAGCAGAGCTTGAAAAGGAAATGGATGAGCTTGCAAAAGACCTTGCCGATATGAGAATAAGCATAAAGATTGACGGCAAAAAAATGGCAGATGATATAAGAAGGGAAATGAAAAATCTTCAGATAGAAATTCAGGATATGAATGAAAATTTTTCTGATACAAATGAATATTATTATGACTATAAAAATTTTGATAAGGAACAGTTCAATAAAGATATGGAAAAGATGAAGATTGAGCTTAAAGAAAATCTTGGTAAGATGAGCATTGAGTTAAAAAATAATGAGGCTGAGTGGAAGAAGAATGCAGAAGAATGGAAGAAATACGGAGAAGAGTGGAAGAAGTATGGTGAAGAAATGAAGAAAAACTTTGCTCCGGAAAATTTCAATTTCAATTTTAACTTTGATTCACTTAATATAAAAATTGAAGGACTTGAAGATTTAGAAAAGCTTGAGGACTTACAAGGTCTTGAAGAAATGAAAATCGATACTACAAACGGCAATTATAAATTTTATTTTAAATTTGATGATAATAAATACAAGAAGAATAAAAAAGATAAAGATGATGAAGATGAAAAAGTTGACGATGAAACTGAAGAGATATAACTCGTAAATCAATTTAATTTGTTTCTTGAAATCCGTTGCAGAAAAATCTGTAACGGATTTTTTATTTCTAATACATAGACAAACAGCATTAGTCTGACGAATTTGTCAATTAAAACTCACAAATGTGCTATTTATGTCGCGGAATTGATTTTTCTTTTGGTATAAGAATTGTGTTATTATGTAGAAGAGTAAAAATAATTTAGGGGATGATAAATTCTTCAGATATTAACTGCAAATTGCCCCGAAAATTTCTCAATTTTAATTCATTTTGCATTAAAAATTAAAATTAGATTTACATTACTTCACTTAAAATAGCCTTCCATTAAATTCAAATAATAGGTAATTTATGTACGAGATTAAAAACTCTTATTATAATTTGAAATCTACACGTTCTACAACTATCGACCCGGAAAAAGATGATTATTCCGATAATTCTGAAAATGAATTAGATGAATTTTCTGAAGCTGACCAAAATGAACTTTCCAAAGAAGAACTACAAAAGCTAAGAGAAGAATTTAATAAAGAGGCAATGCCTCACATGAAGCTTCTTCATAACTATGCTTACCGCATGACAAATAATCAGCTTGATGCAGATGATTTAGTTCAGGAGACATACTTACGCGCATTCAGATTTTTTCATAAGTTTGAACGCGGAACTAATTGTAAAGCATGGCTGTTTAGAATCATGAAGAATTTATACATCAACAACTACCGCAAAGCTCAGAAGGAGCCGGGTAAAGTTGACTATGAAGAAGTCGAAAACTTTTTTGACAGCATACGTTCAGAGAAAATTGATTCCAATGATTTACAGCAAAAAGTTTTTTCGAACTTATTAGACGATGAATTGTTAATAGCATTAAACTCATTACAGGATGATTTTAAAACTGTGGTGATACTCTGTGACCTTGAAGGTTTAAGCTACGAAGAAATTGCTGAATTCTTAAATTGCCCGGTAGGCACTGTAAGAAGCAGACTTCACAGAGGAAGAAAATTATTGCAGATGAAACTTGCTGATTATGCGCGCAACAAAGGATACGATGTCGATAACAATTTAATGTAATACCTTTACAATGTAGTATCATTACACCAGAGCAGGCAATACCTTATAAAATATACATTCAATTTTTAAAACAAAATTTTAAAATCAAATTCAAATTATTATTTGAACTAAATTTTACTTAATGGCTACATTTACTGAGCAGCAACTCGAGCTCCTGACTGACTATGTGGGAAATCGTCTTTCAGGTGAAGAGTTAAATCAGGTAGAGAGTTTAATAAACTCTAACCCTGATTACAAAGCGCGTTACATATTGGAAAAATCCACGGTAGAACTTTTTTCATCACGACTGAAAAATATCGAAACGCCTTTATACGTTTACCAGAACATCAATAAAGGAATTGATGAGTTTATATCATCAAGAACTTCTACCCAAAAAGTAACTGCCACCCCGCAATACAATATTCCACAGGTTTCAATTCAAAGCAAAGTTAATATTAGTGCTCCATCACGCAAGTACTATTATGCTGCGGGAACATTAGCGGTTATATTAGTTGTGTTTTTTGTTTACAGCTACTATCTGAACAATGCCGTACCTAAGGATAAAAACTTTATTGAAATTTCAAGAAATATTTTCGATAAAGTAGATGCAGGTGAAGTAAAGCTACAGTATGCAACAAACAATCCTGTTGAACTTGCAAACTTCTTTAAGGACAAAGTTGACTTCAATGTTTTCATTCCTGATATCAAAGATGCAGAGTTAGTCGGAGGGGTGTATAATGAAATCAACGGGCAAAAGCTTGTTCACTTCGTTCACAAGTGCGGAAATAAATTGATTTATACAATGGAAGGCTGCATGAAAGATGTTATGAAGGATGATAAATTAGTTCTTCCTGACCACCATAAAGTTGATATACAAAAAGGACAGAACTGGACACCGTGCGCGCCTGTTGAAGGCGATAACATCGTTGTATGGTACAGAGACGGAGTTGTATGTTCATCAGTTTCAAAAATTGCTCCGCAGCAGATTGCTTCGGTTCTTACAAGCTATAAAAAATAATCTAATTTAATTATTTATATTAAAATGAAAAAAAATATTTTAATCGCCTTTGCATTAGTTCTTTCAATAGCAGTTTATTCATGCGGAAAAAAAGATGAAAAGGTAACAGAAACAAAAAAAGATAACACTCCAACACCAACACAAACAACGGGCACAACTCAAACAAAAGCAGCTTCATATTATACAGTATCATCAGTCACAGGCTCTTCATCAAAGAACGTTGCTCCTAATTTTACCTGGGAAGAGAACGGCAAAAAAATGTCTATGGCTGACTTGAAAGGAAACGTTGTACTTGTAAATCTTTGGGCTACCTGGTGCGGACCTTGCAAAAAAGAAATTCCTGACCTTTCAAAAATTTCTCAGGATATGAAAGATAAAAATTTTAAAATGATAGGCGTGAATGTATTTCAGAATCCGAAATCACAATCGATCGGAGATTTCTTAAGCTCTAATCCTATTCCTTATACAATTTTAGATGCAGGCGAAGATTTTGTGAAAGCATTTTCTGATGCAACAAAATCAGATATAGAAGCCGTGCCTACAACATTTGTTGTTGATAAAAAAGGTAACATAGTTGAAACAATTGTCGGCGCAAGAGATGAAAAAACTTTCAAAACCACAATCAATAAATACCTGAACTGATTTTTATTTTTACGAAGCCGGGGTTAATATTTTAACTCCGGCTTTTTTATTTTAACCCCGTGATAGTTGAATAATACCAATCTTTCCTATTTATCAATATTGGGCTCAACCGGCTCTATCGGATGTAATACTCTCAAGGTTGTAAAGAATCTTAATGAAAATAATTTTCCCGTAAAGGTAAAATATCTTTCCACCAATTCACAAATTGATTTGCTTGCCGGGCAGGCAAGAGAATTCAGTCCTGATGCAATTGTAATTACTAATAAGGATAAAGCAAAAGAGTTTAAAGAAAAATATTCAAACGAAAAATTTTTCAGTAAATTAGAAATTTTATCAGGGACAGATGGGCTTGAAGAGATTTCAAAACGCAATGACTACGATACTCTCGTATGCGCATTAGTTGGTTTTGCCGGGCTTTCACCTGTGATAAATGCGATCAAATCTAAAAAGAAAATTGCTCTCGCCAATAAGGAAACTCTTGTTGTAGCAGGCAGTATTGTTAATCAGCTTTTAAAAGAATTTAAAACAGATCTACTGCCGATAGACAGCGAGCACTCAGCCATACTTCAATGTCTGCTTGGTGAAAAAGATAATGCAATTTCCAAAATCATTCTTACAGCTTCAGGCGGACCATTCCGCACTAAGACATACGAAGAGATGCAGAAAGCAACCATAGAAGATGCATTGAACCATCCTAACTGGAAGATGGGAACGAAGATTACAATCGATTCTGCAACGATGATGAATAAAGGATTGGAAGTAATAGAAGCAAAATGGCTTTTTGATTTGCCGATTGAAAAAATAGAAGTGGTTTTTCATCCGCAATCTATAATTCATTCGATGGTTGAGTTTGAAGATTCGTCAATTAAAGCACAGATGGGAATACCTGATATGAAAATCCCGATTCAGTTTGCTTTGACGTATCCGAAAAGAGTAAGGGCTGACTTTCCTAAGATGGATTTCAGGAATTATCCTTCACTAACATTTGAAGAGCCTGATTATAAAAAATTTGAATGCCTTCAGATTGCATTCGATGTTCTTAAAGAAGGAAAAACTTATCCCGTTGTAATGAATGCTGCTAATGAAGCAGCCATAGATAGTTTTCTTAACGGGAAAATAAAATTTACAGATATACCAAAACATATTCGTAAATGTCTTGATGCGCATAACGCAGTTACGGCCTTTACTTTAGAAGATATATTCGAAATTGACCGAAAAACGCGCGAAATTCTCGTAACCTAAACGTGCTCTTTTGAATATCTTTTCAACTTTAAATTTTGTACTTTTTTAATTGTTTTATTTGTTTTTACAAAAATTATGGAGCTTTTTAACACTATATTTCATTTTTTAATTGTAATCGGAATTCTTGTATTTATTCACGAATTCGGTCACTTTGCAGCAGCGCGATTAATGGGCATGCGGGCAGAAATTTTTGCTCTTGGTATGGGCTACAGGCTGTTCGGTTACAATAAAGTTACAGGGTTTACTTTCGGAAAACTCTCTGAGGATATTGTACTTGGTGAACATACCGATTATCGGTTGTGCGCATTTCCTATCGGCGGCTATGTAAAAGTAGCGGGTATGATAGATGAAAGCATGGATAAGAATTTTATTGACTCCGAGCCGCAGCCATGGGAATACCGTTCTAAACCGGTGTGGAAAAGAATGGTTGTAATTACTGCAGGTGTTATTATGAACTTCCTGCTTGCATTCATTATTTTCTATTCCATTACTCTTATCAAGGGTAAGACGATTACTGATTCCACTACTATCGGATATATATCTAACGGCTCTCCTGCAAAGACATCAGGACTTCTGCCCGGTGATAAAATAATTTCAATCAATAATCATCCGGTATCTTCATGGGAAGAAGTACAAAGCAATTTGTACTTTGAAAATCTTGGTGAAGCATTATCATTTGTTATAGATAGAAACGGCGCAAAGCAGACTATCAATGTTACAAAAGATAAGGTCGGCGATTTAACTGAAAGAAATTTCGGTATTGCAGTTGGAAACATTTCAGCAGAAATAAATGATGTTGTATCGGATAAGCCGGCATCAAAATGCGGTTTGCAAAAAGGTGATATGATAACTGAGTTTGCAGGCACACCTATAACTCACTCGCAGCAGCTTACGGATTTAATAAGATTTAACGCAAACAGGGAAGTTGATGTAAAATGGGCACGCGACGGAAAAACTTTAGACTGTAAAATTACTCCATCGGCTGATTCCACCATTGGTGTTATCATTGCCGGAAAATATACAGGACCAATAAAGAAAGAATCATACAACGTTATCACCGCTGCTCCTAAAGCAATTGGTGATATGTACTATTTAGGCGTTGAGTTGTTCTTTAAAACTATAGTTAAAATATTCAAAGGTGAAGTTGCATTTAAGAAAGCAATCGGCGGACCGGTAAAAATAGCACAGGCATCTGCTCAATCGGCAGAAGGCGGTTTCTTAAGCTTCATCGGATTCCTTGCTTTGCTTTCCATCTCGCTTGCAGTGATAAATATTTTACCTTTCCCTGCATTGGATGGCGGACACTTTATAATGCTTATGTACGAAGGTATTGTGCGCAAGCCTGTACCGCATAAAGTACAGATCGTTATTCAGAACGTAGGCTTCGCAATACTCATTCTCTTTATGATATTCGTTTTATACAACGATATTATATCTATAAAATAAATTTTCTAATAATAAGTTGTAATAAAAAAAGCGTCAAGTTTACTCGACGCTTTTTTTTATATATAAAATCCAATTTGGTTTTTATTCCGTTATATGTGTAACCTCGCTTACACAATTCTTTTAACGGAATTCCTGTGACTTCACAGGAATTCTGTCCTCTCTTTACTCATTAACAAAATTCTTAAATATCACCACAAACTTAGAGCCTTTGCCCTGCGTGCTTTCTACGTGGATTTTTGCTCCGGTTAAATCGGCCAGTTTTTTTACAATGGATAGACCAAGTCCCACGGAATTTTCTCCCGCAGTAGGCTTTGCGCTAAGCTTTGCAAATTTCTGGAACATCATCTCCTTATCTCTATCCGTAAATCCCGGACCTTCATCCATTATCTCGCATACAGGCTCATTCTCTTTATTTTCATATACTCCGATAAAAACATTTTTATTGGGAAACGTGTACTTAATAGCATTAGTTAATATGTTTGTAAGAATCTGCTCGATAGCAACTTTATATGAATTAAATTTTATCTCATAATGCGGCTTGCTTACGCTGATGCTGATGCCTTTCGCATTAGCTGATTTTTTATTTTCGGCAATAATCCTTGTAACAATATTGGAAAGATTTACTTCCGATACATTGCCTTCCATCTTGCCTGAATCAATTGCATTCAGGTTAAGAAGATTTGAAATAAGATTCAACATTTTATCCGAACTGATTTTTATCTCCTGCATAATTTCTTTCTGGTCGGGGTCAAGTCCTTCACCGTCGCCGAGATAAATTTCAGCGAGAGAATAAATTGCACCAAGCGGATTTCTTAAATCATGCGCTAAGATACCAATGAACTCATTTTTTTCTTTATTAAGAGATTCAAGCTTATCGTTCAGCATCGTCAGCTTATTTTTTTCTTCCTTCAGTTTATTTGTTTCATAATCAAGTTTCTCAATTTCAAACTGCATTATCAAATTGCTTGAAATTCTATCGATTTCTTTTTTATGTATCTCTTCGTATTTCTCGAATTGTTTTGTCTTATATTCAAGTGATGTTTTATGGTCGCCTTTCTCTAAAAAAATCTTGCTCAGAAATTCATAGTTGCAGTAAAGCAGCTCATTCATATTTTTCTTTGATGCGGAAAAAATACTGTCGTATGCCAGTACAATTGCTTTATCCGTATTATTGCTTTTGTAATGAAGCTCGGCAAGTATAAATTTTGTTTCAGCAATCGAGCGTTCATCGTTCAGCTGATTTGATATCAAAAGCCCGAGGTTACAGTTTATCAATGCATCGTCGAAGTTTTCCAGTTTGTTCAGTACTTTTCCTTTGAAGACATAATTAGCAGAGACCATAGATTTATCTCCTAACTCTTCAAACAGCTTCAGACTATTTTCCGAAAAGCTTAACGCTTTATCATATTCAGCCTGCTCAAAATATACATCTGCATAATTGTAAAGAATGTATCCTTCCCTGTATTTATCTTTTAATCGTCCGTTAAGTTCAAGCGCAGAGCTTAAATACTTCAAAGAATTTTTATAATCTTTCTGTTTTTTATATATCATCCCGATATTTACATAGCAGCTTTGAAGATCGAACCAGCTATCGATTTCCTTGGAGATTTTTATACAGTCAAGAAAATATTTTAGTGCCTTCTTAAAATTATCCGTATCCATATAAACCACACCGAAATTATTCAGCAGCCTGGCTTTGATGAGCGGAGAATTGTCAATCTGATTCAAGCGATAACTTTCAGATAAATGTTTTAAACCCTTCCTGAATTCTTTTTTATGGATGTAAACATTTGCAAGATTGAGATGGCAGGCAACAAGATTTTTTGTATCGTTCTTTTCAGAATATAACTCTATGGCGCGAATAATATTTTCTTCGGCATTATCGTATTCTGAAATTGCGTGATAGCAGTTGCCTGACTGATGTGTGTAATAAGCGATGTAGTCCGGATTGTTTATATCTTCGGCCAGCTTTAGTGCAGCTTTGCAATCCTGAAGAGCATCATTTGCATTCTGAAGAACTTTTTTTGCAATGATATCTTTATACTCTTCAAGTTTCTTACGCTCGTCAATGCCGGTATTCAGCTCCTTAACGAGTTTTTTAAAACTTGTATTCAAGTTTCCCCCCTATTGAAAACTTATTTTACAAATATGTCTTTAAACTTGTATTACAAATATATCTATTTATATCCGATAAAACAAAACGCTAAAAATCTGTTTTCTGCGAAATAAATTATACTATATATTGCGGTTGTTTGAGCGCTCCTGTTTAGCCAGAATGCTTTTAATTTTATCGATGGCAAAAGATTTCTGGAAAAACCTTTTGGCTGCCTGCGCTTCTTTTAATACAGAATAATCCAGTTCCTTCACCTTCGACTCTGCCAGAATTATTTTTTTAAAAATTTTTAACGAAGTATTCATGTGTCCGTGAAGGTATTTCGGAATCTTATCGTTTGAAGATGTAAAGTGCTTTGCAGAATCGATTAGTGAAAGAGCTGACTCATAGTGTTTCATTTCTATATAATTAAGCAGAGTATAAAAGCGCAAATTTATTTTCATTATTATATCCGAGTAATTTACTTTGCTGATATGCTCCAGAGATTTTTCATATTTTTTTAGTTTAAAATTCAGTACTCCCAGACAATAATTTATCTGGTTATTCTGTACATTCGGATGAAGCGTCGGACCGTATTTTTCTATAAATTTTTCTGCCCATTTAAATTCTTTTTCAATTACAGCAGCACTAAAAATATTTTCAAATACCTGAGGTACAAAGTACTCTTCATTTTCATTGGGATAGATTCCAAGATTTAAGAAATATTTATTCAGTTCAAAAACTTCTCTTTTAAAAGACAAATCTGATGGTATAAGCTTCAGATAAAGTGTTTCGCACAGCACAGCCCAAAGCATATATGTATCCGTTTCTTCAAATTCGGCTCCGTGATTTAAAAATATAGATTTCAGTTCTTTGTAAACCGGAAGGATATCTTTTTCTACTTTAATTCTATAGGTCAAATAATATGCCTTAAGATAAGGAAAATACTTATTCTTCGATTTTTCAAGATAATCTATAAAACTATCAGGATTAATTGTTTTTACGAATTCATTAAGGATATTATTTTTTTTATCATTAAAGTTAGTGGTTTCGTCGTATGTTATATGTTCGCTAAGATGAACAAAGAACGTGGAAAAAAAATGAGAAATAATCGGCTCGGCTTTTCTGGATGAGAACTCCATGCGCTCATAAATTTCCACCTCGCTTAACTGCAGCGCATTGTAATGAAACGCTTCTTCAAGAACATGCAAATGCATAAAATACTCAGGGGAAATTTTTGTGTCTTCCAGCTTATTTTTATTTGAAATAACAATTTTGTTTGATAGTGAAAAACATTTTCTTTTTTGCAGCTCTATAATAAGCAGTTTGTAATATCCGTTCTCATCTTTTTTCAATCTTTCGTTTGCAAGAAAACTTCTCAATAACTGAGAAAATTCCGTCAGCCTGTTTTTAATTGTCCTTTCACTGAAAGTTTTTCCGGGGTATAATTTATCATAGAGAGATTCATAAGTCAGTTTTTCATGGGAATATTCCGGATAAAACCTTCTGATTTCTTTGAAGAGCCTCATTAAAACCTTATTAGTATTATGATAAGGTGAGTTTATAAAGCTGTCAAAGCACTTTAAATCCTCTTTTTTAAAGGTTTTCAGTATTTCAAAGGTATTTACAGGTATCAAAATTTCGGTATTAAATTAGCT
>JBHEKU010000234.1:0-6668 GCA_041859205.1 Ignavibacteria bacterium | reverse complement strand
TCGCAGAGCAAATTTCTGCTTTCAGCAAAAATTTATTCTGCGATGCTCTGATTCGCTTTCAGCGAATCAGAGGGCGCCCCCTGCACTCCACATTCAATTTACGGAACAAATTAATTTTCATTGAGTTATATTAAATAATCGGTTATTTTAATTAAGAAGTTATCTCTTTAAAATAAGCTCGTCTAATGAAACTCAGACTTCTTCCTCTATCCCTTATTATATTTTCATTTATAATTTCTTTTATAATTTCCTTTCCCTGTTTTTCACAGCAGGATAACTCCTCACAAAAATTAACTGCTGAAACTAATAAAGATTTTGAAGCGCAGTTTATAAGCGGACTTCATCTCAACGGCGACCCGTTCAATACGTTCGGCGCAGAGGCAAGATTGAATTACTACATCAGCGATGGCTTGCTATTGGGTATAGGCGCAATGTACTCTTACGATGTTGAGCAAAATTTTTATACTCCCAATGCATCGCTCACTGCAAAGTTCAGCATGAATAAAGTTTCTCCCTATGCGCGCGTTGCGGCAGGACCCAATTTTTCAAGCTTCGGCGGAAGCTCGGCTGGACTTTATTTTTCCGTCGGCGGTGGAGTTGAATACAAAATAAATGAAAAGACAGGAATAAACTTTGAGCTTGGCACCAAAAATTTCTCTTATCATAAAAAAGAAATGGAAAGTGCCCGGGTAAAATTTGGCTTTGGATTACGAGAAGGAGATGAAACCCATATAATCTATTACACATATTTTTCTCCTTCACTCGGCATTAATTATAAATTTTGAAAATTGATTTTTATTTCTAACTTGCTGTAATACTTTTTTTGAATTAATTTATCTTAAACATAAATCATACCTTAGCGGAGACTTCCTACCACTTTAAAACCGGCACTAAAAAAAATCAAAATGAAATCTGTTTCATTTTTCGCGCTACTGTTTATTTCTTCCTCTATATTTTTTTCATGCAATAATGACAGCACGGTAGGCACTGAGCCCGCATCACCTTTTTCAGGAAGCTGGTCTGTTGATAGAGTGCAGCTTGTTTCTGCTCCGGCATCAGGCGAGTCGTCTGAGCTTAAGCAGCTCTTCATGTCGTACGGTGATATGGATGCCCGTAATCTTGGGAAGTTAGATATTTCTTTCGGAGCTGATAAATTTATTGAGTACAGCCAAAACCTTCCGAGAGAATACGGCTTCCATCCGAAATTTATCGGCAGCACAGGGTTTGCACCCTTCCGGAATCTGCTATACATTTCCGCTGACGGCGGAAGGAACTGGAACCTGAATTATTTCCCGGGCGGAGAGTTTGATGCAAGGGAATTTTCTCCCATAGATGAAAATATATTGTACACTTTGTATGGTGGTCAGTGGCCTTATAAGGCAAAGCTGTATAAGTCAGGTAACAGAGGGCAGAGCTGGTTTGCAGTTAACGATACTATGCCTGTATTCCTTGCAGCGTAGAACAGCAATTACCACAACGGAGATATTTTTTTTCTGAATGAATCCACCGGATTTGTAATGGAAGAAAATTATACCGGCTATACTAAAATATTTAAAACCACTAACGGCGGTAAAGCATGGGTTCCCGTCTTTAATAAAAAAGTCACCTATATTAATATAACTTTTCAGGATGAGATGAACGGCCGCGGCTTTAATTATCTTAAGAGCAATAATACATTCGAGTTTGTTACTACTTCCGATGGAGGTGTAAGCTGGATAAGTCACCCGTTCACAAATGAGACCTTTCACCAGAGTGAATATTATTTTATCAACAGAGATATCGGCTGGGCATCCGGTCATCTTGATATACAATACAATATGCCATGTGTTTTATTTAAAACTATAGACGGAGGTAAAACGTGGAATAAAATCAGTGATAAAAATATTTACAACATGATTTTTATAAACGAGAATACCGGCTTTACATCTGCTTTTAAAACCACTGACGGAGGATATACCTGGTCGCAATACCACTACAGTAATGGTAATGTAATGAACCCTGTATTGATAAATAATTCCATCGGTCTTTTTACCTATGATAATAAGCTGCTTATCCGTACAGATGAAGCGGATAATTCAGCCTGGTTCGCATCGGGAAATATTACAAATCCTTTGCTTAAACAGATTGCAGGAACAAATAATATCGAAATTTATGCCTATGGAAAATTCAGAACAAGTTTTGATAGAATAGTTTTTAATCCTGAACTTTATTCTTCAGGAATTCGGGAACCGCTGGAAGGAACATTTAATTTTGAAAGAGGAAATTTATATTTAACATTTACTCTGCCTGAAAACGAAGTCTGGAAAATAAAATTGAAACGAAACTAATTTTTAAATTTAAAATTTAACTTTAAACATTTTAGATTATGAGAGCAATCTGTCTTTCCTTAGCTATTTTCACATTTGCATTAGTTTTTTCTTCCTGTGCAAATGATGCGCCTGTTGCTACAAATTCTTCAAACACTTTTACCGGCGACTGGACTGTAGATAAAGTGCAGCTTGTATCTGCCCCTACAAACGGCACTGCATCTGCAATGATGAAGCAGGCATTAACCGTATTTGGAGAAATGAGCGCGAGCAGTGCGGGATATCTGGATGTAAAATTCGGCGGGGAAAAATTATCAGCTGCTAATACAAATCTTCCTTTATATGAACAGTTATATTTTGTTTTTTTCAATAATGGCGGCTATGCCTCTTCTCCCTCTTACAGGGATTCTGTTTTTGTTTCATCAGACGGAGGTATTAACTGGAAGGCGCAGACTATGCCCGGCCGGGAGGTAAGTTACAGCAGAATGACTGCGCCCGTAAACGAAAATATTTTATATACAATGTACGATAGTGCATTTTATACCGGACCTTGTAAATTATTCAAATCTACAAATCAAGGAGATACATGGTTTCCGGTAAATACTCGAATGCCATTCAATATGAATTCGACTTTTGCATTTAACGGCAGGTTGTATTTTATTAATGAAAATACAGGGTTCGGGCATGGAGTAGATTCTGCCGGATTGGCACGTATATGGAAAACAACGAACGGTGGAGTGAACTGGCAGCCCGTATCAGGTACAAATAATGATTTTTTGAGATTGCACTTTTTCGATGAATATAATGCGTATGCTGAATCATATACCGATGGATTTAAAATCGGCGTTACAAATGACGGAGGAGCTACATGGACCAGGTACAGCATTGCTAAAGAATTCTATGGAACTGAAATTCATTTTATAAATAAATACACGGGCTGGATTTACGGCTACACTAACAATGTACCTGAGTTTTATAAAACTGTTGACGGAGGAGCTACATGGACTAAAGTCAACGGCGGTTTTTATATTAAGTCTTTTATTTTCAAAAATGAAAATGAGGGATATGCCTGCTCAGATTTTGCTATTCTAAAAACTATTGACGGAGGTGTAAACTGGCTGCCCTGCTACGATAATGGCGCAAGCGCAATGGGTGTGGTATTGATGAATAGTACCCCGGGATTTTTCAGTCCCTATCAGGTATTATACAAACCTTCCGGATTAATAGACGATACTTTCTGGTCAGCAGCAGGCAGACTCACAAACTCAGCCATAAAAATGATAACCGGCTCAGACGGTTACCAGATTTATGCGGGCGGAGTCTTTCAGCATGATAATATCTATGGGCGGATTGCTTTTTACTCTATGACCTACTCAGCTGACGGACGCCGCGCTGGAGGAGAGGGTACCTATTACTTCGATAACGGTTTCTTACTCATCACTTTAAATCTTCCCAATAACGAAGTCTGGAAAATAAAATTAAGAAGAAAATAAATTGAAAAATGTTTGGCTGATATTTTTATTTCTTTTCCTCCCCTCTCTTCTTTTTTCACAGGGAGTGAATAAAACTAATCTCGGCTTTATGGCCGGGCTTAGCATTCCCACAGCATCGAAAGATTTCCGCAATTCGCATTCTTCAGGCTTTAACTTTAACATAAACGTTGACCACACAGTCAGCGAATCAATTGTACTCGGCGGCGAGCTTGACTTCGCAAGGCAGACAGGAACCCTGACTGAATATTATGGTGGAGCTACGCACACTAAAGATAATCCATATCAGTTCATTTCTCTTGATGCCTATATGAAGCTTCAGAACAATCTTGCGCGCGTAAACGAAGGACAGTTTTTTGTAAAGGCGGGCGGAGGCGTATGGCTGGCAGCAGTTGATAAACAAGCCGGAGGCGGATACATAGGCATTCTTTTCGGTCCGGGATTTAATTATCTCCCCGGTAACAATATGAAAATTACATCTGCGCTTGAGTACAGAATTTTTTTAGGGAAAGGACAGGCTGAAAATATTTCATTGCTGCAGTTCAAAATAGGATTTTCGTTCTGTGTGAATCCGCGATAGAACCACTGTAACCTAATCGAGATATTTTTTTACATATATATGTTATTGTATTACTCGTAATTTCTTCTATAAATCAGGCTATGAAAAAAATAATTTTAACATTACTTCTCCTTACTTTCAAGTTATCCTTAGCGCAGACAGGATGGTTCTGGCAGAACCCGAAGCCGCAGGGCTCAACTTTAAATGATGTTGTTTGTATTAATGCTTCTCAAATAATAGCTATTGGTGATGGAGGAGCAGTATTAAAGTCCGGTGATGGCGGTGTTAACTGGAATGTAAAATATATCTTCCCTTCCTCAGATAAAAATACAAATAAACTTATTAGTTTATTTTGTTTCGATGAAACAAACTTTGCAATTCTCTCAAGTTCAGGCATTTACATGACTTCTTACAATATTATGAAGACTTCTGACGGCGGCGCTACATGGAATAAATATTTAATAGATTCTTTGCTCTCACAATCCCGGTTTGAAAAAATAATTTTTACAGATAATAATACCGGCTGGGCTTTCAATTGTACATACTATCATCCATTTACCTACAGAACAACTAACGGCGGCGTTAACTGGCAAAGATATTCTATTAACGACAGACAGGATTTATCTAATGTTTTTTTTATAAATCAGAATACGGGATGGATTCGCTTAGATTTGAATAACGAATATTACCGCACTACAAACGGAGGTAACAACTGGACACTTAACACTGCCCCTGCAAATTTTACTCTTCCCTATTTTATAAATCAATATACAGGATGGATTCTCGGCGGTAGTTTTAAAACCACTAATGGAGGTGATACATGGAATCAAATGAGCACAACAATAGATGTACCAAAAAATTATGCATTCATAAATGAAAATACGGGATGGTGCATCAATCTTGATGGACTTTGCCGGACAATAAATTCAGGCGCAACATGGACTCCGGTATACACTACGGGAGGAGCTGCAGATATTATTAATAATGTAAGTTCTTTTGGCAGTTCACTATTTTTTGCAGTAGGCAAAGCGGGAAAAATTGCTAAATCTACTGACGGCGGTAATAATTTTATTAATATCTCTTCCTCTGTAGCAAACTATAATCCTATTTCAGATGTAAGTTTTGTGAATGAAAATACTGGATTTGTTGTAACCTGGAAAGGATTACATAGAACAACTGATGGAGGGAATTCCTGGCAAAACAGGGACACTACTGCAAACTACCCTCACATAAAATTTTTAGATGAAAACACAGGTTTTTTTGCAAGCACAAATGTTTTTGCAAAAACTACGAATGGAGGGTTAAATTGGAGCGCACAGCATTATCCCGGTTATAATTTTTCTATTATTAATGCCTTTGACGCAAACTTGTATTACGTTTATGGATTTGATGGCCAGCATCAATTTCAAATCCTGGCAAAGACAAGTGACGGCGGCGCTAACTGGAACTACGGCTGGTTTCCTCCGGGATTTCAGAATTCTATGGTATTTTTAAATAAAGATATCGGTTACGCTACAGGCACAAACGGCACATTTAAAACTACAGATGGCGGTGCAAGCTGGCTCCCGAAAACTAATCAGACATTTCATAAACTGTTTTTTATAAATGAAAATACTGGTTGGAGTTATTTCAATATAGGAAGTACAGGAAAAATTTATAAAACTACTGACGGAGGAATAACTTGGCAGATAAAGTATTCTAATAATTTAGTTTTACCAACTGCTATTCAATTTGCAAATTCATTAACCGGATGGTTTACCGCTTACATAGATGGAGAAGGTCTTATAATGAAAACAACAGACGGCGGCGAATCATGGAATATTAACAGCAGCTTTGAAACTGCAGAATTAGATGCCATAAGTTTTATAAATGCAAATACAGGTTGGGCTGTGGGTTGGAATGGTGCAATTCTCAAAACTACTACCGGCGGCACTATCGGCGTTCAGCAGATAAACACTTCCCTGCCCGATAAATTTTATCTTGAACAAAATTATCCGAACCCGTTTAACCCAAATACAAATATAGAATTCTCTCTGCCAAAAAATTCTTTTGTGCTCCTGAAAGTATTCGATTTACTAGGAAGAGAAGTTGCAAATCTTGTGAATGAAAATTTATCAGCGGGAAGTTATAAATATGATTTCAACGCATCGGCATTACCAAGCGGAATTTATTTTTATAAGCTCGAAACAGAAAATTTTTCCGAAACAAAAAAGATGGTGCTGGTAAAGTAGTTATTATGTTCCCCTCCTTTACAAGGAGGGGTTAGGGGTGGTTTAATGTATTATCAGAATCTAATTCCAATCGGAATTTACT
>JBHEKU010000229.1:0-20327 GCA_041859205.1 Ignavibacteria bacterium | reverse complement strand
GATAAGATTGCAAAGAACTTCAAAGTAAATAATTAAGAACTAATACTAAGAATTATCTTGGTCAGAGAAAAGGATTATGTTCTTTTTCTCTGCCCACTGTAGTTATCTCCATATGACCGGGATGCAATGTATAATCATCCTGAACTGAAGGCAATAAAACATTATTGATTGAGTTCATCAGCTCATCATAATCCCCAAACGGAAGATCAGTTCTGCCAATTGAATCTTTAAAAATCACATCGCCACAGAATATATTTTTATTTGTATCATCTATAAATGTAAGGCTTCCCGGTGAGTGACCCGGCGTATGCAGGATTTTGAATTCAATATCACCTACTTTTATTTTAGTGTTTTCGTTAATGAATTCATCAACAGGCGGAGGAGCAGGGAAGTTAAGTCCGTACAGTTTTCCCTGGTTCAGAACTTTATCATAGAATGGCATATCCTTTTCATTCATTAAAATCGGAACGTTAAAATAGTCCTTGGCAAATTTATTGCCAAGAATGTGGTCAATATGCCCGTGAGTATTGATGATGTATTTTATCTTTATGCCGTTATCTTGTATGATTTTTTTGATTTGATTCTCTTCATCCGGAGTGTAAGCAGCGGGATCAAATATAACGCCTTCCCTGGTATTTTCATCGAAGTAGATGTAGCAGTTCATAACAAACGGAGTTACTGGTATCTGGAAAACTTTCATTATAGTAATTATTTATAAATTGATTAAACTCTTAAATATGGGTAATTTCGTTAACCTGTCAATTTTTATTCCCAATTAGAATAATAGTCATACAGTAAAAATTATGCCCAATGTCTGATACCGATAAAATTAAAATAATTACCAATAACCGTAAAGCTAATTTCGAGTACGCTATACTTGATAAATACGAAGCCGGAATTTCTCTTGAGGGAACTGAAGTGAAATCGCTTCGCGAAGCAAAAGTAAGCATTGTCGAATCGTATGCAAGAGTTATCAAAGATGAAGTATTTCTTATTGGAGCAAATATCAATGAGTATAAATACGGAAATATAAATAATCATATTCCGGATAGGAACCGAAAGCTTCTTCTTAATAAAAAAGAGATTAAAAAGATAAAGGAAGCACTGACTGAAAAAGGATTAACACTTATTCCTTTGAAGATGTACTTTAAGAATTCAAAAGTAAAGGTTGAGCTCGGTATCGGCAGAGGTAAAAAACTTTACGATAAGCGTGAGTCAATCAAAGCAAGAGAAACAGATTTAAAACTAAAGAGAATTAAACTATAAATGAATTTTCCTTCTTTAAACGAACAGTTAGATGTAATAAAGCGCGGAACAGTTGAAATAATTCCTGAAGATGAGCTTGTAAAAAAAATTGAGAAATCCATTGCTAAGAAAACTCCGCTAATTATAAAGCTTGGAGCTGACCCGTCGCGTCCTGATTTACATATAGGACATGCTGTTGTATTGAATAAGCTAAGACAGTTTCAGGAGCTTGGTCATACTGCGATTTTGATTATAGGGGATTACACAGGAATGATTGGTGATCCTACAGGAAAAAAGAAGACACGACCACAGCTTACCCATGAAGAAGCCATTGAGAATGGAAAATCGTACTACGAACAGGCTACAAAAATACTAGATAAGAGCAAAACAAAAATTGTTTATAATTCTGAATGGCTTTCGAAACTTGACCTTAAGCAGCTTATACAACTTATGTCTAAGTTTACAGTGCAGAGAATTTTAGAGAGAGATGATTTTACAAACAGACTTAACGAGCAGGCAGAGATTGCTTTCCATGAAATGCTTTATCCGCTTATGCAGGGATATGATTCGTATGCGATTAATTCAGATGTTGAGCTTGGCGGCACAGACCAGAAATTTAATAACCTTGTAGGCAGAGACGTACAGAAAAGATACGGCAAAGAGCCGCAATGTGTTATTACAATGCCATTGCTTGAAGGTATTGATGGCAGTGAGAAGATGAGCAAGTCGCTTGATAATGCAATCGGCATAAGCGAAGATCCGAAAGATATCTTCGGCAAGACTATGAGAATACCCGATGCATTAATTTACAAATATTTTGAACTTGGGACACAAATATCCGTAGAAGAATTAAAGGATATTAAAGATAAGATAACTGAAAACCCGAGAGATTATAAAAGAAAACTTGGTTATGAAATAGTGAAGCTGTATTATGATGAAGATACTGCAAAGAATTCAATAGAGGAGTTTGATAAGATTTTCATTAAGAAAGAAATTCCGGATGATATACCCGAAATAAAACTTGATGAAGATGTTAAGCTTATAAATCTTATGGTTAGCAATAAAATGGCTGATTCAAATTCAGCTGCACGAAAACTCATTGAAGCATCGGCAGTAAGCATAGACGGTGAAAAAGTAAGCGATGTAAATGCTGTTATTGGAAAAGATAAGAGCTTTACTATGAAAGTCGGGAAGAGAAAATTCTTAAAAGTTAACTAAAAAAGTAATACAATCTTTATAATATCTAATATTTATTTTTGTTAAATTACAACATTTCACAATAAGCAAACACAAGGGAGAGCGATAAATTGTTCAAGCCAACTAAAATATTTTTTACAAAAGGTGTCGGGCGACACAAAGACTATTTACAGTCATTCGAATTAGCGTTGAGACAGGCAGGGATTGAAAAATGCAATCTTGTTATGGTATCAAGTATTTATCCTTCAGGATGCAAAAGAATTACCAGGGAACAAGCTAATCAATTGCTTGAACCGGGTTCAATTACTTTTTGCGTAATGGCGAGGAACTTTACAAATGAGCCGAACAGACTTATTGCAACCTCCATTGGAGTAGCGCTTCCATCTGATGACAGTCATTACGGATATATTTCAGAGCATCATCCTTTCGGCGAGCCTGAAAAAGTTGCCGGTGAGTATGCTGAAGATTTAGCTGCTACTATGCTTGCAACTACATTAGGCGTTGAGTTTGATTCTGAAACAGCCTGGAACGAAAGAGAGAATGTTTACAAGCAAAGCGGTAAGATATTTAAGACTTTTAATGTTACACAATCTGCAGAAGGGGATAAGAACGGTCTCTGGACAACAGTTATTTCCGCTGCAGTAATGCTTCCGTAAAAACAATTCATTCATATAATCTCCGCCGGTAATTACGGCGGAGAATTCATCTGTATATAATTCTGTATACCTGTTATGGTCGATTTTGAAACATGCAGAAAACTTGCCCTGGCTTTTCCTGATGTAACCGAGGAGCCGCACTTTGAAAAACCGTCATTTAGAATTAATGGAAAGATATTTTTGACTTTCCATATTGATAAAAATCAGGCTATGTTAATTTTACCCGAGCCTGACCAGTCAGTTCTTACTGCTTATGACAGCAATGTAATTTACCCTGTAAAAGGTTTCTGGGGAACAAGGGGAGCAACGATGTTCGACTTGAAGAAAGTTAGAAAATCTATATTCAAAAGCGCTTTGCTATCCGCATACACAAAAGCCTTAACTAAAAATAAGAAACAAACTAAAAAGGTTAAAGAGAAGTATGATAATTAAAGAGATTTTTGAGCAGTTAGTTGCATCTGAGCATCCTGTAGCAAAGGCATTACATTCAGGTGAGCATTTCAGAGTGCTGGCAATCGGCTTCAAGACCGGAATGAAACTGAAAGAACATCAGGCGCACATGCCGTCAAAGCTTACAGTTCTTACCGGGGAAGTAATTTATTCAGAAGGTGAGAAAGAAGTTAAGCTTGGGCAATATGATGAAGTTAATATTCCTGTGAATACTTTGCATTCAGTTGAAGCTGTGAAGGATAGTTTATGTTTACTTACACAAGGATAAATTATGAAAGACATTGAAAATGTAAACGACATTGAATTCCTTGTAGATGAATTTTATCAGAAGGTAGTTGTTGATGAGTTACTGGGAAGATTCTTTACTATTGTTGTAAACTTTGAGTGGGAAGTACATATTCCAATTATGGTTTCATTCTGGGAGACTGTGCTGCTTGGAAAAGCTTCTTACAAAGGAAATCCTATGAATAAGCACATTGAACTTGATAAATTATCAAAACTTGAACCTCAACATTTTGAAAGATGGCTGGAGCTTTGGAAATCAACTGTAAATGAAAATTTCATAGGAGAAAAAGCTGCGGAAGCAATAGTTAAAGCAGAAACTATTGCAAAACTTATGCAAACTAAACTTGACTCAAAAATCACATTAATAAATAATGAAACCTAAAGTTTATTACGCTAATGCCAAAGAAGCCCTCGATAAATTAAAAGAGCAGGGCTTTACAACAGATTTTAATTTAGAAGAAAATTGTCTTGTTTGCCATGAAGGAAAGTTTGGAGCAGATGATTTTGAAATTACTGCAATATACAGATACGAAGGGGATTCAAATCCAGATGATGAATCAACTGTATATGCCATAGAATCCAAATCGGGGGTGAGAGGAGTTTTAGTAACAAGCTACGGCGCTTACTCTGAAAAAATGTCCGATGATATATTAAGAAAACTGAGAGGTTAAGAAAGAAGAAACTTTACAAAATCTTCTTTGCTGATATTTCCGATGTGATGTTTTATATCGAGCTCTTTTAACGCATCAATCATTTCCTCCTCTTTGTATTTCTTACCTATTAATTTTGATTCAACTTCTATTGTTTCTCCATGTGCTAAGAAGTCACCAAAGATTTTTATATTATGGATAACTCCGTCCTTTACATCAATACGCGCATCTATCTGGCCAAAATCAAAACGGTTAATTTTTTGGATGTTGAACTCAGGCGAGCGGCCGTAGTTCCAGTCCCAGTTTCTGTATTTTGAGTTAGCAAGTTCATAAACTTCTTTCCACTGGCTTTCACGAAGATTCAGTACAGGATAATTTTCAGTTGTACCAAAGATAGATTTCAGCAGCTTTTCACGGAAATCAAATATGCTCATATTCTCATTTAAGTATTCAGATATATTGGCAACACGGCTGCGTATGGATTTTATACCTTTGCTTTCGATTTTATCTATCTTAACATTCAATGCTTCTACAACATCATCCAAATTAGAATTGAACAAAACCGTACCATGGCTGAACATTGCTTTTGTATTGGAGAACTGCGCATTACCAGATATCTTTTTTCCGTCGACAGTTATATCATTTCTTCCGTTCAGCTCTGCCTTTACACCCAGCTCGTTGAGAGTTTTTACAACAGGCTCTGTAAATTTTTTGAAGTTGTGAATACTATCCTGAGAAAATTTTGTAAGGAAGCTGAAGTTTAAATTTCCGTCATCATGATAAACTGTGCCGCCGCCGGAAATTCTGCGGACAACCTGAATATCTTTTGCTTTTACATATTCTGAATTTATCTCTTCTATGGTATTCTGATGTTTGCCTATGATAATTGCATTTCTGTTTATGTAGAAAAGAAGATAGTCTTCATTTTCTAAATCAAGATTTCTTACTGCCCATTCTTCTAATGCAAGATTGAGCGTTGCATCGGTTATCTGATTATTGTTTATGAGTTTCATTCTATATAAAATAATTTATGTTATTTCAGTATAATCTAAATCCTTACCGTAAGTTTCTTCAAGCTTGCTGGTTGCCCAGATGGCTATTATAATTGTTAACACTCCTATTGCAAATGCGCTGTACTTTATTCCCATCGAAGGCTTCAATGTCTGAAACAAAAACGTAAGAGGAATAACACTGCCGCGTATAAAATTCGGTACGGTGGTAGTTACAGTTGATCTGAGATTTGTCCCAAACTGCTCTGAAGAATTTGTGACAAATATTACCCAATAGCCCACTGCTGTTCCCATTAGAACACACACGGTGTAAAAATAAAAAGTGCTGGTGCTGTTTAAAAAAAGATAAACGCAAATACATGCAAAAGTAGCAGTGAGGAAAATATATAAAACTTTTTTACGGGATTTAAGAACCTGGCTTAATGTACCGCTGAAAATATCTCCGAACACTAAACCTATATAGCAGAACATAACAGCTTTTCCTGCTGATATTGGTTCTGTAATACCAAAGGCTTTCCCAAACTCAGGAGAAAATGTGATTAATATTCCTACAACAAACCATAGCGGCAGACCAATTAAAATACAATAAAGATATTTTAAGAAGCGTCCTTTATCTGTGAAGAGTTTTATAAACTCTCCTTTACCTACGTGTGAAGCTTCTTTAATAGAATTATACATACCGGATTCATATACCCCGAATCGTAGAATTAAAATCGCAATACCCATGCCTCCGCCTATGAAATACGAAGTGCGCCATTCTGTAAGTTCTACTATCAGAGCGGCTGCCACTGCTCCCATAACTCCGATTGAAGCAACAACCATTGTTCCGTAGCCTCGTTTAGTTTTAGGCATAACTTCACTGACTAAAGTAATGCCGGCGCCTAATTCTCCTGCGAGACCGACACCGGCAATAAATCTGAGTACGGCATACATTTCAACGTTTGTTACGAAACCGTTTAAAATATTAGCTAATGAATATAAGAAAATTGAGCCGAAGAGAACTGATATTCTTCCTCGTTTATCGCCGAGTATTCCCCATAAAATTCCCCCAACCAGCATTCCACCCATCTGCATATTCAGAAGTAAAACTCCCGTGTCAAGCATTTGAACATCGGGAACGCCAAGTGATTTTAAAGATGCAACACGAACTATACTGAACAGAATCAAATCATAGATATCAACGAAATATCCTAATGCAGCCACAAGTACTATGGCAAAAACCTTTTTCTTATCTTCCATTAAAGATTGAACGGATTATTTTAATAGTATTAATTTTTTTGTATCGGTAAATCCATCTGCATCTATTTTATAGAAATACATACCGCTTGAAAGCGTAGAAGCATTGAACTGTATTTCATATCTTCCCGGCTCTCTTACTCCGTTAAATAAAGTCTGCACAAGCTTTCCGGTTAAATCATAAATATTCACAGCAACATTCATCTTTCTTCCTACTTCAAATGAAATATTTGTAGCCGGATTAAATGGATTTGGGTATGCATCGTAAAGCTTAAATCCGTTTATAAGTGATGCCGGATTTGAGCCGACAGATGTAACGGTTCTTATAGGAAGATAGTCAACGAGGCCTAGTGTATCTAAATCAGGTTTATGAAAAATGTGCGCTTCTACTGAATCCGGATTCGTTGTTCCCCAATAATTGTTTTCAGCTTTTATCGAATCTTTAGTGTTATTATATAAATCAAAAATCTGACCGGAGTTTGTATTCCAATACAATTGATTCAAACCAATATCAGTGGTATCAGAGTTGCCTATATTTCCTAAATTTGGTTTTGCTCCTCCCTGAATAGTTATTCCCCATAGGTTACCGCGGATTTTATTTCGTGTGCAGATAACATTCATAGGGTTAGGGGCATTAAAATTAATACCGCTGCCACCAAGTGACGGACTGCCCTGAATATTGTTCGAATCAATAATATTGTTGTTTACATAAGCTGTAATTGTTGAAGCGGCAAATGCAATTCCGTAACGGTTTTTTCTTATAATATTATTTTCAATGACAATATTAGCCGTCCCTATTGGTAAGAATGAAATACCTCCTGCATTTGTAAACAATCCTCCGCTGATGGTATTTCCGCGAATTACCATTGGAGGCGTAACATTTGTAGCACCCCAGTTTATCTGCGGAGTATTTCCGTTAGCCGTTACGTTATCATAAATCAAATTATTTATTATCTGCCCTGAAGAAGCTATGTTAGCTCCGCTTTGAAATGCTGCTGCTCTGTTATTGAATATTTTGCAGTTCGAAACAGTTGAATTTGAACGGAAGAACGAAATTGCGCCTGATGAAAAACTACTGTTTAGATTGTTGTTTCTTATAATACAGCTATCGATTAAAATATCGCAGTCAAGCATTCTGATTGCATTACCATATTCAAAAATTGTTTTCTTTATAAAAGAGCCGTCTGCACCGTCTTCGAATTTTAATCCAAGAAATTTAAGAGATGTATCTGCCGCAGTGATTTTTACAGAGTCAGGAGGAGAAATTTTCAGAACTCCGAATATATCAATGAATACACCTTGTGCAAATTTCAAGGTAGCATTTTTAGAAATGAAGATAGTATCGCTGGCAGTAATATTGATTGAGTCATTTACAAAATATGTATTGGCGGAAAATGTAACATTGCCTGAGGAGTTTGCAACGAGACTATCTAAATCCCATTTTTTACCTGTTCCGGGAGTAGAATAATTTGCATAAGAACTTAAAAAAGTGAGGGAAAGGCAAATTGTTAGAATAAATTTAATCATCGGTTGTATTAAAAAATTTGAAAATAATGGTGATGTAAGATTACTTAAAATATTCCATATTTGAAGTGGAAAAAAATTGATATTGCAATCTTTTCACTGTAAAATGAAGCCAATACTGCCTATTATATTTCAATTTTAATGCGTAATTTTTGCTACTTAATAGAATAAAAATTGAAGACACTTCCATACAATAATCTGCCTGATTTTAATAATCTTTTTCTGGACTATATAGATGATTTTGATAAGATTAAAAGCTACTATAAGTATGATTACAGGGACGATAATGAGTTCCTGAATGCACTTATAAAAAAGAAAAATACATATCTTAAGGAATCTGATTTTACTCGTGATGACCTTTGCAGAGTTCTTACTACTCAGAATAAATTTTTCAACTCAACTGAAAAGACATACGAGAATATCGAGCTGCTGAAAAGCTCGAACACTTTTGCGATTGTGACAGGGCAGCAGGTGGGTATGCTTTCAGGTCCGCTTTATACAATTTTAAAAGCACTTAATGCCGTGCAGCTTGCAAATAAGCTAAATCAGAAATTTAAAGATTATAATTTTGTTCCGGTGTTCTGGCTTGAGTGTGAAGACCACGACTTTCTTGAAATAAATAATATCAATCTTCTTACAAAAGAAAATGAAGTAAAGAACATAGCTTACTTTGGAGTGGAAGGCGAGCAGGAAAAATATATAAAGCCGACAGGAACAATTATCCTTGATGAAAAGATAGAAGATTTTAAAAATGAGATAAGAAGTAATCTTGTTGAAACGGATTTTACCAATACAGTTTTTGATTATATAAACCGTTCTTATAAAGTCGGTATAGATTTAAAAACATCCTTTGCAAGACTGCTTAATTATTTCCTGAAGGATGAAGGTCTGATTTTTATGGACCCATCTGAAAAAGATTTGAAGAGACCGTTAACTTCTATTTTCAAAAAAGAGCTTTCTACTTATCCGGCGCTCTGCGAAAAGGTGATTATTTCATCTGCTGAAATGGAACATGAATATGACCCCGTGATAAAACCTAAGCCGATAAATCTATTTTACACACATAACGGAAACAGATATTTAATTGAGCCGAAGGATAGCGAGAACTTTGCTTTAAAAAATTCCCGTCAGAAGTTTTCAAGGGACGAGATGTTTTTAATGCTGAATGCTAATCCTGAATTGTTCAGCCCGAATGTGTTGCTCCGTCCTGTTTGTCAGGATACTATTCTACCCACAGTTGCTTATGTTGGCGGACCATCGGAAGTTGCTTACTTTGCTCAGATAAAAGATGCTTATGATTTTTATGATACCCCAATGCCTGTAATTTATCCCAGAACATCGATTACTGTTATTGAAAAACGTGTTGAAATATTCCTTGAAAAAAATAAGCTGAAGATATTAGACCTGTTTCATCCGAAAGATACTGCAAGACGAATGGTTGAGAAATTTTCAGAGATGAATATAGAAGAGCTCTTTACAAGTTATATAGACGAGCTTAACGGAGTATTTTATCAGTTCAAACAGAAGCTTGAGAGTATAGATAAAAATCTTGTTAACACACTGGATAAAAAAGATCAGCAGTATAAAGATTCGATTAATATGCTGAAAGATAAGTTCATGACATCGTATTTAAATCAGAATGAAATTGTTACCAAGCAGCTGAATAAAATATTATCCGTAATATTTCCTGACAATGTGTTACAGGAAAGAAGCCTTAATATTATTTACTTCCTGAATAAATACGGAATGGATTTCATACAGCAGTTGAAAGATAATATTAATATAGAAAAGTTTGAACATCAGTTTATAGAAACAAACTTTGATGCTGCGCCGGTTAAGATTGAAATCGTAAAGGAAAATGTGGAATAGTTTTTCTGCTGCAAATGCGAATATGCCATGAAAAAAATTCTGATAATACGTTTTTCTTCATTGGGAGATATTATACTTTCTTTTCCTCTGATAAATGCTCTTAAAAAAGAGTATCCGGAATCTGAAATTCACTATCTGACTAAATCTGTTTATAAAACAATTCTTGAACTCAACCCGGCTATTTCAAAAATAATTTTATTTAACGGTCAGCCGTTAGGTGAATTGAAATCCGAAATAAAAAATGACGGTTATGATTTAGTATTAGATATTCATAAAAATTTCAGAAGTATATTACTTACATTGTTTTCGGGATTGAATGTCAAACGTTACAGAAAAGACACAATAAAAAAGTTTTTATTAGTTAAGTTTAAGATAAATCTGTTTAAAAAAATTATTCCTGTTTATAAGAAATATATAAAAGCGGTTGGAGAGGAGTTTGCAAAAAAGTTTTCACATTATACCGCAACTGAATTAGAATTTGACAGAACACGGAAATATGATTTCAATTATATAGTAATTGCGCCCTCATCAAAACATTTTACAAAGACTTATCCCAAAGAAAAGTTTGTTAGTTACATAAAAGCTTCTTCATTCAAGATTATATTAGTCGGGGATGAAAGCACTAAAGATAAAGAAATTTGTGACCACATTGAGAATGAAACAAACGCAATAAATCTATGTGGAAGATTAAGCTATAATGAACTCGCAAACATTATTTTCAATTCTGAATATGT
Source organism: Ignavibacteria bacterium (assembly GCA_041859205.1). Taxonomy (GTDB): domain Bacteria; phylum Bacteroidota; class Ignavibacteria; order Tepidaquicellales; family Tepidaquicellaceae; genus JAFDZO01. Next base: position 9,471 of record JBHEKU010000229.1, on the reverse strand, counting down.
AGTAACAAACGATAGTGCAATATTGCATTTCTCGGAGATGCTCGGGAAAAATGTTAAAGCAATATTCGGCTCGACAGTAAAAGAGTTCGGATTTTTCCCTCAGTTGGAAAACTCATTAGTAATAGAAAATAAAAATTTAAAGTGCAGACCCTGCACACATATAGGCTTGCCTGCATGTCCGTTAGGGCATTTTAAGTGCATGAATGAAATACAAATAGAAAAGCTAAATTAGAAAGATAAAACAATGGCGAAATTATATCTAAAGAAAAACGAAGAACGCAGACTTGAGCTGGGTCATCAATGGATTTTCAGCAATGAAATTGAACGTGTTGAAGAGTTAAATAAAAACGGTGAAGTTGTAGATCTTTACACCTACAATTATAAATATCTTGGCAAAGGAATTTACAATAAACATTCACTTATTGCGTACAGGCATCTTACAGATTTTAAAGAAGAAATTGATAAAAAATTCCTTTATAAAAGAATTAATAATGCAAATGCTCAGCGAAAGAAAGTAAACCGCGATAGTAATATTTACAGAATGGTGAACAGTGAAAGCGATTATCTTCCCGGATTAATTATTGACAGATTTGATGACAGATATTCTATACAAATTTTTTCTGTCGGAATGGAAATATTTAAAAATGATATTGTTGAAATCCTTAAAGAAAATTTCAAAGCGAAATTTATCATAGAGAAAAACGATAATGAACTGAGAGTTCTGGAAGGATTATCAAAGGAAGAGAATATACTTCTCGATTATGTGGACTCCGAAGATAAAACATTTGTGCTGAGTATAGATGAGATTAAGTATAAACTTGATTTGCAAAACGGGCAGAAGACCGGTTTTTATCTTGATCAGGCAGCAAACAGAAAACTAATAAGAGAATATGTAAGAGAAGGGGATGATGTGCTTGACCTTTTCTGTAACGAAGGTGGTTTTGCTCTAAACGCTGCCTATGCAAAAGCTCAAAGCGTGATAGCAGTAGATTCATCGGAACATGCTATAAAAATGTCAAATGAAAATGCGAAATTAAATAATTTTAAAAACATTGAATTTATTTGTAAAGATGTGTTCGAATTTTATAATGATATTTTTCAGGATAGTAAAAGATATGACGTTATAATTCTTGACCCGCCGTCTTTTACAAAGAATAAAAAGAATGTGATACCTGCATTAAAAGGATATCAGGAATTGAATTACAAAGCAATGCGTTTGTTAAAACCTAACGGAATATTGTTTACATTCTCATGTTCACATCATATTGATGAGAGAAATTTTGAAATTATGATGATGAAGGCAGCATCTATGGCAAGGAAGAGAATTAAAATTCTGGAAATGAAGAACACTTCATATGATCATCCTATTTTGCCGTCAATGTCGGAAACAAAATATTTAAAGTCATATGTGTTGAATGTTTCATAGAATGAAATACTGCTTTATTATAATGATTTAAAAGTTTAATTTCATTCATTAACCAACTCAAAAGAACTACAATGAGAAATTACTATCTGTTAATCCTTGTGTTCACTGTAATATTTTGTAGCTGTAAAAATAATACAGTATTTCCGCCTATAACTACAGAAGCGGTGACAATGGGCGGTATTAATGAAGATCAGGTCACTTCATCGGCTAGTGGTTATACAAGTCATTCAGGGTCTCTGGGAAGCGGTGCATTAAATTTTTTAGACAGAGACAGTACAATAATTTCTTTTTATTATAAAGGTACTGCTGGAAATACAGCAGCATATCAGCTGCAGGTATATGATTCTACAGGTAACGGACTAACTTCTATATATACGTTCAAAGATGAGGCTGCAAATGATAGTTTAAAATTTGTTCGCGCTATAATGCCATCACATAGAGAATTTGCATATTATTACTATACTATTAGCTGCGGCGGACCGACAGCACAATCATTTTACGTAAAGAATTTAACTCTGTATAAAAAATAATTGAATATGGATGTAATGGAAAAAAATATCAGGGATTTATATGAGCAGATCTTACAGCCTCAGGGAATTGAGCTTGTTTCAATTACTGATGGCTCAACTGCGGAACCTAATCCCGAAGATTTCTCATCAGAAATTACTCAGAGAACACTTGTACTGTTTAAAAAGGGAGAAAGTGAATTCACTGAAACTTTTTACTCATCTGACCCTGTTAGTATTGAAAAGACTATGAAGCAAGTTCAGTTAGAATTTGCTTTAAAAAGTTAATGAGTTTTTTAGACCCCGTTAACAATATTTCGAAATTAATGATATGACTTGGCATATATTTCAGCTGTACAGACCGTAAAGTTTCCGAACAAAGTTTCTCAGTTTGATTTAAAAGAATTCGCTTCAAATCTATTTTCCGAATCGTTCAAAGACACTGACAGACTGCTTGAAGTCTTCGATAACACAGGTATATCAAACAGGAATCTTTGTGTCCCCGTCGATTTCTTCTCCAATGATTCATCCTTTCACGAAAAAAATAATCTTTTCAAAAAGTATGCGCTTGAATATTCTATTGATGCAATTGATAAAATTCTATCGGATACAAATTTAGATAAGAGCAAGCTTACCGATATAATATCTTTTACGTCAACCGGACTTACAACTCCATCACTTGATGCGCTTATAATTGATAAGATGCGCCTTAATCCGATTATTAACCGTACTCCTTTATGGGGACTTGGATGCGCAGCGGGAGTTTCAGCTTTAGCAAAAGCAAAAACAATTGCCGATGCAAATCCTGATGCTGTAATATTACTAATTGGTGTTGAGCTTTGCTCCCTCACTTTTATAAGAAATGATTTAAGTAAAAGTAATTTTATTGCTACTTCTCTTTTTTCTGACGGTGTAGCGGCAGTACTTGTTACAGGAGAAAACTCAAAGCAGCTGATAAAAAATAATCATAAAATAAAAATCACTTCTTCCCGAAGCAAGCTCTATTATGACTCTGAAGATGTTATGGGCTGGGAATTTACAGATGCAGGCTTTAAAGTTGTCTTCTCTAAAGATATTCCTTCATTGGTAAACTCTCTTATCAAAACCGATATAAAAAAATATCTGGAAGATAATAATCTTTCAATAGATGAGTTGAAGAATTTTGTTATTCATCCCGGTGGAACAAAGGTAATAAATGCATACGTAGAATCTCTCTCAATACCCCGCGATAAATTAAAAAACACTATAGCTACTTTACACGAATATGGTAATATGTCCAGCGTTACTGTTCTTTATGTTCTTGAAAAATTTATTAAAGGAGGATTTGAAGACGGCAGGGGATTAATGATGTCTCTTGGACCCGGCTTTTCATGCGAAATGCTTTTGTTGGAGATGAAAAATGAAACAGTTGTGACTAACAAATAATCTCAATATTCCTTAATTTAGTTTTTATCATCTTTATAAAATCCCAATTATGCAAAACGTAATTTCTTATATAAATTCGAATAAAGATAAATATGTTGAAGAGCTGAAAGAATTTTTAGCAATCCCTTCAATAAGCACTAATCCTGAAAACAAGAAAGATGTAAACGACTGCGCTGAATATGTTAAGGAACAATTTGAATCTATCGGGCTTGAAAACGTAAAAGTATATCCTACTCCCGGACACCCAATCGTTTACGGTGACTGGCTTCATGCAGGAAACGATAAACCCACACTGTTGATCTACGGACATTACGACGTTCAGCCTGTTGACCCTATTGAGCTATGGACCAATCCACCTTTCGAAGCAACGGTAAGAGGTGATAATATTTTTGCCCGTGGTTCTGTAGATGATAAAGGGCAGGTGTATATTCATGTAAAAGCTTTGCAGGCTCATCTTGCAAATAATAAAACTCTTCCGATAAATGTAAAATTTATCTGCGAAGGAGAAGAAGAAATCGGCAGCAATAATCTTGAGCCGTTCCTCGAAGAACAAAAAGAACTTCTTAAATGCGATTACATAGTAATATCTGATACTGCAATGTATGACTACGATATGCCTTCAATTTGTTATGGCTTGCGCGGATTGACGTATATGCAGGTTGAAGTGACAGGACCAAACAGAGATTTACATTCAGGTTCATTCGGCGGCGCAGTGCATAATCCTATCAATGCGCTTGCTGAAATAATTTGTAAGTTAAAAGACGAACACGGAAAAATATTAATTGACGGATTTTATGATGATGTTGTTGAATTAACTCCGAAAGAACGAGAAGAATTTAAAAAGCTGCCGTTTGATATTGAAAGATACAAAAAAGGATTAGATGTTGATGAGCTTCACGGTGAAGAAGGCTTCTCTACTGTTGAAAGAACATGGGCAAGACCTACACTCGATTGCAATGGTATTTGGGGCGGATTTCAAGGTGAAGGCGCTAAAACAGTTCTTCCGTCAAAAGCAGGAGCAAAGATCTCAATGCGTTTAGTTCCAAATCAGGATCCCGATAAAATTGAAAAATTATTCTCTGATTTCGTATATAAAGTTGCTCCGAAATCAGTAAAAGTAAAAGTTATAGGCGGACATAACGGCAAGCCGGCAGTTACACCGATAGATTCACCGGCAATTAATGCAGCAGTGGAAGCTTTGAAAAAAGGATTTGGAAAAGATCCTGTATTTATGAAAGAAGGCGGTTCTATTCCGATTGTAACAACATTCAAAGATGTTTTGGGCGCGAACACAGTTCTTCTTGGTTTTGGTTTACCCGATGAAAATGCGCACTCTCCCGATGAACACATGAATTTAAAAAATTTCCAGAGAGGAATTTTAAGCGTAGCTTATTTTTACGATGAGCTTGCAAAGGCAAAATAGTAGATTAATTCATCTATAGATTATTTAATCGTTTATAAATAAATTGTAGTTCTTAAAATTTTATTATTATGGCAAAAGCTAAAGTACCTGTAAAAAGCAGAAAAGTAAAAAAAATAGAGCACCTTCATATTAATCTGACAAATAAGAATTATATGATTATTGGTCTGGGTATTCTTGTGATTATAATCGGATATTTCTTTATGTCTGAAAATTCAGTTGATGGGTTTTTACCAACTGTAGTTGCTCCTATTTTATTGATTGCAGGTTATGGTGTAATCGTTCCGTTTGGAATTTTATACACAGATAAATCAGGTGCCTCGGATTCAGAAAATCCGGCAGGGACTTCAGTTCCTTCTAATACTAATATCAGCGCTAACTAATTAAATAATTTAATTAGTCTTTGTACAATTTTGCCATCCTCGGATGGCATTTTTTTTATAACTAATTTATTACTCTATAAATACTCACTATGAAAAAATTTAATCCAATAGAAACCGATCCAAACAAAACTAAACTTCTTGAAATTTTTGATAACTCTTTTCCGAATAGAAATTATCTTATAATTCATCAGGCAAATGAATTTACATCTGTATGTCCGAAAACAGGGCAGCCGGATTTCGGTGTTATAACAATTTCCTACATTGCAAAAACAAAATGTGTAGAGCTGAAATCGTTAAAGTACTATTTGCAGTCATTTAGAAACGAAGGTATATTTTATGAAAATGTAATAAACAGGATTTTGGATGACCTGACAACTTTGCTTAAACCAAAATGGATGGAAGTAGTCGGTGATTTTACGATCCGAGGCGGTTTGCAATCAAAGGTAATTTCCACTTACGGTAAAAAATAATATGAAGCTTTCAGAAATAGACTTAAGTCAAAAAATAAGCGGTGAAGAATTTAAGCGGGAAGTTAAAAGACTCGAGCTTGAACTTGAAATTCTAAAGTGTCAGTTAAAACTCCGTGATAAAAATAAAAAAGCAGTTATCTGTTTTGAAGGATGGGATGCAGCCGGTAAAGGCGGTGCAATTAAGCGTCTGACTGAACCTATGGACCCCAGAAGGTTTAAAGTATTCCAAACTTCAGCTCCCAATGAAGTAGAAAAAGCCAAGCATTACCTATGGAGATTCTGGGTAAATCTTCCTTCAAGCGGGGAGATGGTTGTTTTTGACAGGACATGGTACGGAAGAGTGCTTGTTGAGCGGATAGAAGGCTTCTGCACTGAAGATGAATGGAAAAGAGCTTACGATGAAATTAATCAGTTTGAAAAAACTATTGCACAGGATAATACGAAAATAATAAAATTTTTTGTTCATATATCAAAAGAAGAACAAGAAAAGAGATTTAAAGAGCGGGAAGAAAATCCCCTGAAAAAATATAAAATAGGAAAGGATGACTATAGGAACCGAAAACACTGGGATGATTATGTGAAAGCTTATGACGATATGTTTCAAAGGACGGATAATCCATTTGCGCTATGGAGTATTATAGAAGGGAACGATAAAGATTTTGCGCGGCTTAAAATTATGAAAATTTTTGTAAAAGAAATGAAAGATTTTTTAAAAAATAATGGTGATGAAAAATAAATTCTGTTTTTTAGCTCTATCGTTATTGATTTTTTTCGGTTGCAGTCAGAACAATCAATCTCAGGGAACAGGGAGTAAATCAGGGGATATGAAAGTTAAATCTGATTCAACGCAACTAAATGATAAAGACAGTTCAACTCTGAATCTATCCGATTTGCCAAAATTTAAATTGACTTTTGAGAGAGAAGGCGGAATTAATATTATTAATTCAGATCTCAGCGGTGAGAGTTTTTTATTCAACGGTCACGATAATGTTATTTCTCCTGACGGTTCTAAAGTTATAACTACAAAAAATAATCAGGATGGCTCCAGAAGCATAGTAGTATTTGATGTTCAAAGTAAAACAACTAAGGTATTAAGTTCAATAACCGGTAAATATAGTTTTGATGCAAGTTTTTCACCTGATGGTGAAATATTGGTATTCTGTAATTTCTCCGGCAAAAAATGGAACATAGCAGTTTTAAATTCAGATGATACCGGATTTAAAATTCTTACGTATGGTTATAAATCCGATTTATACAGCCCGACTTTTGCCCCTGACGGAAAATCAATTCTTTGTCATGATTTGAAGAACTTTGTTGAGATAGATTTGAAAGGGAATATTGTCAAGACAATTCCTTTTAAGGAAGTTTTCGGAGATACACAAATTTATTTTTCTAGCGCAATCAAGGCTTACTTTATAAACAACAAGTCAGATGTACTTTTCGATGCAGAAACAGATGTGTTTTTTGAAACTGCGCGTGAACCGATTTTCAATGTTTTTGTTTATAACATACAAAGTAAAACATTAAAGAACCTGAGTGATAAAAATATCTCAACGTATGACCCTTTTCCTCTTAGCGACGGCAAGCATGTTCTTTTCTCCGCTTATACAAAGGCTGATTTAACTAAAAGTCATGACCCTCAGGATAGAGAGCCGGTAATTACAAGTTGGATTTACATTATGAAAACCGATGGAACGGGCAAAACTAAAATCATTCAAAATGCATTTGAACCTTCTGCTTCGAAAATTCAGTAATCAGTAGGAGAGTCTTTCAGTCAGCTTATATATAAATTCATCAATGATTTTATCATCAAACTGTCCGAGCAATGATTTCATATTTGCTAGTGCTTTTTGTATTTTATCCAGATATTTCCTTTCTTTGTTCTTATGGAATGAATAGCCGTAGCTTCCTAAAACCTGAATTAACCTAATCAGTATAAAGAATTTAAAAAGCTTTACAAACTCCTTCTTATCTGTTTTATATTTAATATCGTTAAGATATGACTTTAAAAGAAATTCTCTTTCTTCATCAGTAAGTTCAATGCTCCCGGAATATAAGAAAGATGCCAAATCGTAATGAAGCGGACCTTTGCGCCCTGATTGATAATCAATGAAATATAAAGAGTCATTTTTCAGCATAATATTTCTTGGCTGAAAATCTCTGAACATAAAAAAATTTGTATCAGCTTTTACAAGTTCTGAATTCAAATATTCAAAAGCCTGGTTCAGTATTTTATAGTATTTCCCGGGCTCATCAAATTGTGAAACATAGTAATTTGAAAATTTTTCTTCATCCATCATCATCTGCTGAATATCAAATTGTTTAGTCTCATAACATAATTCCAGATCAATATGATTTAATCCTTCGTATTGAAATTCCTTTAAATGTTTCAATGCTAACTGATAATAATATATGGATGTTAAGCCTTGGTCTTTAAAACTCTCTTTTGCTTTGTACAGAGTGGTATCCCCTAAATCTTCCAACAAATAAAATTTGTAGTCACATGACTCATTATATATTTGCGGGACATTCAAGCCGCCTCTTTTGAATCCTTTTGAGAATTCTACAAATGCCCGGTTCTCGGGTACATTTTCGTTCCAGACTGCAACACAGGAAGTATAACCGGAAATTAGACGGTATATTTTTCTATTGGAAGCATCAGCTTTTAATCTTTCAATTTTATCAATTGATTTATCAAAATGATTATAGAATAATTCCTGAAACTGATATGTTATAATTTCGCTTTGGTAAGACATGGGTTAAGATTGAAGTAAATCTTCTAATGCGGAATTTAGTTTTTTAAATCGGAAAGGGAAATTCAAATTTTCTAATTTATCCGGAACTACTTTTTGACCGTTAAGCAGTGTTTCGGCAAATTCACCAACTATAATTTTCAAAGCAAAACCGGGAACAGGAAAAAGACAGGGACGATGCATAGCTTTGCCAAGTTCTTTGCAGAATTCTCTATTGCGGACTACTTCCGGAGCATCAGCATTTATTGGTCCGCTTATGCTATCGTTATCAATGCAATATTTATAAATTTCAATAATATCCCTAATATGAATCCAAGGGAACCATTGTTTTCCATTGCCAAGCCATCCGCCGGCATAGAATTTAAATGGCATCATTAGTTCTTTTAATGCTCCTTCATTTTTATCAAGCACCACGCCGGTTCTCATGCTTACAACTCTGCAATTTTTTTCGGCTTTAAAAGCTTCTTTTTCCCAGTCGATGCATAGCTTTGCAAGAAAGTCATCTCCTAACGAAGAATTTTCCGTTACATTCTCATCACCTCTGAAACCATAAATTCCTACTCCGCAAGCCGTAATGAACACCTTAGGCTTATCTGAACAAATTTGAATTGCATTAACAAGTTGGCGTGTTGAGTCTATACGGGAATCATATAATTCATTTTTTACTTCATCATTCCATCGTTTGCCGCCGACAGATGCTCCTGCCAGATTAATTACACAATCCCAGCCTTCTAAATCTGCAGCAACTTCATCCGGACCCATCTTAATATCCCACTCAATCAGCTCGATATTATAATGTTTCAAAGAATCAAATGCCTTTTCAGGATTTCTTACAAGAGCTTTAATTTCATATCCTAGCGTCGCAAGGTGCATACTTAGCTGCTTACCTATTAACCCCGTTGCCCCTGCAATAACTACTTTTTTTGACACGTTGTTTTAATAATAAATCTTTTCTAAAAATAAACCTGACGGGGGAGCAGTGAATAATGCAGGTTCTGTACTTTGCTTTAACAAATAATTTTTTATATCCTTTGTGTTTTTATTACCTCTGCCAACCTCAACTAACGTTCCCACTATTCGTCTTACCA
>JBHEKU010000217.1:0-12234 GCA_041859205.1 Ignavibacteria bacterium | reverse complement strand
ATAGGATTTACAGGTGAGCTGGGTTCCGGCAAGACTCAGTTTATAAAAGGTATCTGTAAATATTTTCAGGTGAAAGATGTTGTCAACAGTCCCACTTTTCTTATTGTTAATGAGTACAAAGGCTCTTTGAATAACAAAGATATCACTATTAATCATTTTGATTTATACAGATTGAAATCTGAAAGCGAACTGCTTTCCATCGGTTTTGATAATTATATTTCTGAAAATTCTATTTGCTTAATTGAGTGGCCGGATTTAGCAATTCAGCATTTGGGAGTTGAAATAAAATCAGTTAATTTTGACTACGGGAATAACGAAAACGAAAGAATAATTTACTTGTGAACATATTAATCATAGATTCTTCTTCTTATAAAATTGAATTTGCAGTTTTTAGTGACTGCAAAGAAATCATACGTCACATTTTATCTGAAGATGAAAATGCAGATGTATTAATTTATAATATTGTTGAGTACTGTAAAAAAAATAATTTTTATCTTAAGGATTTAGATTACGTTTCAATCTCCAACGGTCCCGGTTCTTTCACAGGATTGAGAATATCTTCGGCAATTGCAAAAGGAATTTGTTTTGCATCGGATGCCAAATTAATTGAAGTAAATTCTTTAGATGTACTCGCAAACAAAATTGAAACCGATAAAATTATTGTACCGCTTATTTTCTCCAACTCAAGAACAAACGAGTTTTATTTTTCCAGATACAAAAGAGAAAATAGTTTAACCAGAATATCAGATTACAGTATATCGTTACTGCCTTCAATTTTAAATGAAGAAGATTTTTTCATCGCCAACGAAAAAATTACCGGTTATGAAGAAAGAATAATGACATCTGACTCACCAAGCATTATATCGCTCTATCAGTTGACGTTAAATTATATTTCACAAAATAAAATTTCTGATTATAATACATCAGAACCGTTCTACATGAAGGAATTTATTCCTCTGAAATCGCAAAAAAAACTTATATGAATATCAAAAAATTTTACTCAATATTATTCTTTGTTTTAATCACCGGGTTGATTCTTTCCGTCAATTTTAAGAGTTCAGATATTTTCGGTAATGACCGTTTTACAGGCGGTCCTAAAATTTCTTTTGCTGAAAAACAAAGAGACTTCGGAAAAATTGTGCAGGGTGATATTATTCAGTATGAATTTGATTTCTCCAATGACGGAGACGAAAATCTGGAAATAACAAATGTTCAGACATCCTGCGGATGTACTGCTGCAACAGTCGGTGAAAAAAGTGAATATAAACCCGGCGAAACAGGAAAGATAAGAATTACATTTAACTCTAATGGAAAAGTTGGAAAAATAGAAAAAACGGTTCTTGTTCAGTCAAATGATAAAACGAATGATCATGTAATTCTTTCAGTTATGTTTGATATAAAACTTCCGACAGAAGAGGAAAAGAAACACATGACGGTTATGGCTGGTGCATCAATTTTTGCAGGTGTGTGTGTTGACTGCCATGTAACAAAAGGTATAGGAAAAATCGGTAAAGAACTTTATGATGCTGACTGCGCTATCTGCCATGGCGATGCAAAAGACCATAAGCCTCACGGTCCTATTGATAAAAATACAGCAGTAAAATATACAGACGATGAGTTAGTAAATTATATTAAGAATGGTTCGCCTGTAAATCCAACTATGATGCCGGGCTTTCATAAAGATGCAGGTGGTCCGCTAACTACCGATGAAATAATGACGCTTCTTGCCTATATAAGAAGCGACCTTTCAGTAAATTCATTTATCAAAGAATAAAAATCTTACAGGTTCCGTTATTTATTAGCGGAACCTATAATCCTTCCGAAAATATTACTCAGAAGTAAGCAAGTTTTATTACTATCAAAATTGAAAAAAACCTTGTAAATTTAGCGAATGGCATGGTTCAAGCGAAATAAAGAAAATATCCAAACAGATTCACCAAAACAGGATGTTCCCGACGGTATGTGGATTAAGTGTCCTGAGTGCGGCGAGCTTATGCATCGCAAGCAATGGGAATCTAATTCGTACCTATGTATAAAATGTGATTATCACTTTAGAATAGGCAGTAAAGAATATTTTAAACTTATTCTTGATGAAGATTCATTGAAAGAGTTTGACAGGAAAATGAAGTCGGTTGACCCGCTGCATTTTACCGATACAAAACCTTATGCGAAAAGAGTTGAAGATACTATTAAGAAAACCGATCTATATGATGCAATAAGAACAGTAACAGGAAAGATTAACGGCAAGGAAGTTGTGATTGCTGCAATGGATTTTGATTTTATTGGAGGCAGCATGGGAAGTGTTGTCGGAGAAAAAATTAGCAGAGCAGTTGATAAAGCAATCAAAACAAAAAGCCCGCTTATAATTATTTCTTCAAGCGGCGGCGCCAGAATGATGGAAGGCGCTATATCTCTAATGCAATTGGCGAAGACAAGCGCAAAGCTTGCAAAACTTGACGAGGAAAAACTTCCTTATATTTCACTACTGACAAATCCTACAACGGGTGGAGCATCGGCATCTTACTCTATGCTGGGTGATTTTAACATTGCTGAGCCAAAGGCGTTGATTGCATTTGCAGGTCCGCGTGTTGTAAAGCAGGCAACCGGTAAAGAACTTCCTAAAGGATTTCAAAAATCGGAATTTTTACTTGAACACGGTTTCATAGACTTTATAGTAAACAGAAAAGATTTAAAGTTAAGAATATCACAGCTACTAAATTTAATAAATTAAATTTTCCAAATTAAAGCTTTACAATGAAAGTTATTAAAGAGATTGCTGCAATGCAGGATGTTGCAGATTATTTCAGATGTGTGGGGAAAAAAATCGGGTTTGTGCCAACTATGGGATTTCTTCACAAAGGACATACATCTCTTATTGATAAAGCTAAGGAAGAAAATGATATTGTAGTTGTCAGCATTTTTGTAAACCCTACTCAGTTTCTCCCCGGTGAAGATTTTGAAAAATATCCGCGTGACTTCTTGAAAGATTATTTTGCTTGTGAAAAAGCAGGTGTAGATTATATTTTTCATCCTTCTGCCGAGGAAATGTATCCTCCGAAAAATAAAACAAAAATTTCCGTTTCTGAAATATCAGATACTCTTGAAGGCAAAGCAAGACCCGGTCATTTCAGCGGTGTTGCAACAGTCGTTGCAAAGTTATTCAATATTGTAAAACCTAATGCTGCATACTTCGGACAAAAAGATGCTCAGCAGGCAGTTGTTATCAAGCAAATGGCTGAAGATCTAAACTATGATTTGAAAATAAATATTTGCCCGACAGTCCGTGAAGATAACGGTTTAGCGATGAGCTCAAGAAATTCGTATTTGTCTGAATCGGATAAAAGTGAAGCTGCAGGAATTTACAAAGCATTAGTTGAAGGCAAAAAAATGATAACTGAAAAAAAAGTTTCTGATGCAAATGCAATAATTGGGAAAATCGGTGAAGTGTTAAAATCTAACTCAAAAAATCTTACCATAGAATATATAGAGATAACAGATAATAGTGAATTGAAAAAGATATATGATCTTAATTCATACAATGGTGAAGTTCTAATTTCTTTAGCTGCAAAAATCGGTAATACAAGATTAATAGATAATCTTTTATTCACAAAATAATTTTAATATCAGCACTGAAAGTCCCGCTTAAGTGTTAAATAATTTTCCGGCCTGTAAATATCTTTTTAGATATTACAGGCTTTTTTATAACCTATTCCAAATACATACATAATGAAAAAACTCGCTACCGTAATACTTGCTGCAGGAAAAGGCAAGAGAATGAGAAATCCTGATAAATCGAAAGTAATGTTCCCTTTAAAAGGGAAGCCGATGATACAGCATGTAGTAGAGCTGGCTTTGAAAATCCACTCTGAAAAAATAATATTAATAGTAGGACATCAAAAGCAGACTGTAATGGATTTTATAAAAGAGACTTTCAAAGACGATATGGATAAAATTTCATTCGCTTCGCAGGATGAGCAATTGGGGACAGGCCATGCTGTAATGCAGACGAAATCAGAACTTGAAAATTTTGAAGGCGATACACTGATACTTTCAGGTGATGTGCCTTTGCTCAGATATGAGACCGTAGAGAATTTTTTAATTTTTCATAACGCAAATAATTTTTCAGCAAGTCTGCTCTCCGCAAATTTCGATAACCCTTTCGGCTATGGCAGAATTGTGAGAGATGAAAACGATAACTTTATAGATATTGTTGAAGAAAAAGATGCAGACGAAGAAGTGAAGAAAATAGCAGAGATAAACTCAGGGATATATATAGTGGATAATAAAAATTTATTTGAAGCACTGAAGACTTTAAAAACTGATAACGCACAAGGTGAATATTATCTGACTGATATTTTCAATTATTTTAAAGATAATAACATGAAAATTGGCGCAGTGCCAACTGAAAACAATGTAGAGATAACCGGTGTGAATACAGTTGAGCAGCTCGAAGAAATGGAGAAGATGGTTTAATCCACCTCTTCATATGCATACTTATCCCTTGATATTAAAATTAAAGTATCTTCCTTTTGAAGTTGCTTTGTAAAACTGGTTAAATATTTTTTGAGGAACATCTTTATATTTATAAGTTCTTTCCGTAGTAAAAATAATGATTAAAACTTCCTTATCTTCGTTGTAATGATATCCTTTTATAACTGTTGAAGGCATGATTTTATTTATGCTCATTAGTTATAACAGTTTTACAATCTTCGTTGTTCCTTACATTTGCAGTGAAAATCTGTTATTTTGATAAGATTTTCAAATTTAAAATGATAAATGCTTGTCTGAAATAATTGCCTCTGTATCGGGAGTAAGAGGGATCTACGGTGATAACCTCACTCCGCAAAACATATCAAAGTTCACATCTGCTTTCGCAGAATACTGCAGAAAAAATTCAAAGTCTAAAAAAATAGTTGTTGGGCGCGACGGCCGCTTAAACGGCGAGATAATTTCGAATCTTGTGATAAATAATTTATTGCTTTCAGGATTTGAAGTCGTTTACATTGGAGTAGCTCCAACACCTACTGTACAAATTGCAACTGAAGATTTAAAAGCCGCCGGAGGAATAGCCGTAACAGCTTCTCATAATCCTCAGCAGTGGAATGGGTTAAAATTTTTAAATCCGAATGGAACATTCCTTGATCCAAAACAAATAGAACAGTTTTTATCTATAGCTGCAAAAGGACCTGATAACGGAAATTTTAACTATGTAGATGTAAAAGATATTAAGAAGTTAACATTCGACTTATCATGGCTGGATAGACACATTGAAAAGACACTAAAGCTAAAGATCGTAGATAAGAATAAAATCAAAAAAAGAAAATTTAAAGTTGTTCTTGATACAGTTAATTCAGCGGCTTCAATTATTGCCCCAAAATTATTAAAGATGCTTGGCTGTAAAGTAATTGAATTGTATTGCGATGGCAGTGGTATTTTTCCGCATACTCCTGAACCCTTGCCTGAGAATTTAAAGCAGCTTTCTGCTGCTGTTAAGAAAAATAAAGCAGATGTAGGAATTGCGATTGACCCTGACAGTGATAGACTTGTGATTATTACTGACAAAGGTGAGCCGTTCATAGAGGAAAACACAATTACTACGGTTGCAAATCTTGTTTTAAGAAAATCGAAATCAAAGAATAAATCTGTTTGTGTAAATCTTTCTACTACCAGAGCAGTTGATGATATTGCTCAGATAAACGATGCAAAATCTTACAGAAGCGCAGTCGGTGAAATAAATGTTGTTAAAGAAATGATGAAAAGAAAATCAATTGTAGGCGGAGAGGGAAGCGGCGGAGTAATTTACCCTGAACTTCATTACGGAAGAGATGCTATAATCGGAATGGTTTTGATTCTTCAGGAGTTCGCAGAATCAAAAATGAGTGTAAGCGAATACAAAAATGCACTTCCGCAGTATTATATTTCTAAAGCAAAAATTGAAAATGTTAAAAATCCTGACAAGATTTTAAAAACTGTTATCACCAGATATAAAAATTCGGGATGCAAGATTACTACTATTGACGGAGTTAAGTTGGATTTTCCTGAGTATTGGATTCATTTACGAAAATCTAATACTGAACCGATTATAAGAATAATTACTGAGGCAAAATCGCGCAAAGAGGCAGATTCCATACAGCAAAAATTTATCAGTGAAATTAAGAAACTAATATAATAAATTCCCTTAATCAATTTTTAAGTGCTAATCTTAAGTGAAATCTTAAATAAAGAGTATGTCTAAACTTCTCGAGGTTAAAAACCTTAAAACTTATTTTTATACCGATGACGGTGTTGCAACAGCAGTTGACGATGTTTCCTATGAAGTTGATAAAGGTGAAACGTTAGGCTTGGTCGGCGAATCAGGATGCGGAAAAAGTGTATCTGCCCTTTCAATAATGAGACTTATTCCTGACCCTCCGGGAAAAATTGTCGGCGGCGAAATATTGTTTAAGGGAAAAGACCTGCTTAAAATTCCCGAGAAGGAAATGCAGCATGTAAGAGGAAATGATATAGGAATGATTTTTCAGGAACCGATGACATCACTGAATCCCGTATTTACCTGCGGAAATCAGATTGAAGAAACTGTTATACTCCACCAAAAACTGTCCAAGTCAGATGCAAAAGCTAAAGCCATTGATATGCTTAAGCTTGTGGGTATTCCTGCACCCGAGCAAAGATACAATGAATATCCTCACCAGCTATCCGGCGGTATGAGACAGCGTATTATGATTGCAATAGCATTGGCATGCAACCCTGAAATTCTAATCGCCGATGAACCAACTACAGCGCTTGATGTAACAGTTCAGGCACAGATACTAGAGCTTATAAAAAGATTACAGGATGAGCTTGGTATGGGTGTAATTATGATTACACACGACCTTGGAGTTATTGCAGAGGTATCAAAACGTGTTGCCGTTATGTATGCATCTAAAGTTGTAGAGTACGGCGATGTAAACGAAATTTTTTATAATCCTAAACATCCGTATACTTTAGGACTTTTAAGTTCAATTCCTAAGCTTAATAAAAATAAAGACAGGCTTGCAACTATCGAGGGATTTGTTCCTCCTTCAACATCATATCCAAAGGGATGCCACTTCTGCACAAGATGCCAGTATGCTATTGAGAAATGCTGGAATGAACAACCGCCTGATTTTCAGGTCGCTCCCGGTCACACTGCTGCCTGTTGGAGAATAGATGAAGTCGCACATATTAATAAACATTCCGACAAAGTAATTTCAGTTTAACGATTTTAAAATTCCCTCTCTTCCTGAGAGGGAATTACTCTTCTTAAAAACACTTCAATGTTACTATTAAAAAATATTTCTCAGTTAGTTACCTGCTCCAACGTAAATAATTTTCCTAAGAAAGGAAAAGAGCAGAATGAAATCGGACTTCGCTTAGATTCAAATATAATTGTTGAAAAGGGAAGAATAGAATTTATCGGCTCGTCTAAATCTCTTGCGAAAATTATTAAGAAGAGAAAAATAAAAATCACTAAGGAGATTGACTGCAAAAATAAAGTAGTAACTCCCGGCTTTATAGATTCGCACACGCATTTTGTTTTTGCAGGAAACCGTGAAGATGAATATGAAATGAGAATTGCCGGCAAAACCTATCAGGAAATTGCCGCAGCCGGAGGCGGAATAATTTCAACTGTCAATTCTGTGAGAAAATCTTCCTTTAACAATTTATATGAGATTGCAGAAAAAAGATTAAAGAAATTTGTTGAGACAGGCACAACTACAATTGAAGCAAAATCAGGTTATGGTTTAGATACGGCAAATGAAATCAAGATTTTGAAAGTGATACAGAAGCTGAGAAAAGAAAATAAATTTGGACTTGATATCATTCCCACTTTCCTTGGTGCACATGCAGTTCCCCCAAGTATTACAAAAAAAGAATACATAAAAAGTATTTGCAAGGATATGATTCCTAAAATTGCAAAGGAAAATCTTGCTGAGTTCATAGATGTATTTTGTGAAGTAAATTATTTTGATGCAGAAGAAACGGGTATGATTTTTGAGCAGGGAATGAAATACGGCTTAATTCCGAAATTACACACTGACCAGTTCAATTCTATCGGTGGAGTTGGAGTTGCATTAAAGCATAAAGCTGTTTCAGTTGATCATCTTGAAGTCCTTAAACAAAAAGATATCAACAGATTGTCGGGAAAAAATACCATTGCTACTCTTCTTCCGGGTGTATCTTATTTTTTAGATATTTCTTATCAGCCTGTAAGAAAGTTAATTGCTAATAATGTTCCTGTTGCTCTTGCAACAGACTTTAATCCGGGAAGCTGCCCGACACAAAATATACAAACTATAATGTCTCTTGCTTCGATAGAACTAAGAATGACTGCAGAAGAAATTCTAAATGCAGTAACAATTAATGCTGCTTACGCTGTTAACAGGCAGACTAAAATCGGCAGTATTGAAATAGGAAAGCAGGCAGACTTATTAATATTCGATATCCCATCTTATAAATTCATCACATATAATTTCGGTGTAAATAATATTTCAAACGTTATTAAAAAAGGCAGAATTATAAAGTAAGTTCTGTTGTTGTTTTCTATAAGTTCTAACTATAAAAAAATATGAATAAAATTATGATTCCAATAATTTTTTCACTTCTCGTTTTACTTTCTTGCTCTAAACCCGAACCACAAAATAATTCTACTAAAAAAGATCCCCCAAAAGTTACTGAATCAGCCGGGAATATTTCAGATGATTATAAAATAGAAGTCTTTGCAGAAAACCTTACTGTGCCCTGGTCTATAGCATGGACAGATAATAACAGAATGCTGGTAAATGAACGAACAGGTAAAATAAGAATAATTCAAAATGGAAAACTTCAGGATGCCCCGCTTCTTGAAGTGAAAGAAGTTTCTGTGGGCTCTGAAGAAGGATTAATGGGATTAGCAGTTGACCCGAACTACGCTGAAAATAAATATATTTACATCAGCTATGCTTATGGCAAAGGTGATAACCTCTCAATAAAAGTAGTCAGATATAAAGATAATGGTAATTCCGTTTCCGATGAATTGATATTAATAGATAAATTACCGGGAGCAAAAAATCATGCAGGATGCAGATTAAGATTCGGACCTGATGGTAAACTATATATAACTACTGGCGATGCGACAGACAGAGAAATTGCTCAGGACTTAAAAAACATGGGCGGTAAAATACTGAGGCTTAATTCTGACGGAAGCATTCCATCAGATAATCCATGGCAAAACTCACCTGTATGGAGTTACGGTCATAGGAACCCGCAAGGAATAGATTTCTATCCGGGTACAAGTATTCTATGGGAGACTGAACATGGTCCTTCCGGTTTCGATGGTCCCGGAGGTGGTGATGAAGTTAACGTTATAGTCAAAGGCAGTAACTTTGGCTGGCCTATCGTTTCTCATGAGGGGCATAAAGACGGAATGATTGACCCTGTACTTGTATACACTCCGGCTGAAGCACCGGCTTCGGGAATGTTTTATAAATCAGGAGTGATTTCACAGTTTAAGAATAATTTTTTCTTCGGATGCTTAAGAGGAAGAGGAATTATACGAGTGATTGTTGATGAGAAAGATCCAACTAAAGTAGTTTCACAAAGTAAAATGAGTGATGTTGATTATGGAAGAATAAGGGAAATTGCAGAGGGTCCCGACGGTGCTATTTATTTTTCGACATCAAATAAAGACGGGAGAGGAAATCCCGGACAGACAGATGACAGAATAATGAGAATTGTAAAAAAGTAAATTAGCAGACTGACGGCAAATCGAGAGAAGTGTCAATGCGTTCTACTTCTCTCCAAATATTCTGACAAGGGAATTTGTTTTCATACAAAGCTCTTGAAACTACAACTGAATCTACACCAAAGCCTTCAAGTCCTTGAAGGCTTTTTAAATCTCTGAAATCACGAATGCCGCCGGCAGAGGTAAGCTTTACTTTTACTTTATCTCCGATTTCTTTAAGCCGTTCTAAATTAGGTCCTTTCAAACTTCCAACTCTTCCTATATCCTGATATATTATTCTCTTTACACCAAAGTCTTTCATTAGCTGCGCGAAATCTAAAATTGTACAAGGAAAAGAATTTATCCATCCATCCATCATCACTTTATCATTATTTTCATCTATACCGATTATAATTTTACTTGGTCCGAAATCTTTTATTAAATCTTTTATAAGCTTTGGATTTGCGATGGCAGCCGTTCCGATTACAATTCTATATACTCCCAGTTCTTCTATAACTTTTTTAGCAGTATCATAATCTCTTATGCCTCCGCCAAGCTGTATAGGAATATCAATACATCTGGTGATTTGCTTTATGACTTCATAGTTTCTCATATCACCGCGTACTGCTCCATCCAAATCAGTTATATGAATTGTTTTGAAATTCTCTTTTCGAAGCAGCTTTACAGTGTTTATAGGGCTTTCACTGTAATATTCAGTTGTCTCAAAAAGTCCTTCGAATTTCTTTACACATTTTCCGTCAATAATATCTATTGCCGGAATTATTAGTATACCCATAAAATTTTTTATTCGCCGTTTCTTATTATAGCGACTTTACCAAGACCAACTTTACCTCCGTCTTTTGTATAGGCGGCAACAATATATATTCCAGTAGGAACCGTTTTTCCGTTTTTATTTAATCCGTTCCACTGAGCAATTTTCCCTCCCGGTGATTCAAATTCTACAACTACCTGTCCATCAACAGTTAATATTTTGACTGTGGAATTTTCTACTAATCCATCAATATTAAGATTTACGGCTGAAGGCACAACAAATGGATTAGGCGAGCAGATTATTTTATCAAAACTTGTTAAAGGCTCTACTGCATTAGTTTTTAACGCTGAAAGTCCTTTTAGTGTTCCGAAGTAAGCCTTGCCGTTTTTATTACTGACAACTATCGAGTTAATTTTATCGTCAAGTAAAGGACTATTTTTAGTATTATGCTGAGAAATTAAAGTTGTTCCGTCTTCGGAGAGATGAAAAACTCCGTTTGATGCAGAGCCAATCCACTTTTCATTTAATATATCAAATTGTATGCTTGTACAGTTTTCAGTAAACGGAACTTTTAGATTCCCTGAAATAATTCCCAGCTTAGTAAGCGCCGGTTTATTATTTGGGTTTTGAATAGCTGCAAGCGGATTTGACAAAATGAAAACTCCGTTATTTGTTGCAACCCATACTTCACCGTTTTTATCTACAATAACATCTTTACAGTTAGTAATACTTCCTCCGGGGAATTCACTTAAGGAGTAAAATCCGGAAACATCATCGTCAAAATTTCCAAGGGTACCGTTCTCATTAAAGAAATATAATCCGGAAGGTGAAGTGTTTTCAGATACAATCCATTTTGTATCATAATTATCTATTGCAGTCTGAGTAAGATTTGCAAATGTTAAAAACGAAGGATTTTGATATCCTATCCAAACACTATCCGGTGTTAAACAATACAAAGATTTACCATTATCTGTTTGATAAAAAGTTGCCCAGAAATTCCCCCTGCTATCAGGTGCTCCACCGAATGCTGTACAGAAACTAGGAGCGCCGGTTATTCCCGGCAGAATTGAGTTTGAAGGATTATAATTTTTTATATAATCTCCTTTTATAACTGAAACGCCTCCGCCGAATGATAAAGCAAAGATTGTATTTCCCTGATGATTTATCCTTCTGAAATTATTACTGTTGCCAAGAGCAGGGTATTGAGTATTATTCAGATTTGTCCAGTTATTCCCATCGAATTTATAAATACCTGCTGTTCCCGAGCCGCCTGCTACCCATAAATTTCCTGTATCATCAATTGTCATATAATCGAATACACTTGTGAAAGGACAATTGGGACTTTTGAAAACGTATCCGCTTTGTGATTTATAATAGATGCCGTTGTTGTTTGAAGCATAAACAGGAATTTGAGAATCATCGGATTGGATATAACTCCAGTTTCCCGAATTTACCTCAACCTGAATGTTTTCTATATTATCTGAAGGCGCAGAGTAAATAGTGCCGTTGGAAATAAAGTAAAGCCTGTTTGAGATTGTTCTAACATGCAAAGTTTTTGCGCCTGCCACAGTAGCATTTGGGTAATAACTCCAGGTACCTCCGTTATAGGTGGCAAAACCTGTTTCAGAACCTGCGTAGACATTTCCCGCAAATGATTCAATTGAGTTTACATTTACATTCAGAGGAGCGACAAAATTATTTAACCAGCTTGAAGGGCTGTTAAGATTATTACCGGGAATTT
>JBHEKU010000168.1:0-39749 GCA_041859205.1 Ignavibacteria bacterium | reverse complement strand
AAGATAAATTTTGACTACAATTCAAGAAAAGATTTCGCTTTATTCAATGAGTCGCAAGGAAGAGCTATTGTCTCGATTGAGAAAAATAATTTAGACAGTTTAAGTTCACTTTGTAAAAAACACAAATTAGATTATATTGTAATTGGTGAAACGACTTTGACTGAATTTGTGTTGAACCAAGAAGTACGATTAACCCCAGAAGTGCTATCTAATGCGTATTTTAATTCATTAGAAAAAATAATGCAGTAACTTAATACACCTAATGAGGGGATTTTTACAAAAATTTATTTTATTCATACCGATCTTTTTTGTTGTCTCGAATAATCTATTTGCACAGTCAACGCTGCAATCATTTTTGCAGCCAACATTGCATTCTCAAACTTCTTTACATTCCCCTTTTCAATATAAAAAATTAAGTAAACCAAATTTTTATTCCTTCAGAGATTCAGTTGACACTGTTCCCGAAGACACAAATTTTTATTTACCGAAAGGCGGCTCTAATCCTACCATTCCCGTCGCGTTGGGTGTCGTTGGCTTTTTCTATTTATTAAATCCTATTGTATTATTCGAGAACGATAAAATTGCACTTGGTATAACTAAGGAAGTTTCTATGGGCTTCGGTTATTTTGGAGAAGAAAGGCTTTCATTTGAATATTCATTTATATTCCGTGATGATCACACAAGCCATTTCAGGTTAGGATATAAACATGATTTTATTACTTCCGATATACTCCCGTCGAATTTTCTACAGTCAACCGGAGTATTTACTTTAGGAGCAAGCGGATTTACTGACTTGGACGGCTTTGGAGTATCACCGGAAGTTGCTTACGGATTTTCATTCAGGAACGATAAGCTTTTAATTTATCCTCACGTAAAAGGACGATATACTTATACATTCGGAGCAGAAAGATCTAACATAATAGATTTTTCATTCGGACTTATGATTGGATTTGCAAATCCATTTACAGATTTAAAAATAAGAAGATACTGGTAAACATAAAAAATAATTGATCAAACTACCGAAAAATATAACAAACTTTTTTGTTGATACATGGGATTTGTGGAACTTCGCAAGAAAGTTTGCAGTCGCTCTATTCAGAAAACCCGTTGAGGTTCAGGAAACAATTAAGCAATGTTTTCAAATCGGGTACAAATCTTTACCGTTAGTCAGCATAACAGGGTTTATCATTGGGCTTACTCTTGCTTTGCAGATAATCCCTACTCTTGATAAATTCGGAGCAGTGTCATTAATCCCACAAATGCTTTCTATTGCAATTGTCCGGGAAATAGGACCCGTAATTATAGGATTAATCTGCGCGGGAAAAATGGGCTCGGGAATCGGCGCTGAACTCGGTTCAATGAAAGTTACAGAGCAGATTGATGCTATGGAAGTTTCTGCCGTGAATCCGTTCAAGTTTTTAGTAGTCACAAGGGTAATGGCTGCAATGTTAACAGTGCCCATACTGGTTATTTATGCAGATACTCTTGCCTTATTCGGCGGTTATCTGGCTATGAGTGTAAATGCAGATATGACTTTGAAATTATTTTTTTCCACTGTATTTGAAACTTTGACATTTGAAGACGTTCTGCCTGCAACTATTAAAACTTTCTTTTTCGGTTTTGGTATAGGTTTAGTAGGAAGCTACAAAGGGTTTAACTGCTCACGCGGAACAGAAAGTGTCGGTATTGCCGCAAACAGCTCTGTAGTGCTGGCATCACTTTTAGTTATATTAATGGATTTAATAGCAGTACAAATATCTTCAATATTATTTTAACATGGGAAAAGATTCAGATAAAGATTACGTTATAAATATCGAAAATGTAAAAAAAGCATTCGGGAAAAATGTTGTGCTAAAAGATGTTAATCTTAAAGTTAGAGAAGGCGAATCGATTGTTACACTGGGAAAATCAGGAACAGGAAAATCAGTAATACTTCAGTGCATAGCAGGATTATTAAAGCCGGATGAAGGAAAAATTTTAGTTTATGGAGAAAATGTCCCTACTCTTGATGATGAAGAACTGCAGACAATAAGAAAAAAGATAGGGTTTTTATTCCAAAGCGGCGCATTATATGACTCAATGAGCGTAAGAGAAAATTTATCTTTTCCGTTAAAAAGAT
This sequence comes from Ignavibacteria bacterium, assembly GCA_041859205.1. Classification (GTDB taxonomy): domain Bacteria; phylum Bacteroidota; class Ignavibacteria; order Tepidaquicellales; family Tepidaquicellaceae; genus JAFDZO01. The sequence continues at coordinate 37,630 of JBHEKU010000168.1, read as the reverse complement.
TAACTGACCTATCTGATGAAGAAATTACCACAAAAGTTATTGAAGCTTTGAAAAATGTCGGGCTTGAAAATGCAATAGATAAGATGCCTTCAGAACTTTCCGGAGGAATGAAAAAAAGAATAGGATTGGCAAGAACTCTTATAACCGATCCTAAAATAATGTTATACGATGAACCAACTACAGGACTTGACCCTTCCACATCAAGAGAAATTAGTCAGTTGGTTTTAGAAGTGCAAAAAAAATATAAAACAACCTCTATTATAGTTACACACGATATGGAATGCGCGCGGATGGTAGCCGATAGAATAGTAGTGCTGAAAGACGGCGAATATATTGTCGAAGGAACATTCGATGAACTGCAAAAAAGCGACGACCCTTTTGTAAAATCTTTTTTTGAAGGTTTGAATTTTTAAAATATAAGTTTTAATTTCAATATTATGGATGTAGATATCAGAAAAAAAGTCATCACGGGAATTTTTATTATTGCAGGTCTTGCATTATTCCTTATAGCCACATTTATCATTGGCAGCAAAACAAATATGTTCAAGTCTACGTTTGAGCTGAATACCATTTTTCAGAATGTAGCAGGGATAAAAGAAGGCAATACTGTTACTTTCGCAGGGATAAATGTCGGCACTGTTGATATGGTAAAAATTGAAACCTCGAATAAAGTTGTCGTAATGATGACAATAGATTCAAAGATGAAAAGTTTCATTAAAAAAGACTCAAAGGTTGCAATAACATCAGAAGGACTTGTTGGGAATAAAGTTGTTTCTATTACCTCAGGGAATGATAATGGAGTGCCGGTTGAGAACGGAGATTATCTTGAATCGGTTAAACCAATCGGCGTTGAAGATATTATAAAAGATTTAAAAGCTACAACAGAAAATGTTAATCAGCTTACAAAAAGCTTATCGAATATAGTGGATAGTGTCAGTCAGGGACAAGGAACAATCGGCCAGCTTATAAATAATGAATCACTTTTTAATAGTGTTGATTCAACATTCAGAACTTTTGCTTCTTCCACTCAAAAAGTTGACGTAATACTTGCTAAGGTCAGTCAGACAGTTGACCAGGTAACAGCAAACTTTAATGAGCTCTCTAAAGGTGTCAATGATATTACCACCAATATTGCAATGGTTACCCAGAAAATTAATTCGAGCCAAAGCTTAGTTGGAACATTGCTTACTGATACAGTATTTGCAAATAACCTGAAGATGGTTATACAAAACTCAAGTGAAGCTACAGCTAAGCTGGAGGATGGTGCATTCAGCTTTGCACAAAATATGGAAGCGCTTAAGCATAACTTTTTATTCAAAGGATATTTTGAAGATATAGGCTATTGGGAGAAATCAGATGTGGATAAAAAAATCAATGACATAGAAGAGCAAATCAGAAAAAGAATACGAGAGCTAAATGAAAAGAAACTGCAATTAAAGCAGATAGAAAATCAGATAGACAGTTTAAGCGGTAAGCCGAAAAAATAAATAAAATTATATGAAAATTATTTTCAGATTAATTTTTATAATTTCAGTTTCAATAGTTCTTTCAAGCTGTTCTTCTTCAACCGAGTATGAAGAGACAAAAACCGAAAACACAGAAACAAACGATAACACTTCAACCGAAATTTATTCGGAAGAAAATGGAAGCAGAATATTATATCAGGCAAAGATAGAGCAGCAAAACAAAATGTACTCTCCCGGTGTCGACTCGACCTATCTATACTGGCTCGGCAATAAACTAATTCTTCTATACAATACAACTAAGTGCAATATATATGCGCTGAACACTTTGCAGAAATCAGGATTTAAAACCCCTAAGGTAAATGCATTGTGCAGAGATTTATACGATACTACAAGATTCAATGATGTATTCCCCTATGTATCCATAACAGATTTAAGCGATATACGAAAAGGAGATCTGGTAATATGGCGGGGACATGTGATTTTATTTGATTATTTATTCCCACCGAATAAACAAAACAGAGTATTTGCAAAAGCATGGTGGGCAGGAACGAGTAAAGCTGACGATGGTGAAACGGTGATAAACAATGTAATTTACGGAAAATATGAGCTTAAAGGTAATTTTGTCGTAAGACGGCCGGTAAAAAATTAAATTTTTAAGGATATTCTTAGACCTTTAAAATTTTTAGTAAATATACTATATTTACAGAATTATAAACTTATCCTAAAATAAAAAAACGGAGATATAAAATGACTGTAGAAGAAATAAAAGAGAAAGTAAAACAAGCTGTTGTCGATAAGCTCGGTGTAGAAGATTCAAAAGTTACCGACGACGCATCTTTTATTAATGACTTAGGCGCAGACTCGCTTGATACTGTTGAATTGGTAATGAAATTCGAAGAAGAATTCGATATTAAAATTCCTGATGAAGATGCAGAAAAAATTCAAAAAGTAGGTGACGCTGTAACTTACATTCAAGGAAAATTAGGATAATTTATTTTTATTTCCCCTAATATAATATTTAATTTCGGAGCGAAATTTTCATTTCGCTCTAATTTTTTATAAACAAAAGCAGTTTAATGAGAAAAAGAGTTGTTATCACAGGATTAGGCGTAGTCAGCCCCGTAGGATTATCAGTAAATGATTTCTGGGACGGACTAACATCAGGAAAAAATGGTGTTGGCAATATTACGTATTTCGATACAACAAATTTTAAAACAAAGTTTGCAGCACAGCTGCCAAGTGATTTTAATCCGCTAAACTATTTAGACAGAAAACTTTCCCAAAGCGTTGACCCTTTTACAAGATATGCTTTGATTGCTTCTGCTGAAGCTGTTAAAGATTCCGGCTTAGATAAAGATATGGCTAAGCTTGATACGCATCGCTGCGGAGTAATTTATGGTTCAGGTATCGGCGGTATGAATACATACAGAGACGAAGAATACAAACTATTTAAAATGAGACAGGAAGTCGATGGAAAATTCATCGATGACCCAAGCAGGATAAGTCCTTTCTTCATTCCCAAGCTTATTGCAGATATTGCTGCAGGAAGAATTTCAATGGTATACGGATTTAAAGGTCCGAACTACGCCACTGTTTCTGCATGCGCTACATCAGCCCACTCTATTGCAGATGCATTCATGTTAATCCAAAGAGGAACTGCAGACGTTATGATTGCAGGCGGCGCGGAAGCTGTAATATGCGAAATGGGTATCGGCGGATTCAATGCGATGAAAGCGCTTTCAACAAGAAATGATGACCCGACGAAAGCTTCCAGACCGTTCGATAAAAACCGCGACGGATTTGTAATGGGAGAAGGCGGAGCAACATTAATACTTGAAGAATATGAACACGCAAAAAGAAGAGGAGCAAAAATTTATGCTGAGCTTGCCGGTATAGGATTAACAGGTGATGCATATCATATCACTGAGCCTGCGCCTGAAGGTGAAGGTTTAGTCGGTGCCATGACCACTGCATTAGCTGATGCAGGTATGACTCCGGATGATATTGATGTAGTGAATGCACACGGTACTTCAACATATTACAACGATAAAAACGAATCTACAGCAGTGAAAACTGTTTTTGGTGAAAGAGCATATAAGATGCCCGTTCACTCTATAAAATCTATGATTGGACACTTACTTGGCGCAGCAGGAGCAATTGAAGCAATAGCTTCAGTTCTTACTATCGTCAACGGAGTTGTTCCCCCAACAATTAATTATGAAGAGAAAGACCCTGAGTGTGACCTCTTCTACGTACCTAATACCTCTATAAAACAAGACGTAAGAGCAGTGATTTCAAACAATCTTGGTTTCGGCGGTCATAATACAGCGTTAATATTCAAAAAATACGAAGAATAATTCTTGCTTATCCCTATACATGTTTAATTTTTTTAAGAAGGCTATAACAAAGTATCTTCCGTTTTTCAAGAGTAAAGAAAAAACGGAAGATTTTCTATTGAAGGCAATCCAGCAAATAGATTTTGACGGCTTTCAACAGAGCATACATTATAAAATAATTGATAAGACTTTTTTCATTACTGCCTTAACACACCGCTCATTTATAAAAGTAAAAAAAGATTTTCAGGCTATCGGATTAATTTCCAATGAGCGCCTTGAATTTCTTGGTGATGCAGTTCTGGATTTAATAGTTGCAGAATATTTATATAAGAACTTCCCTCTTAACGAAGAAGGCGACCTTACAAAATTCCGTTCAATATTAGTTAATAAAAAATTCCTTGCTGAAAGAGCTAAAGTAATTAATTTACAAAAATATCTTCTTGCATCTTTCACTGCATTAAAATCAATTGAAGACGGATATGATACAATTTTATCCGATGCATACGAAGCATTGATAGGCGCAATATTTCTTGATGCAGGATATGAAGCAGTAAAGGAATTTTTGAATAAAGAAATTTTCAACAAGCTTGATGTAAAATGGCTGAACCATTTTGATGAAAATCATAAGAGTAAATTTTTAGAATACATACAGGCGCATACTGATTATATTCCTGAATACAAAGTTATAAAAGAAGAAGGACCTGAGCATAATAAATTATTTACAGTTGAGGTATTTGTGAACAGCAGAAGTTTGGGTAGCGGTAAAGGAAAATCGAAGAAACAAGCAGAGCAGGAAGCAGCTAAGAACGCCTTGAATCATTTAGATGTGATTGAGAAGATGGGATTGAAAAAGAAAAAATAATTCAGTCTTGTTTTTTTAATAAACTACTTCTATATTTGTTTAAATTTCAAACCAAACAAGGAGAAGTCTAAAGAGTTTTTGATATTAATTTAGTTTAAAAAACCAATACCTTCTTATTTGAAATAATATTGACCATTTATTAAAGTACATTCAATTCCTTGAATTATTTGAACTTTAATAAATGGTTTTTTATTTTATATATTAAACTTAAAATTTTAAAATGAACCTGAAGAATTCAGTTGTATTAATGGCGCTGCTATTATTAAATACTTCTATTTTTTCACAGAGCGAAAAGTTATCAAAGCAAAAATCCCAGCCTGAAACAAAAGCTGATACTAAAAGCGAAGTACAGGAAAAGCAGGAAACTTCAGTTCCGGATTTTAAGATAATATGCTCTAATCAGAATTACATTGAGATAGAGTATACCCCCCAGTATGTAAAAAACAGTTATGATTTTAAATACGGTCAGGCAAACGGTAAAAAATACGGAGAGCCTGATTTAAGGTTCAGAGCATTCCCGGTTTACTTCACATCACAGTTAAATAACAAAGTTGAAATTATTGATTCAAAATTTGAATTGATAAACAACGTTGATATAAAACCAATTCCTTCCCCTAAAAAAGTTATTAAAGGGAAAGACGAGACAATAGAAAGCAGTTATATTAAAAATGATAAAGTTTATTCTTTGAATAAATTTCTTCCTTCCGACTACCCTGCTGAACTCGGCACAATGGGCGCAATAAGAAACAGATATTTTACAAATGTTATTGTTACTCCTGTTGAATATAATCCTGTGTCAAAAACAGTGAAAAAATATTCTTACATAAGATTAAGAATAACTTTCGGAAGCGCACCCGTCATTTTAAACAAGCCTTTGAGTGCTGAAGAAAGGGATTTTCTTAAAGGAGCAGCGCTGAACTGGAAAGAAGCCGAGAACTGGTCGACAAAAGAATTTAATCAGATAAAGGATAACTTAGTTGATAACAGTGTTTTTGCTGCAGGTGATTTTTATAGAATGGAAATTACGCAATCCGGTATGTATAGACTTGATAAGAATTTTTTACAGTCAGGCGGTATAAATGTAAGCGCTATAAATCCTAAGACAATTAAAATCTATGGCAATAACGGATTTGAAGTCCCTTATAATAATTGTATAGATTATCCGAATGACCCGATGGAAAATTCAATTTACGTTGAAGGAGAAGCTGACGGAGTTTTTAATGATAATGATTACGTACTCTTTTATGGACAGGGAGCAACTGAATGGAGATATGATTCCACGAGTTCAACTTACTTCCATTATCAGAATCCGTACTCAAAAGCTAATTACTACTGGATTACTTTCGGCGGCAGTAACGGTTTAAGAATGCAGACAGATATCAGCCCTAATGTGCCAAATGCTTTTTCACCGCAAAGTTTTATTGACAGAACGTTCGATGAACCTGAAATTAATAATCTCGGAGCTACAGGTTTATTATGGGTCAGCCAGAGAATTGGATTAACTGATAACTTCAGTTTCAATAAAGATTTAAAAGGGTATATAGACGGCACAAATGTTAACTTAAGATTAAGACTTGGAAACGGTTCAAGCGGCATTAATTATTTTAACATAGTAGACGGTAATTCACAGTTTCAGGCTATTAAAGAAGTTTACGGTGTAAGTGGTACCGGAAGCTTTGCTCGAATTAATTTAGATTATCTGGGAAATACACAATTAGGTGTTAATTACCCGTTGAGCCCGGGCAAAAACTCTGTAAGTATTAAAGTTTCTTTACCGGCTTCTCTTGGGAACACTGCGCAAAGCGCCGGCTATTATGATTATTATGAATTACTTTATAGCCGAACATTTTCAAGCGCTGATGGAAATGTACTTCGATTTAACGGCATGGATACAGCTGCGACAATTGAATACAGACCATCAGGATTTAATACTTCAGATGTTAAAATTTTTGATGTAACAAATTCCTCTAAACCTAAAATGATCTACCCGATTTCATATTCCGGAGGAGAGGTAAGATTTCAGGCAGCACACGCTGAAAATCTTCCTAATGAATATTATGTAGTCGGCGGGTTAAATTATAAAGTCCCCGCATCAATTACCAGAACTGCAAATCAGAATTTAAAAGGAAATCTGGCAGCAGGCGCAGATATGATATTGTTCTATCATAAGGATTTCAGCGAAGCAGCAAACAGATATAAAAGTTACAGAGAGAATTCAGGCTTTAATTCTTTAAAGGTTGCTCTCGTAGACGTTGAGCAGGTATACAATGAATTTTCCGGCGGTAAATTAGATCCGGTAGCACTAAGAAATTTTCTGAAGTACTCTTATAATAACTGGGCAGTAAGACCAACACTTGTTTTCTTCTTTGGCGACGGAAGCTATGATTATAAAAATATCTACAAACTCAGTACAAAGAATTTTTTACCTCCTATAGAGTTAACATCCGATCAGAGTGATGATATTACAAGTTTCTGCAGTGATGACTTCGCAACTGAAGTAAATGAGTGCTTCTCATACCCTACTCCTTCAAAACCTGATTTCGGAACAGGACGAGTCTGCGCAACAAGTAATGCTGAAGCAAATATTTATGTAGATAAAATAATTTCCTATGAAGATCCGTCAAATTATGACAGATGGAGAGATAAAATTATGTATGTTGCCGATGACGGGTGGACGACTGAAAACACTTTAGGGCAGGAAGGCTCTCTTCATACAGGACAGTGTGAAGACGTGGCAGAAAATCATACTCCGAAATATTTTGAAAAAGAAAAAGTTTATATAGTAAGTTATCCGGCAATCTATACTCCTCAGGGAAGAAGAAAACCTGATGTAAATCCTGTAATTGTTAACGGATGGAATGAAGGAAGACTTGTTATAAATTATACAGGTCACGGAAGTACTGACTTATGGGCACACGAACATATATTTGAAAGACAGGTAAGTATTCCTTTATTAAATAACAAAAATAAATATACATTCTTAACAATTGCAAGCTGCGACCTTGCCAGATGGGATGATCCTTACGGAATAAGCGCGGCAGAGCAGTTAATAAATGAACCAAATAAAGGGGCAATAGGTGTTGTAGCGGCTGTACGTCCTGTTTATGCAGCTCCTAATGCAACGTTTAATAATCTCTTCTGGGATAATTTTACGTTCTTAAAGGATACTTTAAACCTTCCTATAAGAGTTGGAAAAGCAATGTTCAATACTAAACAAACATTGTTCCTCGATAATGATTTAAAATTTGCATTACTTTGTGACCCTTCTTTAAGAGTAGCAGTACCGCAATATTTTACAAAAATAGATACTATTAACGGTTATACAGGTAGTAAATTCGTTCAGATGAAAGCTCTTCAAAAAGTCAGAATTTCAGGAAGCGTACTAAGACCTGACTCTACTTTATGGAGTAATTACAATGGAACCATTTCTTTAAAAGTTCTGGATGTAGATAAGCAGATTCATTTAGAAGATTTCGGTTATCCGTTCGATTTTAGATTAGACGGTGGTACTATTTTTACAGGTAAAGCAAATGTTGTAAACGGTCTTTGGGCTATAGAATTTATTGTGCCTAAAGATATTTCTTACAGTACGGGCAACGGAAAAATCTTAGCTTACTTCCAGAATACAAGCAGTAATGGAGTAGGATACTCGGATAATTTTACAATAAATGGAATTGATTCAACTGCAGTGCCGGATACAACCGGACCATCAGTAAATCTATTTCTTGACAGCAGAAATTTCAGGAACGGTGATTTAGTAAATCAAAATCCGAAGCTAATTGCTGATTTCTTTGATCCATTCGGAATGAACCTTACCGGTACAATCGGCCATAAAATCGAAGCAACACTTAATGGTGATAATCAGAATAAAATTGATCTTACTTCTTTCTATAACTCAACAAATGGTTACCAGTATGGATCTGTTGAATATCAGCTGCAGAATTTACAGACAGGACAGAATACACTTTCAATAAAAGCATACGATACTTACAACAATTACACAGTAACCGATATTAGTTTTAACGTTCAAAGCAGTTCAGTGCTCACACTTGAAAACGTTTATAATTATCCCAATCCGATGAGAAACAATACAGCATTTGTATTTAATCATAATTTTGATAAGAGTTTGAACGCTTCAATTAAAATTTATACCGTTTCAGGAAGATTGATAAAAGAATTGAATAAAACGGGTATTACGGATAAATTTGTAAGTATCGATTGGGATGGCAGAGACAATGACGGTGATGCTATCGCCAACGGAACTTATATATATAAACTGACTATAAAATCAGATGACGGAACTTTCACTCAAAGCAACGTCAACAAATTAGCAAAATTACAATAACTTCTAAAAATAAAAAGAGGAAAAACCTTTAATGTTAAAGAAAATGAACATGAGAATATTAGCCGCTGTGATAATATTTTCGAGCCTTATAATTTCGAATTCTGATACCTTCGCTCAAAATGCAGTATCAACCGGTGTGCCATTTCTTTTAATCGGCCCGAATTCAAGATTTACTGCTATGGGAGAAACCGGAACAGCTATTGCTGATGATGCTTCTGCTATGCACTGGAATCCCTCAGGCTTGGCATTCCAGACACTTGGTACTGAAATAAATTTTACACATAGCCCCTGGCTTGCAGGACTTAATATCGGAGACTTGTTCTACGATTACGTTGCAGGCAGAAAATACATAAAGAGTATTAACGGTACAGTAGGTGCAAGTTTAACTTACCTCAACATCGGTGAAATTATCGTTACTGACGAAACAGGAAGAGAGCTTCCGGAACAAAGTTATAAAGCTTATGAAATGGCTTTTGCATTAGCTTATGCTACTAAATTAAGCCCGGCATGGGGTGTAGGTATTTCAACGAGATTTATTTACAGCAGATTATCACCAAATAATTTACGCGTTGGAAATGAACAAGGAAACGGAACTGCATTTGCAACAAGTTTTGACCTCTCTGCATTATGGAGACCTACTACAGGTGCCAAATGGTTAAAAGATAAATTCTCGTTTGGTGTTAACTTGTCAAACCTCGGACCTAAAATTTCTTATGTTGATGCAGCGCAGGCAGATCCACTACCAACTCAATTAAGAATCGGTTTTGCTTATGATATCGTAAAGAGTGAATTCAATAATCTAACACTTACTGCAGATTTTTCAAAGCTTTTAGTAAACAGATTTTCAGATGAGACTGACCAGCCGCAATCAGATCCTTTCTACAAAGCTATATTTACTTCATGGAAAGGCGGACCTGAAGGAATTGCAAGAACAATTCAATCTTCAGTCGGTGCAGAATACTGGTACGGCGCTCCAAGACTTATTGCTTTAAGAGCCGGATATTTTTATGAAGACCCTTCGAACGGAAACAGAAAGTTCCTTACACTCGGTGCAGGTATCAGATACAGCGTTTACGGATTTGACTTCAGTTACATTAGTGCAATCGAAGAAAATCACCCGCTTGCCAATACATTAAGATTCGGCTTGCTCGTGAGTTTCTAAAACACTTTTTTTATCAAGTTGAAACTAAAACCTGACAGGTCTGATGATTTGTCAGGTTTATTTTTATAAAGCATATATTACAAATGAATTTAATCGGAAAAGTTTTCACTCTTTTATTAGTTTTAATCTCTGCAGCATCTTTTGCTCAGAACAAAAGAACCGACTACAAATTATCACATCCACTGAAATTCGGCGCTGAGAATCAGAATCTGACCCCTAAAAATTACGATGGAATACCTGATACTTTTAAAGTAGTCGCAATTATGGCAGATTTTCAGTTAGATGATGCAGGCCAATCTACAGGGAACGGAAAATTTGATTTATCCAGTAAATATCTTAACCCATCAACAGGAAGAGATACTATAATTGATTCCCCTCCTTATGATAGTTTATATTTTGCTGATCACCTGAAGTTTTTAAAAAACTATTTTGAAAAAGTATCGGACGGAAAAGTTGTAATCAGTTATGAGTTGTTCGGTTCAGTAATTCATCTTCCTAATAAGATGCAGGATTATTCACCGCAAAGAAATGAAAATCTTTCCAAGCTTGGAAACTTGTTTAAAGATGCATGGGCAAGAGCTGACAGCGTTATAAATTTTTCTTCTTATGACCCCAATAAAACTGCATTTGTCGTTTTCCATGCAGGTACAGGAAGAGATGTAGACCTGACTTCTATATTCGGTTTTGATCCTACACCATTTGATTTACCTTCTGTTTACCTGGGACTGAAAAATTTACAGGAGTTTTTTGGCTCATCCTATAATGGTTATCAAACCTCTGAAGGGTTTTTAATCAAAAATTCTCTTATCATACCTTCAACTGAAGTAAGAGAGTTAAATCTTACATCAGGCAAAGTTATTCTTGAACTCGGGATGAACGGAATTCTTACTGCAAGTTTCGGAAGTTTTCTCGGGCTTCCTGATTTATTTAATACAAATACCGGTAAGACTGCAATAGGCAGATTCGGTTTAATGGACGGGCAGTCGATATTCAGCTTTAACGGACTCTTTCCGCCTGAGCCCTCTGCATGGGAAAAAGTTTATCTGGGCTGGGTTAATCCCATTACAATTTCTTCAGGAGAAGCAAATGTGAAGATAAAAACTTCCTCCGGAAATACAACTAACACTGATTCTACAATGTATAAAGTTCTGATAAACAGCCGTGAGTATTTCCTGATTGAAAACAGGAACCGGGATTATCTGAACAACGGACAAAAATTATACATAAGAAATAAAGCCTTCAATGATGTTAATACCTATACAAAAGATGTTGAAGAATTTATTTATTATAATACTTCCGCAATCGGCGGTAATATAGTTGATGTTGAAGATTTAGACTGGAGCTTACCGGGACTTATTAATGATACAATTAAATACCGCGGCGGCGTTCTTATCTGGCATATTGATGAAAATGTAATTAATGCTAACTTTGCATCGAACACTATAAACAATAACATTGACCACAAAGGAATTGACCTTGAGGAAGCAAAAGGAGCGCAGGAGCTTGGAGTTACTTTCAGTTCACCGTTCGGAGCAATTACAGGTGACGGTACAATTGTAGATTACTGGTTCAACGGCAATCACTATGTGCCTTCTACTATTTATAAAAATGCATTTACTCCGACATCGATACCAAATTCATTGAGTTATTCTCTTGCAAACAGCGGTGTAAATATTACTGATTTTTCTGCACAGGATACTTTGATGACATTTAAAATCAATATCGGCGGTACTTTCGTTAAACCTCTTGCAGGATTTCCAAAGTTTGTCGGAATTGATACAAGCGGAAATGCGCAGCCGATAGGATTACATTTTACAAACGCAACTAACGATGATATATTTATAAATGCAAACACCTTTGCATACGGTTTTAAATATGACGGTTCATTTGTTAATAACGTAAGCAGTGTTGTTCTGCCGGATGGGGGGAAATATATTTTAGGCAGTACTCAATCAGCAAACTATAGATACATTTATGCATCCGGTGATTCAAATTTAATATCTCTCAGGTCGAATTTAAGTCTTGCAGCACAAATAAGATTTTTTAGAACAGGTAAATCCAGCGCACCAATTATAATTGCAGATTCCCGAAAATTTATTTATTCCGCTATAGATAACGGTTCAATTTATCGTTATGATATAAGAGATATAGGATTAGGCGCAGATACAAGAACAGACTCGCTCACCTCTCCTGTAAGAGAGTTTGCTAAAACACTGCCCGATTCATTTATATATGTTAACGCAAACAATAAATTTATTGCGTCGGGAAATCTTCTTGAAACGAATTCATTTGATGTATTAACTGTAAACAACGCCAATGAGATTTTTGTAAACGGCAATAAGCTTGCAAACAATTACGGTATAACAAATATACTTTCTTCACCCGCATTGGCAGATATTAACAATGACGGCAAACAGGAAATTATCTTCAATGGAGATAACAAAGTTTATGCAATGAACTCTGCAGGAACCATTCTTGAAAATTTTCCTGTTAACTTCAATCAGAAAATTACTTCAGGTATCTCAGTTGCCGATGTAAACAATGATGGCGTTTATGATTTGTTATTTACATCTGAATCAGGTGATTTATTTGCATACGGCACAAACGGTAAAGTAGTGGCAGGATTTCCGGTAAAAGCAGGAATAAACTCAAACTCTACACCTGCTATAGCAAATTTAAATGATACACTTGGTATTTTAGCTTATGGCAGAGACGGATATTTATATGCCTTCAAGACAACAACTGTTTATAACGAAAGTAAAGTTCTGTGGAAAAATTATTTAAAAGATAACTTTCACTCAAACAGCAGTACTCAATCAAATTATATTGCGCCGAATTATTCAGAAAAACTTCCTAAGGACAAAGTATACAACTGGCCAAATCCTGTTTATGACGGAAAAACATACATCAGATATTATTTAAACGGAAGCGCAAGTGTTGTTAGCATTAAAATTCTGGATTTATCAGGTGAATTAGTAACCTCCCTGCCTTCCAAAAATATTTCTAATGCTGATAACGAAGTGGTCTGGGATGTTTCTACTGTGCAAAGCGGCATATATTACGGAGTTATTGAGGCAACCATTGACGGCGCTAAAGAAACAAAAATAATTAAAATAGCAGTAGTTAAATAAATAAACTTACATATATTTTTTAGAAAAAGCGGAGCATACAACTCCGCTTTTTTTATGCAGTTCAAAATAAATTTCAATTTAATACGCTTCCTTATATCTTACCAATATTTCTCACATGGTAATTTTCACACTCTCTTTAATATTTATTTATTTTCTTACACATCTTTTTCTGAGATACGGATTACAAAAATCTTTATCTTTGCCTGTAGTTAATCCTTCACCTAAAAATAAAGTCACAGTAATTGTCGCAGCGAAGAATGAAGAAAAAATAATTTCTAAATGCATTTCTTCACTTAAATTGCTTACCTACGATAAACAGAATCTTGAAATTTTTTTAGTAAATGACAACTCTTCCGATGCAACGAAAGAAATAATGTTAAAGGAGACGGCAGGTTTAAGTTATTTCAAAGTAATTGATTCCCGTCCTGAAAGCTCAACTAATCTAAAAGGTAAAGCAAACGCTCTTGATACTGCCATTCACTTATCTACAGGAGAAATAATTATAGGTACGGATGCCGACTGCATAGTAAATAAGGACTGGATACAGGAAGTTGTGAAATATTATGATAAGGATACAGCAATGGTTTGCGGAGTAACTTTCATAAATTCATCTAAATCACTTTTCCATAAAGTTCAGGCATTAGACTGGATCTATCTTCAAACACTTGCATCTGCCAGTTCAGGAATAAATATGACGCTAAGCTGTATTGGCAACAATTTATCATTCAGAAAAAAAATATATGAAGAACTTGGCGGATACGGAAATATAAAATTCTCTGTAACTGAGGACCTTGCTTTAATGCAGGAGATGCACGCCAAAGGTTATAGAATAAAGTATCCGGTAAATGATAAATCATTAGTTGAAACCGAACCATGCAAAAATTTAAATGAGCTCTTCAAACAAAAAAGGAGATGGTTCAGAGGAGGATTGAAAATAAATATTTTGGGACTATTACTGGGTGCTGAAATGTACCCGGTGAACTTAATTCTGATTTTCGGGTGGATTTTTCTTAACTGGAAAATTTATTTTTTATTCATACTCATAAAAATACTATCTGAAGTTATTCTGATGTATAAACCAATCGGCATTTACAAATTTACATCCCTATACAAATTCTTCATTCACTTCCAGTTCTTCTTTGCTTTCTACGGACTTACACTGCCATGGACATTTCTTTTCAATACAAAAATTCACTGGAAAGACAGAAAATTTTAAAACTTAAACAGCGGTATATGGAATCGTGTATTGATGCTAAAAGTCGAATATGATTTTGAATAAGAATATTTCCCATATATATCAAATATATAAAGAGTAAACCCTAATCCCCCACCGTAAGAAATCTGGCTTTCACTTAATACAAGACCGGGAATATTCGCAGTTTCGGGAGCAATTGTAGTAGATGCACTTATGTACTTTACCTCTAGTGTTGCAAACGGAATGGTAAAATTTGTTTTAAGATATTTAGAAAGAATTATATCCACACTACCGCCTACTGCCGTAATTTTCGTTTCATAAGTAGTAAGTAGATTTAATGTCATGAAATCATCTTTGCCGTTATGCTTCCCGTATTCAAACAAGGCTCCGATTACAAAAGGATAAATTTTCTTTGATGAATATTCCAGTCTTACACCATACTGCGCGGCAATTTTTGAAGTCTGTGAAAAAGTACTGACAGGATACACTGCCGACAATGTGGGCGCAAGAAAAATGCCGCCGGGATTAGATGACTCTTTTTTTACCGGAGCTCTGAGAGTATCCTGAGCAAATAATACTATTGGGCAAATACAAAATATTACGATGATAAGAGTTTTCAATTTCATTTGTTTGAGTTTAATTAAGCGCGTAGATATTTCTTCATCAGGCTTTCAAGTTTAGTTTTATCTTTCTTACTTATACTACGTTTCTTCTCTGCAAGTTCTGCCGCAATGATACCAAAATTAAGGTATAACGCAGTGAGGACAGGGTCAACTTTTTTTAATTCTTTTATATGCTTTTCTATAATTGCTGTATCATTTCTGTCTATCGGACCCGTCAGAGATTTTACTATCCCCTGCCTGTTAATATTTTCAAGAGTATTTTTTATAATGGGTTCGTATATCTTATAAGTCTTCTTTTCATCTGCACCGATTTCTTTTATTATTTTTGATGCCGCATATATTAATCCGATAAGATAATTTGAAGTTACAACTGATGCAACATGATATAAGTGCTTCTTCTTTGGATTAACTATTATATAATTAGAATGAAAATCTGCAGCTATCTTTTTCACATAACCGCATGCATTTTTTCCGCCTTCAACTCCAAAATAAATATTTTCAACTAAAGAACTATTCTTGGTAACTTCACTGAATGTTTGTATCGGATGAAATGAAGCGCAATTACTTTGAGATATTTTCAGTTTTTTAAATACTTCAGATGATAAAGAACCTGATATGTGAATGAATAGCTTTTTTCTTAAATCAATTTTCAGCTTACTGATTTCTTCAACAACAGAAGTTATGTAGGCATCCTGCGTCATTATAAAAATCACATCTGATTGATTGATAAAATCAACTTCAATCTTTAAAGAACATTGAACTTTATTTCGCTCTAAATCTTTTGAAAGAATTTTTTCTTTTCTCAGATTTCTTTCTGAAACAAATTTTAAAGCATATTTCTTTTTAAAGAATTCATAAACAAAAGAAGAGCCGACTTTTCCTGCGCCTATTATATATATTTTCTTCTCTTTAAAATTCATCTCTCTAAAATTATTGTAACAGGTCCGTCATTCAACAACTCAACTTTCATATCGGCTGCAAATACACCGGATTTTATTTTAGTTTCCTTATACATAATTTTCATTTCAGATATCATTTTCTCATAAAGCTCATTTGCTAGTTCAGGCTTCTCTGCCTGAACAAAACTTGGCCTGTTTCCACTTTTACCGTTATCTGCGCACAAGGTGAATTGAGAAATAACCATCACTTCTCCATCAATATCTTTTACGCTTAAGTTCATTTTATCCTGTTCATCGGAAAAAATTCTAAGATCAATAATCTTTTTTGAAAGATACTTTACCTGCTCCTCATTGTCACCGCTTTTCACTCCCAGTAGAATCAAAAGACCTTTGCCAATCTCACTGTGAATTTTACCGTCAATTGTTACTGATGCCTTTGTAACGCGCTGTATAACTGCAATCATTTACCTACCTCAAGTACTCTGTCGTTATCACTATAGTCTTTAAAGAATTTCCCTGTAACATTTGGGAAGTCTTTTAGCAAATTCTCCAGATTTTTTTTCTGATTATAGGCAATCTCAAAAAAGAGTTTTCCCGTAATTACCGGACTCGAATATAAACCTAATATTTTTCTGTAAAAAGTTAAGCCGTCTTTATAATCCGTTAAAGAAATTGTCGGTTCATACTTATTTACTTCTTCGTTCAACCCTTCAAATTCTGTGTAAGGTATATACGGCGGATTCGATACTATGTAATCTATATCTTTATTGAATGTATCAATCTCAAAAATATCCTTTTCTACAAAAGAAATTTTTTCATTGCTGCCTTCAATCTTTTCCAGATTATATGCTGCAACATCTAAAGCATCTTTGGAAATATCTATAGCGACAATATTATATTTCATTTCCAGTTCATCAAGCTTCTTACCTAAGGCAATAGAGATGCATCCCGAACCTGTTCCTATTTCCAGTATAATTAAATTTTCTTTCGGATTATTTTTAATATCATCTAAAACTTTCTCAACAATGATTTCAGTCTCCTGTCTCGGAATGAGCACATGTTCGTTTACTCTAAATCTGTATCCGTAAAAATACGCATGACCTGTAATGTACTGCAGCGGTTCATGGTTTAATCTTCTTTTGAACCACTCCCTATATAGATCCAGCTCATTCTTAGTCAGAGGCTTTTCAAAATCCAGATACAACTTCACCCTGTCGCAATCCAAAACTTCGCAGAGCATCAGCTCCACATTTAATCTCGGGTTCGCAATGTTTTTTTTTGCTAGTAGCTCCGTTGAAGATTTTATTATATCAAGTACAGTAGGGTTTGAAATTCTTTCCATTTTTTACTTGCCGGCGTTCATTGAATCATAAACAACTTTACCGTTAATTATTGTCATTAATACTTTTGTATCTAATAATTTTTTAGGATCAGGTCCGAATATATCATTCGATATCACAACCATGTCGCAGAATTTGTCTTTCTCGATACTTCCCTTAATGCTCTCTTCGAAAGATGCAAAAGCAGCATAAGTCGTGTATGTTCTTAATGCCTCTATCATGGTAAGTTTTTGCTCCGCTCCCGGCAATGACATTACTGTATCTAACATCTGTCTTGTTGTGAGATAATACATCTGAACAAAGGGATTTATCTGATTGAATGGAAACTCAGAGCCTGTCAGTATATACCCTGACGACTTTAAAATTGAATTCCAAAGAGCTGACTTTTTACTTACATCAGGATTTATAAGCTGCGGTATCAGTGGCATATCCGATATACTTTTTTCAGGATTTACACTTGCAAGTACTTTCAGATCTTTTAACCTGTTAACATCATTAGGCTCTGTAAATTCTACCGAGCTTAATATAGTTCTGTGGTCTTTAAGATTTTTCTCTTTAATTACTTTTTCAATAGTGTTTAATACTCCGTTAAATGCTCTATCACCTACAGTTTTCACAGAGAACTGAAAATTCTTATCAGATGCCTGTCTGAAAACTTTTTCCACTTCAAATTCATCACTGTATGGAATTTTTCTTTTCGGCTCTTCTTTATAATCATCTTTCATTGCAGCATCCTGAATTTCAAATGCTCCGTCATAGTCAAGACAGACTGAACGAACAGTCAACTTATCTTTATAATTTACTTCAATACCTTTCTTTAAATAGTCTTCAAAAAGTTTATCATTGCCTGTAAGAATTGCGTACATCCTTATAGGGAAATTTCCTTTATCTATCAGTTCTTTAAAAACTTCAATACCGCCTTCGGCGATATTTCTATCATGCACCTCTGTAATTCCGTATTTCAAAAGTTCATACGCGCCGCGCTGCACCTGTGTTGCCATCTCATCATGCGACTGCTCCGGAAGTTTTTCTCTTATGAGAAGAACTGCTGCATCGTAAAATGTTCCGTCAAGCTCTCCTTTTTCATCTTTGCCAATTTCTCCGCCGGGAGGATTGGGAATATTTTTATCTATGCCTAATATTGTAAGCATCTTGGAATTCACAAAAGCGAAATCCATATTATAATTCACAACATAAATTCCGTTATCTTTTGATAATGAGTCAAGAAAAAATTTATTTATTCTGCTTGCTTCTGCATCAGAAATATAAAAATCATTTAAACCAAAGCAGCCCAGAATTTCATTTCCTTTGAGAGTTTTCACTCTTTCTGATATTGCCTGTTTAACTTCGTCTAAATTTTTTGAATAAAATAAATTTACAAAGTTAAGATTTTGTGAGAAATCTATTATCGAACCGTTTGCATCAATTAATCCCGGAATAACAACTGCGCCTTTCAAATCAATAATATTTCCGCTGCCGTATTTATCTGAAATTGCTTTCGTTGTACCTGTTTCAAGTATCTTACCTTCCTTCACAGCAACGGCTTCAACAATAGTATTGTTGTTATCCATTGTGTAAATTTTTCCGTTGATATAAACTGTATCAGGCTTTTTTGAACATGAAGATAAAGTCAGAATTAATAAGAATATAGCTGCAGTATTTAGAATTTTTTTCACCATTTATATTTATTTAAAGTATAATACTAATTTCGGATTTTAATTAAAATTTAATAATTTCTAGAGGGAAATTCGCAGATTTTAAGAAAGGTTTTTTATTTTTTCATTTCTGAAATTACTGCTCGCAGCCTTTTAAATTCATCAGTTATTCTTGAAGCGTTTATCTGTCCGACAAATTGTTCTCCCGCATTCAAAGCTTTTCCGGCATTAACGGCATCATTGATATCTATATAAACCAATGCAATCAGAATATAAGTTTCGCAAAGCAGAAGTAAACTGTTCTGCCTTAAATAAATATCCAGAACTTCTTCATAAATGTTTAAAGCTTCGGAGTATTTTTTTTCAGCATGTTTAATTGAACCCAAAATATTTTTGGCAAAGGCCAGGCTTTCTTCATCTTTAAAGGTTTCTGTATATTTCTTTTTTATCTCAATCGCCTTAGTTATATAGTCAGAAGCGAGTTCTATATTTTTAAGATTTTTTTCCGTTACAGCCATATTTGTATAAGTTGCACCTAAGCTTTTTACATCATTTATTTTTTCTTTTATAGGGATTGACATAAGATAATATTTCTTCGCTGAACTAAAATCATCCATGGAGTAATATAAATTTCCAAGGTTATTCAGTATTTTTGCATGCACACTGTCATTTTGAAAATTTTCAGCTAAATTCAAACTCTTTTCCATATAAGCCAAAGCCTCGTTAAAATTACCAAGATAATTATAGTTCATTCCTAAAAGGCTCAGTGTATTTATTTGTAATTCCATATTTTCCAGCTGTGTATAAATTTTCAATGCTGATTTTAGATTTTTTATGCTCTCTTCATAATTACCCAAAACAATATAAACTCTTCCCAACTGAAACAATATTAAGGCTTCGCCTTCAATATATTTTACATCCTGAGCCTGCTTTAATGCCCTTAGAAATGTATCCAATGCGATTTCAGGAGAATTTGCAACAACAGAAACTGCCCGCCTAATAAGTTTATCTATCTTTTGATTATCGGTCAAAATTGCTTAAAACATTAAATTTAGTACTTATTCAAAAATACCTTATTAAAAATCTACATTCATCGCAATATTTTACCACATATTCGTAATTTCTCCCTTGAGAAAATTTTAAAAAATGAGTATCTTGTTAATTCTGCCGGAGTAGCTCAGGTGGTTAGAGCGTCGGAATCATAATCCGCAGGTCGGGGGTTCAAGTCCCTCCTCCGGTACACTTTTCTTCAATACTTTTTCCCTTATCACAATCAACTTTAATTTGTATTTTAAAGCAATTAACCACAGGTGAAATTGAAAATACTTGCTTTAAGCCAGGACATATCTCTTCTGAATGTCATCGATTACATTCTATATAAAGACAATAAAATTGTAAAATCCACATCTTTTGAAAATCTGGACGTTGAGCTGAACAGCTTCGATATGATGATAATCGATTTACCTTACTGGCAGAGCAATTCCAATATAAATAAAGTTCTGCTGGCACATAATAATATCCCGATAATTATTCTTACCGAAGATAAATCATCCTCACTAATTTCAATTTTGAAAAATGATTTTCATGTAAGAACCGTACTTAAAGAACCCTTAAGCAAAAAAGAGTTAAAGGAAACTGTAAAAGAGCTTGGCAAAAAGAAAAAACATAAAAAAGATAAAGACAGAAGCGAAGAGATAATTGATAATTTTTATTCTTCACCCGTTGAAGAATTGGTGAATAAAAGTGAAGTTATATTTTTCAGAATAACGGATTTACAGGAAAAGAGAATTGAGTTTATTTCAGATAATTTCAAAAATGTTTTAGGCTTAAATGATAACATTGGTAATCTTAAAGATCTGACAGATGAAAATGAAATTCCTTTTATATCACAATCAGAACCTTATTACACATTAGTATACAAATTAAAAAATAACTCTTCGTTCAAAGTTGTTAAAGAAACGGGGAAAGGAATTTTTGATGCAAATAAATATCTCACGAATGTTGAAGGAACGATTGCTGACCACACTGAAACATATCTAAAGAATAAACTTCTGAAATTATTGACCGTGATTTTAAATTCCGAAAATTCCTTAATGGATACTTCAGAATTTATAAGAAGTGTTATTCATAATTTCTCGCAGGAAATCCCGAAAGAACTTGTTCAGCTAAGTGTATTTTTTTCAAATAAAGATTTTTTTGCAAAAGACTTTCTCACTACGGATTTCCTCATAACAGGCGATATTAATTCTGAAGATAAAAAGCTTGGAGAAGTTCTGTTATTCTCTTTAAATAATAGTTTTGATGAAATTCTGAAAGAGTTTGCAACAATTCTTGCGGCTATTATTTTTTACCGTTACCGGCTGGATAACATAAATGCAAAATACTCAGATGAAACTTCAAAATTAAATCAAAATTTATCTGCTATTTCCACAAGACTCACTCAGGCAGAAACTGCATTCCATGATAAAGCTAGCTCATACGATAATCTGAACGAGTTATTCAGTTCAGCAATGAGAGATTTTAAAACCATTTCTTCAAAGCTGAACAGAACTGTAATTCTATTCGAAACTAATGCTGACGGAAAATTTTTATCTGCAAATGAAAATTATTACAGGTCAGTTGCTACGGACAGAGCCGCTTTAGCAGGAAAATACTTTGATGATATTTTTGAAAACACGAACTGGCAAAATTTTCAGTTTGAATTTTTTAATAATTCGAATCAGGAAATTTTACTAAAGCAAAAAAATAAAGAAGGCAAAGCTTTTTATTTCAGTTTTCATATTTCAAGGGAAGAAAGCGATAACGGATATAAATTTGTTTTCTACGGCAAGGATAAAACAGAAGCAAAATCTCTGGAGATTGAATTAGGCAAACAGATTAGTGAATACAACTCTAAAGTTACTGAGCTTATAGATGCGAAAAAAGCAAACGAATTGCTTTGGGAAGAAATGAATACTCTTAAAGAAGAGATGAAAACCAAAGATGAGGTAATTAAAAAACAGGAAAAGAAATTATTAAAAACTGAAGAAGACTTAAAAGAAAAACAGGAAGAGTTACAGATTGCTAAACTAACTGAGCCTGAATACAACCTCGATAAACCCGAAGCTGAAGAAATTTTTAAAGAAGATATAGAACAAAAAATTGAAGAAGCAAAAGAAGTTATTGAAGAGACTAAGGACGAGAACGAAGCAATATTTAAAAATCTAAGGGGTATTGATTTTAAAATCGGGCTGGCAAATGCATACGATAACATAGATACTTACAATGAAATTCTTGTAAATTTTGAAAACGATTATGACGGGTTTACAAATGATATTAAAGGAATGTATCTGGTAAATGACAACGAATATATAAAATCAAGACTGCTTACTTTAGCTGAGGAATCAAAATATATCGGTGCTGAAGATCTGGAAAAATCAGCGCACCTTTTCCATGACAAGCTTAATGATAACAAAATAAACAACTTCGATTTTGAACTGTCTGTATTAGGAGTCCATCTGAATTTCACTCTGGAATCAATCAGAAAATACAAGGATGAGTATTCATTGCTTGACTCAAAACCGAAAAATGAAGAAGAAGAAGTTGTAATTGAAAATAATTTATCACAAGAATTAGAAAACGAATCAGAAGTTTTCGATACATTTACTGCTGATAAAGCTGAAGAAGAAACAGAAGTTGAAGTTCTTGGACAGCCCAAATTAAGCATCAGCCTTGCTCCGGAAAAAATCGAAGCATCCCAGAATGTGACAGAAAAGTTTATATCAGAAGATATTGTTGAAGAAAATAAATCTGTAGAAGATATTACGGAAGAAAATCATTCACAGGATGAATCTGAAAAGGAAGTTATTATAACTGATGTAATTGAAACTCAAATGGATGAGACTAATAAGCAGCCTGATTCTGCTTTTACTATACTCATTAAAGATTTGAGACAGTCAATTGAGAACTCTGAAGATATCTCTGTATTAAAAGAAAAACTTTTCAAGTTAAAATTTGAGAACAGTGACTTCAGCAATATTGAAAAAATAGAAGCATTGGAATCCGGCATAGAAAGCGGAGACCGCAGCGCAGCAATTTCTATTCTTGCAGAATTAAAATCTTAATCAAAACCTGATTCAAAATCTTATTCAAAATCATTCCGCATTTTCCGGCAAGCCCGGCTTTACAAAAATAACTTTTTCTTTTTCGAGTATTACAGTCCCCTCTCTGAATCCTTTTTTCTTCTTTACATATTTTCTTTCCGTATACGCTACCGGCACATTTCCGCCATTGCGCGCCTTGCTGTAATAAGCAGCTATTGATGCTGCTGATAAAATATATTTTTTATCGATTTCTTTTTTGTTCCCCGTTTTTAATACTGTGTGTGAGCCGCTAAATCCGCGTACGTGAAACCACAAATCATTATGCGCCGAGTAATGCATTGTCAGCAAATCGTTTGTTGCGCTATCCTTTCCAACCCATACTTCTAAATCCTCAGCAACTTTAAATTTCCTGAATTTATTCGTCTCATCATCTCTTATTTTTTCTTCTTTCACTGCTAATTTTCTTAAATTTTTATAATCTTCGTTATTTTTTATTAACTCTATTTCTTCTTCTATCTTCTTTTTCTGAGTTTCAGCATCAGCAAGTTTTTTTTCAATTAATTCAACCGAGCCTTTTTGTTTTTTATATTTCCCATAATAGTTTTTAGCATTTTCCTGTGGAGAAAGATTTTCTTTCAGCTTAATTGAAACCATTTCTGTTTCACCTTCAATCTCAAACAACACATCGCCTTTTTTTATCTTCCAAATATTCTCCATTATCTTATCACCATACAGCTTGTACTTATAAGATTCACCTATATTCTGCAGCTGCGTCTTCAGGCTTAATACATTTTTTTCGGACTGCTTCAGCTTTTTGCTCAGTCCGCTTAAAACTTCCTGCTTGGCTTCATTAAAGTTCTTTTCTTTATTTCTGTATTTAGTCCAGTTGAGAAGAAGAGCATTTATATTTTCACTTTCAGATTTTTCGTAGTCACTCTCAGTAGCAGTCTTACTCTCTATTTCAAAAAATGATGCAAAAATTTTTTCTCCTGCCCTGTATAAAAAATACTTCGGGGCTGAATATAATTCCTTCAGTTTATCTAAAACAGAAATATTTAAATAAGCCTCTTTGCCGAATTTACTTAGCTCTCTTTTCATAGCATCAGTATCTTCTCTTTTATCAACAAAAATTTCGCTTATAGATTTACCGTTAAACTCTTTGTTATTCTTATACGAGTTTACAACAATTCCATTCTCAATATAAAAACAGTTTTGTTTATTATTTACGAAGTTAAAAAGTAAGCATGAGCTGTCGTCAAAAAAAATGCTGATTAACCTGTCATCGTTTACCTGCGCAACATAAGAAATTATTTTACCGGAGCATTCTTCCATTATAACGGCAATATTCTTTGAAGGAAGGAAAAAAGTATCTCTTTTTATTAAATATGTAAAATCATTTTCTATACTGAACTCAAGCATTATTTGTTTATCACCGCTCACACATTCTATATGCAGCCTGTCTTTTTCAAATGTACTTATACTTTGAATTTCAAATCCGGTCAGGACTTTATTTAAATACTCCGCCTGCTTTTCAAGTATGTAAAAGTTATTTATTCGTGAAATCATAGTAAACAATTTTGTTTATATGCTTAATAATTACAATTCAAAAACTTTTTGAATTGATTATAAATATGCGCAGTAATAATTTATTAATATCTTAATTTATCAAATCCCACATGAGAAATATATTAGCTTTTACTTTTGTTTTACTTTCATTAACAACTACTTACGGGCAAAATATTTATAAAGACTATAGTTTACTTGATACAATTCAGGGCGAAAAACTTAGTCTGGGAACAAACGGGCTTTCCTACTCTCACTCAAGCGAATATGGAAATTCCTTAAACCTTAATTTGAATGCGGTTTATTCCAAATGGAAGTACGACCCAAAACTGTTATATTATTTCCAGGCAAATGCTTATTCATATTATAATCGTACAAGTTACAATGACGGCTTTGAAATTGACGGCGCGCAAAATCTTAATAGAGATTATAATTACGAAAATATAAATCTTATTTATGCAGGTGCCGGTGCTTCATACTACGTTCAGCCACGAAAACTATTTTTTTCTGCGGCTTTTTCAGCCGAGCTTAGGAATGTAAATGCAAATTATTATCAGAACGAAAGTTATACCAGCAACAGAGGGCAGGGATATTTGTGGACAGGTATTGGTTATGGCAGGATTGATAATGCCGAAGGTTTAGCTCAGGCAATGAATGTATCAGAAGCACTTCTGACTAACAATGTAATCAAAGGAAAACTTTCTCAATCAACTCTAAAAGAAATAAACAGCAAGCTTTTTAAATTCCGCAATCTGAATTATCTGAACAAATATATTGACGATGCATCAATTATGTTGATGAAAGATATTGAATCAGTATTGCTAAAGAATAACGAAATAGACCGCCCGCTTGATACGGAGAATGCTGTAAGGCTATATCAGGTAATAATGAATACAAGCCGAAGATATTTTTATTATCCCAAATATATAGGTTCGCAAATTGAAGTCCAGCTTCAAACACAGGCATTCAGTAACGAAAAGCCCACAGAAAATTATCTCAAAATTGGCGGAGTTTATGGGTATCCGGTATCGGATAATACCAATCTCCTGATAACGGCTGCTTACAGGCGAATGCTTAATGAAGATGGCAGCGGCTACTTTTATCAGTTTCCGTCCTATTATTCGTTTTATAGCGCAATCCCTGATTACTTCAACAATCAGATTAGCAGCGGACAACATGAAGTTGGAGTATATTCGAATAGTTATAATGTAAGTTTAAGAAACCACAATTCTCAATTCAGTTTAGGATTTAACATTACACATTCATTGAACAGCACTGCAGGACTGAACTTCAAAGCCGATTATTATTACTATCCGTCAAATTCAAACTTATACTATGTTTACAATTATTATGATCCAAACAAAGATGAATTCACTTTGAATGCCTCGGGTCAGCTTGATTATAATATATATTCGCAATTATTTTCGCATCTGAATTTTGGATTAATAAAATCATCAAATAGAACAATATTTGGCGTTTCATTGGGTTTTGAGTATTTGATTTTTTAGCTATTTTGCAACACACTTTCTGCAAATTAATCTGCAAAATTAACTATTATATATTTATAATAGTTATGCAGAAACTTTAAAGTGAAATATCTTGACATATTAATTTATAAGATGTAATTTTAACCATTCTTATAAATTAAAATCTTCTCTTATGAAAAACATCTATTATTTAGCAGTACTGGTTTTAGTAGTTTTTGTAATTGCAAAAGAGATTCTTTCGTAGGAAAAGAATAATTTATTAAGAGAGCCCAATCTTAATTTCTTACCCAAGACTATAAACTTAAAAGGGAGCCTCCAACGGCTCCCTTTTTTTATTAATATTTCAATAGCTGATTTTTGTTTTAAATGTCCCATTACTTAACATTGTCCAGATTCTTCCATCAGTTGTATTAGCAAATACGATCCTTAATCCATCCCCAGACCAATTAGGAAATTGTCCCTGACTTATTTGTTTCAACTCTGAACCATCAACTTTCATTACCATCACATTATTTGTATTTTCAAGTCGTTGAAAAACTATATAATTCCCATCCGGAGAAACTTTAGGAACGGTATCATCAATTCTATCATTTGTTAATTCCCCCAATGCATTTCCCAATGTATCAATAATTCCTATTTCAGGAGAACCATGTCCTACATATCTGGAAACAGCTAGTCGAATTCCATCGGGAAACCAATCTGGTTCTCGAACTTCTCCTAAAGTAGGAGTATAAAATATTCTTTTTTTCTCACTACCATCACTTCTCATTTTCCAGATAAAAGACATAATGCCGGAAGTATTGTTATTGGAGCTAAATGCAATCCAATTTCCATCTTTACTCCATGAAGGAGAAAAATTATAAACTTCAAATGTTAACTGAACAATTGAATCTTTCCCATTTATGCGTTCTTTAAAAATATTCCCTCCGATGACATAAGCAATCCAGTTACCATCGGGTGATATATCAATATTGCGACCATAATTAGAATTAACCAAGTGTTTATTGGATCCGTTTGAATTAATTGAAGTAATTCCAAGAGGTTCACTACCACTGACATAAATAATTTCAAGTCCGTTATGAGACCAACATGGATCTTTATCAATTACTACTTCATCTATAATATTTGTAATTAAATCATCTTTACAAGAATATTGACAAAATGCGATTATTGATATTATTAGTAATAAAATTATTCTAAATCTTCTATTTTTCATATTTGGTTTAAGAAAATATATTTCTTATTGCTTCATACTTTAAAACATCTAATAAAATAATTTTTACATTAAAAAAAGATTATTCAAATATTTTAACATACTATAATAAAAAAACCCTGATTCGATTTCTCAAATCAGGGTTTTTGAATATTATTTATTTGTTTGGTACTAAGCTGCTATGTAATTAGCATCAGTTAACTTAACGATGCTTACGCATCTTGTATTAAGCCTCTTTCAGAGCTTCTGCACCACCGACAATTTCAAGAATTTCCTTTGTGATTGCTGCCTGTCTTGCCTGGTTGTACGATAACTCGAGAATCTTTAATAAGTCTGATGCGTTTCTTGTTGCCGTTTCCATTGCCGTCATTCTTGCTGCCTGCTCTGCTGCATTTGATTCAAGTAATGCTTTCCAGAACTGTACGTTCAATTGTTTCGGGATTAATGTATTCACAATTGATTCTGCTGAAGGCTCATAAATGTAATCTGACTTCATTGCCTTCTTCTCATCACCTTTGCTTTCTACTCCGGCAAACGGTAAAAACTTTACAACCCGCGGAATCTGTTTTGCAACGTTTACAAATTCATTGTAAACGATTTCAACTTCATCCACTTCTTTGCTGATGTATCTTTTAACAATGTCCTGAACAATTTCGTTCGAAACTTCAATTGAAAGAGTCTGGAATATATTCGGATTGTTGCCGATTACATCAAGATTTGATTTCTTGAAAGAATCATTTGCCTTTCTTCCGACTGTTATAACTTTAGTATTTGCACCTGAACCTATGTGATTGTAAGCGTACTTCAGAAGGTTTGTATTGAACGAACCTGCAAGTCCCCTATCGGATGTAACAACAACAACAAGTTTATTTTTTACTTCTCTTTTTTCGAGAAGAACATTTAAGCTTGTATCAACCGATGGAAGAAGACTTTTTAAAAGCTCGTCAATTTTATGCGCATAAGGTCTTGCCTGCATAATTCTTTCCTGAGCTCTGCGAAGTTTTGCCGCAGCAACCATCTTCATAGCCTTCGTAATCTTCTGAGTGCTTTTTACACCGCCGATTCTGGTTTTTATCTCTTTAAGTGTTGCCAATCTCTTTGTCTAAGATTATAAAATTATTTAACGGTAGATTTGAATCTTTCCGTAAATTCTTTTAGGAATTTATCAAGCTTCTCTGTTATTTCATTAGTAAGTTCTTTCTTCTCTCTGATTCCTGTTAAGATATCATTGTGAAGGCTTTCGCATTGTTCAACAACTTCTCTTTCATATCTTGCAAGTTCATTTACAGGAACTTCATCCAGGAATCCTTTTGATGCAGCATAAATAATTAAAATCTGCTTCTCTACAGGAATCGGAGTGTATTGTTTCTGCTTTAAGATCTCTACAAGTCTTTCACCTCTTCTTAACTGCTGAAGTGTAGATTTATCAAGGTCTGAACCGAACTTAGCAAATGCTTCAAGCTCTCTGTACTGAGCTAAGTCAAGACGCAATGTACCAGCAATCTTTTTCATAGCTTTAATCTGAGCGTTACCACCAACCCGTGATACAGAGATACCTACGTTAATAGCTGGTCTTATACCGGCATTGAAAAGGTTTGGCTCAAGATATATCTGTCCGTCTGTAATCGAAATTACGTTTGTTGGGATATATGCTGATACGTCACCTGCCTGTGTTTCAATGATTGGAAGCGCTGTTAAGCTGCCGCCGCCTAAATCTGCTGAAAGCTTTGATGCTCTTTCGAGTAATCTTGAGTGAAGATAGAATACGTCACCCGGATAAGCTTCACGTCCCGGAGGTCTTCTTAAAAGAAGTGAAACCTCTCTGTAAGATGCAGCTTGTTTTGTTAAATCATCATATACTACCAATGCATGTCTGCCGCTGTCTCTGAAATACTCGCCGAGTGTTGCACCTGAGTAAGGAGCAATGAACTGAAGCGGAGCAGGATCAGATGCTGTAGCTGAAATGATTGTTGTGTATTCCATCGCGCCTGCTTCTGTTAAGCTCTTCAATACCGATGCTACTGTTGAACCTTTTTGTCCGATAGCAACATAGATACAAAATACATCTTTACCTTTCTGATTGATGATAGCATCGATAGCAACAGCGGTTTTACCTGTCTGTCTGTCACCAATGATAAGCTCTCTTTGTCCTCTACCGATTGGAATCATAGCGTCAACAGCTTTAACACCCGTTTGCAACGGCTCTGTTACAGGCTGTCTTTGCATAACGCCAAGCGCTTTTCTTTCAAGAGGCAAGAATTTATCTGTCTTAACTTCACCTTTACCATCGATTGGCTGGCCAAGCGGATTAATTACTCTGCCTAACATAGCTTCACCGACAGGCATAGATGCGACTCTTCCTGTTCTCTTTACAGTATCACCTTCTTTTACAAGAGATGAATCACCGAATAAAATACAACCAACGTTATCTTCTTCCAAGTTCAACGCCATACCGAATACACCGTTAGGGAATTCAATCAGCTCACTTGCCATACATTTTGAAAGTCCGTAAACTCTCGCAACACCGTCACCAACGAATAATACTGTTCCTACATCATAGGATTCCATTTCATTCTCAAAACCGGCAAGCTGTTTCCTTAGTATCGCAGAAACTTCATCTGATTTTACCTGTGCCATATATTAAAATTTAAATTTTAAATTAAAAATTAGTTTAACTCTGCATCACCGCTCTTGTAAAGCTTATGGAGCTTTTCAAGCTGTGACTTAATGCTTGCATCAAGAATTGTATCCTTGTAGCTGATTTGAAATCCGCCGATGATATCTTTATCGATTTCAAATGTCGGATTACTCTTCAGATTAATAAGCGCATCAATTTTCTTCTGCATGTTTTCTTTTTCCTGTGAGCTAAGTTCAACTGCTGTCTTAATCTTCACATTCATAATACCAAGGCGCTCATTTCTCAATGCAAGATAATCTTCGAATATAAATTTCATAAGATTATCTCTTTTTCTCTCGATAAGAAGGTCAATAAATCTCATTGAGACTTCGGAGACAGAATCTCCTAAAATCATCTTTGCGATTTTTTTCTTCTTAAGTTTATTTATTATAGGGCTGGAGAAGAATAAAAGCAAATCGCGCGACTCGTTAAGCATGCCGATTATAAAATCCGCATCCTTCTTAACTTCGTCAAGCTTCTTTGTATCTTCTGCTACGCCGTATAAAGCGAGAGTATATCTTCTTAAAATCTTGTAATGCATCAATAATAATTTAGATTCAAAACAATAACATCAAATGTTACTATTAATTCTTTGAAGGAATCTGATTTAAGAAATCGTTAACGATTTTCTTTTGCTTCGTTTCGTCAAGATTTTCTCTTATCACCTTTTCAGCTGTCTTAATAGCAAGGTCTGCGACTTCGCTTCTTAATTCAGATAAAGCTGATTCCTTTTCCTGCTGAATATCACGTTTGGATTGCTCTAATATCTGCTTTACCTGTTCATTAGCTTTGTGAACGATTTCATCTTTCACCTTTCCTGCAGCTTCTCTTGCTTCATTGAGAACTTTCATTGACTCTGCGTTAGCATCAGCCATTGCTTTTTTGTTCTCAGCAATCATCTGCTCTGCTTCTGCTTTAATTCTTTCAGCGCCTTCAATTGCATCTTTAATTGATTGCTCACGTGTGTTCAGAGCAGTCAGTAAAGGTTTCCATGCAACCTTTTTTAAGAGGATAAGAGTTAAGACAAAGATTATTATAGTCCAGATAATAAGACCCGGATTAACGTCTAATAATCCTGCTTTATGCTCTCCGCCTTCGCTGAATAGCAATACAACAGACCAGTTATATAATAATGTTAAATAGTGCATGTTCGATTAATTATAAAATTACCTGGCTTTTAAAAAATAAAAACCGGTAAACCTTAAATAAACATCCTGGACCTTTTTTTCTTAAAGCGAAAATCTTAAGATGTAAAATCTTATGATTTTGTTGCTAAAAGAATGCAGATAACAAGACCGAAAAGCGCAACACCTTCTACAAGAGCTGCAGCGATAATCATTGAAGTTCTGATATCACCAACTGCTTCAGGCTGTCTGCCGATTGCTTCTAATGCTGAACCTGCAAGTCTACCGATACCTAAACCGGCACCAATAACTACTAAACCTGCACCGATACCTGCTGCTAAATAAGCTAAATCCATTTGATTTATTCTCCTTTTGTTTTTTTAATTTATTTTTTTATTTGAAAATTTTATAACCAATTTTAAAGTCCGCTAAGCAATTATTAATTATTCATTACTAATTATTAATTGTATTAGTGGTCCTGATGCATTGCCATATTAATGAACAATACAGATAGCATTGTGAAAATATAAGCCTGCAATAGCGCAACGAAAATCTCCAAGCAATAAATGAACATCGCAAAAGGCACTGCAATTACTGCCCCTGCCCATTTCAAAATAAATACTAAACCTATTAATGATAAAATGATAATTGTTCCCGCAGTAATATTGGCGAACAACCTGATTAAGAGTGAGAACGGTTTTGTAAACAATCCGATGAACTCAACAATAATCATAATCGGCATAACAAAGATTGGAATTCCCGGAGGAACAAGACCTTTGAAGTATCCGACGAAACCGTTTTTCTTTACACCCATTACCTGAGTAACTGCAAATGTAACAAGTGCAAGACCGCCGGTAACGTTTACATTCTTAGTCGGCTGCGCCATAAATGGGAACATACCGATGAAGTTTGCAAATAGAATGAAGAAGAAAATTGTGAGGAAGAAAGGAAGGAGCTTCAGACCGTCCTTACCCATATTCGCAACGACAATGTCATCGCGTACAAATACTACTAAAGTTTCGATTAAATTGCCAAGCCCTTTAGGAACTTTGCTTTTAGAGTTTTTAGATGCTGCAACTCCCAATACTATAATAAGGAGCAATGATGAAACCATCATCATGAACAAGCTCTTTGTAATTGAGAAGTCAATGGTCATTCCGCCGATATGAACGGGCGGGAAATGCGGCAAGTAAAGTTTGCCAAGGAAGTAAAAATCTACGTAGTCATGGTCAACAACTTTGCTGATGATATCGAGCTTTGAATTATCTTCTTCGTGTCCCGGTGCTGTATGAGTCGGTGCCGATTCAGTTTTAGGTGCAGTGCCCGTAGGTGCCTTCTCATGCTGCGAGAAAGCTGAATTAAAATTTAAAACAATAAAACCGATTACAAGTAATACTAAATTTTTCAATTATAAACCCTCTGGATTTTTTAAACTTTTGTTTCCGATTTTTCCTTAAAACTTTTTGTTATGAACTGAAGCTCAAGTATCAGAAATAAGATGTAAAACACAAAAAAACTAAGAACAAATACTAACCTATCGAACTTGAAAAACTGAAGACATACGAATATCAGACCTACATTCACAAAAATTCTGACTACCATCGAGCCGAGAACCTTATTAATAAACTTCTGCGGTGCAAGGCTGCTGTTCTTTACTAAGATAAGCGCGCCTGAGTAAACATTCAGGAAATTTATTATGAAGCTTGTGAAAACTGCCCCTCTCCATTCATTTTTTCCGGAGATGAGCATATATAAAAGAGCTATTGTTAAAAGTGAAACGCTTACTATTATTAAGTGAGAAACAAATTTCTTAAAGCTTTTATCCATCGGCGTTGCCGGTTGTTCATCTATTGCACTCATTTTTTTCCGTACTTTGCTTTTCTGTTTGCATCGTCTTCTTTAGTAAGCTTTTGAATCGTGAGGAAAAAATTATAGAACCCTCCGAAAAATCCCAGCATCGTCATACCCAGTGTGAACCAGGGGCTTGTACCAAGCCATTCATCTATTTTCATCCCGAGCCATAAAAAAACGAGTATTACTACAGCAAGCGTAATTCCCAGTCCTGAGTACTGAACATACCGCGAATCAGATTTGATTATCGGTTTGCTTAAAAAATCCTTCAAACCACCCGTGCTTTTGTTGCTTTCCGGGCTATTTTCGGAGTTTTTCGTGTTATTTTTTACCTGTTCAGGCGGGATGTCTTCTTGCATTTTTGTGACACAAATAAAAGACAAAACCAAAGATAATGATTTTAGAAAATTTAATCAATTTAATAATGCAGGGATTTTTGGGGGAAGTGTATTTCAACACGAAACACGAAAGCTCGAAAGTGCTCGAAAGAATGTAAAGTTCGTTAGAGATGTATTTTTGCTCTCCTTACAAAGGAGGGGTTAGGGGCTAAAAAGATATTTATGCGTCTTTAATTTTTTCATATTCAGTCAATTGCCCAATATAAAAAATTGCATCTATTTTATCATTCACATTAAGATATTTCTTATCAGAACCACCAAATTTTATTACTCTATTTAAACATTCAATCACTTCATCTATATCATAAGGCAATTGCTCTTCAACCATTAGTTTTATTCGGGAAGCCTCTCGTCCACTAGGAAATCTATGAAGAATGCTTCTTAAAATTGTTTTTTCAGTTTCATCCCTTCCCAACCAATGTGTTTTGTGAGAATAATCTTTCATTTCTTTAACTTCGGCTAATAGTTTAGGATTACTTTCTTCATTAAGATAAAGTAAACCAAATTCTAAAAATTTTTCAGTTGAATACATATGAAATTCAACATTCGCTTCTTTATGAATTTCCTCAATTAATTCTTGTCTCGGACCCATTATTTTACCATTCTTTAACTTCCACCACCAATCTTTTTTCTCGTCATTAGTTACTAAGATTACTGGTTGTTTATTTTTTTTAGCTTTATCAATTATTTGTTTCCAAAGAATTAAATCCCCATAAATTTTTGTCCCTTCTTTTTTCTTATCTTCATATCCTGGCGGAATTTTATCCTCATATCGAGTTTTTCCTAAAGTATAAATTTTTTTCAACTCTTCCTGAGAATATTCTTTTTCTATTTTTGAGTTAAACAAATTTTCAATTTCTTCATAAATTTCATCTTTGTTTAACAATAATTCATATTTTTTTTCAGAATCATATAATTCATCTTGCACTTCTTTCAAAATAGTATCTAATTTTTTCTGAACTGCTATATCAAGAAAAGGTGGTTTATTCTTGGCATTTAAATCTACACTCAAATTTTCCAATCTATCAGAAAATTCTTTATATACTTTAGCTTGTTCATTTATTACTTCAAATCGATGACGATGAAATTCTAGCGCAGCTTGATGCGTTAAAAAAATTTTACTTGAGAATTTTTTAATTAAGTTTATAAAATCTTCTTTAGATTTTTGGGAAAATCTATAAAAATCTAGTAATACATTTGCATCAAAGGTTATTAATCCCTTATCCCAAATGTTCTTAATTTCTTCTTCTATTTTTTTACAATATCCGGGGAAAATTTCTTTCATTAAAAGGGATTATTTGTAACACAAACTTAATTAAAATACTTTAAATTTCCAATGTTCTTTCATCATATTTTTATGGTAAAATTAAACAATCCCCTTATTCATACTAATAGGTAACATCTTCTTTCAATTTGTGTCAAGTCTTTTTTATATATTTCTACCTATTAGTACTAATGCGTAACATTTCATTTTTATATAAACTTATCCTTGTTATATTTTAGATAGCTGATGGAAGGTTTATGTAATTTGATATCTGAAATTCTGAGCACAGCTCATTCCCCGTCTTCAGCGAGATAATATCTGAAATCAAAACGACTTTACATAATAACCCGACCAAAACCCGACTTTTTTCAAATTTTAAATAGGTAAAAAATAAAAAGGCATTTTTAGTCTAATTTTGAGCTTTTGTGTTTTAGTGGTGAAATAAAACCCGACCAAAATCCGACTTATTTCATAACTCATAACTGTAAAATTTTAATGATAGTATTCCAGTTCCTCGTAGTTGCAGGGATTTTATGCTCCTTCTCTATAAATAAATTCGCGCCGCCGCCGGAGCCGATTACATCAGGACGCGCAACGCAGAAGAAATTATTATCAAGCGCAGCAATTACTTCCACTGCATATTTTTCAGAAACGAACGGAAGCTTAAGCTTTGTAAATTTCTCTTTCGTAAAAAGAACATAAAATTTCGGCTTCTCGATTTTTATCTTCGCAAACGGATTAAGCTTAATTATTTTTTCAAGCTCATCTCTTGTACGAACGAAGACAACTACATCGAACCCGAATGTCTTTAAAATTTCTTTTTCAATTTTTGCTTCAAGCTTCGAAACATCTTTCTCATTTGAGTCAAACAAAACATTACCGCTTGCAATGTAAGTCTTTACGTTTTTAAATTTTATATCGGTGAACATTTTAGCAAGGTCGGCCATTTTTATAATCTTATGCCCGCTGACATTTATTCCGCGGAGGAAAGCGATGTAGTTCATTGAGTTATGAGTTATGAGTTATGAGTTACTAATTACGAATTACAAATTACAAATTACAAATTACAAATTACAAATTACAAATTACAAATTACAAATTACGAAAATAAGAAATAATTTTTGAAGTAAAACGTTATTATGGAATTGAGCTTTTGTGAAATTTTGTGATTTCGTGTTTTCGTGGTAATGTTGCAACCCAAAAATGCCATTTTAAAAAATTGCTCAATTGCGTATCTTCAAATTTCCGCAATAATCCGACAATAATTTGAAGCCAAACCGACTACTTAATGAAAAAAGCCCTTATCTGATACAACATGCGTACAACCCTGTCGACTGGTATCCTTGGGGCGAGGAAGCCTTCGAAGCTGCAAAATCGCAGCAAAAACCCATATTTTTATCAATAGGATACTCCACCTGCTACTGGTGCCACGTGATGGAACGCGAAGTTTTCGAGAACGAAGAGATTGCCGAGCTCATGAACGATTCATTCATAAACATCAAAGTTGACCGTGAAGAGCGTCCTGATATCGACCGCGTTTACATGACTGCATTGCAGGCATTGACGGGTTCAGGCGGCTGGCCGATGAGCATGTTTCTTACTCCGACTTTAAAGCCCTTTTACGGCGCAACTTATTTACCGCCAAAAGCAAAGTACGGCAGAGCAGGAATTGAAGATATCATTAATGAAATAAACAAAGTCTGGACTGATAAAAAAGAAGATATAATTGTAAGCGGCGATAAAATTTTAGAAGCGCTGGCTTCGCAAAAAAATATGGCAGCGAAGGAAAACGCTGCAATCGATATCGGAGTTTTTGTAAAATGTTATGAACAGTGTGTATCGACATATGATGAAATCTACGGCGGATTCGGCAAAGGAAATAAATTCCCTCGACCTGTTATATTTAATTTCCTTCTCGAGTTTTTCTATCACACGAAAAAATCAGAAGCGAAAGACATGGTGACTTATACTCTGAAAAAAATGTATGACGGCGGAGATTATGATCATATCGGCGGCGGATTTCACAGATACTCAGTTGATTCTATGTGGAGAGTCCCCCACTTTGAAAAAATGCTTTACGACCAGGCGCAGCTTGCCTGCTCATATTTAGATTGCTACACAATTACAAATAAGCCGTTCTTCCTGTATGTTGCAGAAGAGATATTAAAATATGTGAACGTTAAGCTCACCGATGAAAGCGGTGCGTTTTATTCCGCCGAAGATGCAGAGAGCGCAATTGACCCTGCCTTCCCGAAAGAAAAAGAAGAAGGCGCATTTAACCTATGGGAGAAAAGCGAAATAGATGACTTGCTCGGAGATGATGCCGATATTTTCAATTATCATTTCGGAGTTCTTCCCCATGGAAATACACTGAATGACCCGCATGAAGTTTTCGGTACAAAAAATGTTTTATACAACGCTTACGATATTCATGACACAGCAAAACATTTCGGACTTGAACCGGAAGAAGTACTTGAAAGAATAAACAAGAGCATTAAAAAACTTTATGTTGTCCGTGAGCAGAGACCAAAGCCGCACCTTGATGATAAAATTTTAACATCATGGAATGCGCTAATGATTTCAGCATACGCGTATGCTTATAAAATTACGAAGAATAAATCGTATCTTGATTCTGCTGTGAAAGCAAAAGACTTCATTCAAAAAAATCTTATGAAGGAAGATTATACTTTACTTCACAGATACAGAGACGGCGAGGCAAGATTCGAAGGAACGCTGGAAGATTATTCATATTTTATAAAAGCATTAATTGATTTATATGAATCAGGATTTGATGAAAAGACTTTGCAGCTTGCAATTGATATTAATAACAAAACAACTGAGTTATTCTATGATGATTTAAACGGCGGATATTTTGACGTTAGAGAAAGTGAAACAGACATCGTTCTTAAAACAAAAGATACTTATGACGGCGCCGAGCCCGGAGCGAATTCAATTCA
>JBHEKU010000109.1:0-63367 GCA_041859205.1 Ignavibacteria bacterium | reverse complement strand
TTTATACGGGTGATGCTCTTAAGGTAGCTTTGTTTTTTGTATGTTCCCTTTTATTCAACTTTACTTTCATTGGAGTTTTGCTTTATCTCTATGTATTGGTGTTGAATAAATTCGCAGGTAAATCAAATGCTTTCGTATACATACTTCAAATAATATTTTTTGCGTTTGTAATGTATTCATCTACTGCTTCATCAAAAGCAATCAGGTTTGAAAAGAAAGATATTCTGGAGATAGAGTTTGTAAGATATATGCCGCAGGTCTTTTTCGCCAAAGCAATTTATAATCCTGTATTGCTGCCTGTTATTCTTTTGATTGCTGCCGCTGTATATTTCGGATTATATAAATTCATGTCTGCAAAATTTTTTGAGCTGCATTCCAAAATTTCAAAGGTTGAAAAGAAGAAAAAAGAAAAAGGTAAAATTAATTTTGAGTTCTGGAGTAACTTTGTACACAAATACATGCTCAGAAACAATATTCAGACGGCTTCATATAACTTGCTTAGCAATCAGCTCAGTAATTCAAGATTTCTAAGGACAAAATATTTCCCGCTGCTTTTGTTTCCTATTATTTTTTGTGTAATTGGAATATTTGCAGGAACGGATTTCCTGACAATAAACAGTTTAAAAAATATAGGCTCACTTGCAGGCAGCTCACTGATGGTATTAAGCCCGTCAATTACATTTATGACAATTTTAAGCGTTAGGATGCTTTACTCAAATACAAGAATTGCCGATGAGCACTCGCAAAATTCTGAAATGATTTTTAAAATGCTTCCGATAGATAACCCTCACCACCTTAATCTGGGAATAGCAAAGTACATCTATTTCAATTTCTATTGCCCGCTTTTGATACTGATGACAATTCTGCTTGCTGTAAGACTTGACCCTGTAACAATTATATTCAATCTCGCATATATAACTTCTGCAATTTATCTTTTGAACACTATATTTCTTACTGTGGATAAACGGCTTCCGTTTACAATGGAAAGTTCAAAATTTAATTCTGCTTCAAAATTCGGAGAAGTGATGTTCAACATGCTGCTGGGAGCAATAATATTTATTATTCAGATTTTTGTTTTCCAAAATGTTATTTTTGTAATTGGAGCTGTAATTATTTTTACAGGCATATCTTTTTTAATCAACAGGAACTAAATCTATGGCACAGGCAGAAGTAAAAACCGAAACTAAAAGCTTAATAAAGAACGTTAACGGAAGCGGTAAAAATGTTATACTGGGCATAACAGGTACAAGCGGCGCAATATACAGCTTAAGAATGCTGCGAGCCTTACTGATAAATGAATTCAATGTTGACATAATCGTAAGTGAATATGGCCAATATACTTTGATGGATGAGTGCGGAATAGATATAACGAAATGCAATCTGAATACTCTTTTTCCTGATGTACTGCTATTAAAATCGACTGTGAAGTTTCATAATAATCTGGATTTAAAATCAGAAATTTTTTCAACAGGGTATGACTGCTTCGGAATGATTATCTGTCCGTGCGCGATGAACTATGTATCCGGAATTGCCTGCGGTGACTGCAAAAACTTAATTGAAAAATCTGCAGACTTTGCATTTTCCTACTCAAAGCCTATGATAATAGTGCCGAGGGAAACTCCTATAAACAAATTGCACCTCGATAATATGCGCAAGATAATGGATGCCGGCGGAAAAATTGTTCCGGCAATGCCAAGCTTCGAATATAATCCCAAGGATTTTAATGACCTTGCTGATTACATTGCAGGCAGAGTTTTGGATTTTATGTGTACCGGTTTAGAGACAATTTAAAAATCCCAGCCGAAATAAAACTGTTGATATAAACCTGACTGAAGTTTTGTAAAATTCTTCTCAATTCTTTTTCCTATGTCATACCTCAATCCGATAAAACCGAATAAATTTAGTCTTAAACCCCCACCGATACTTCCCTTAGTCTCACCGTAATTTTCAAAGTTATCCCATGTATTTCCTGCGTCTACATATAACGCTCCGCGAATGCCCGGGAAACCGAGATTAATTCCAAGAGGAAATCTAAATATCAAAGCATTGATGAATGGAAAGCGGAGTTCAAGATTTGACTGCCATAGCTTGCTGCCACGCAGGGAATTTCTATCCCATCCACGCAAAGACCAGCTTCCTCCCATGAAAAATCTTCTCGGTTCTTTTCCTTCATTCATGAAGTACTGTCCTCTGAATGCAAGGGCAACTGTATTTGATATGCGGAAATACTTTCTGTAATCTAAGAGTATACTGTAATAATTTGAATTAGAATTATCGATATCCGACGTATATCCTAATGTCAGATTGAATCTTTCTCCGTCTATTGGTCCTGTATATGTCCACAGTGTATTATCGTGAACGTAACTTATAGTATTTGAAAGCAGAAGCGAGCGTGTGTTATCAAGGAAATCAATATTTTTATTCGACTCGGCTAAATTAACAGAAGTTTCAATCCGCTTAAAAAACGAAAGCGGATATGAAAAACTTAAATATCCCCCGTAAATTCTTTCATAGTAGGAAACATCGCTTTCCGTTAAATCATATCTTTTGCCTGAGAGATGATAAATTCCATAGGCATAATTCAGTCTTTGCTCAAGAGATACTTTAGATATGGCAATGTTAAAACTCTTCCAGAATTCTGATTGTGAATCTGAATTATTAAAAAGCAGAATGTAATATTTTTCATTGCTTAATACATCGCTAAGAGAAATTATTCCTCCGGCATTTGTTCCGAAAACAGGATCGGATGAAATTGAAGATGAAGCAATATCAAGAGCATAATCCTTTGTATACTTCAGCTGGTTCTTTTTAGGATTAGATTCGATCTTTGCAAAATCCCAGTTCTGACCTTTCTTTGTATAATCTATCTTTGCGCTCACTTTAGAAGTGTCATAAATCTGCGAAACATTATCCAGCATTCTGATAGTTATAGAACCGTATTCATAGCTTGAAAAAATTATTTTATCATCGCCTGCAAAGTCAGGATCATACGCAGCAGTAATAAAATTAGTGAGCCGTTTCATTTCAAGATTTTCAGGCAGATTATCCCACTGGTAAGTGTTTCCCGGTTTACCAATTGAAGACGAAGTGTTTTTATTTAGATCAATCATCCAGATATTTTGCTCGCCGGTAATAGTGGATGTGAAAACTACTTTTGAACCGTCCGGAGAAAACCTCGGGTTATAATCTATCTGATCTCCTATCGTAAGATATGTAATTGCATGCGTGGATAATTCATATAAAAATAAATTATATTTATTCATTCCAAACGAAGTTCTATCCGAAGAAAAAACTAAATATTTTCCATCGGGAGAAAAGTCAGGGTCGCGTTCATCATAATAATCATTAGTTAATCTGGTTAATGCTTCTGTTTCTATATTAAGAATATACAAATCGCTTCTTCCGCCAAAATCCGTTGCAGGGAAGGCAATCAGTTTTCCGTCTTTACTCCATGTCGGCGAACCTATGTTTACAATATTATCAAATGAAAAATCTGAAATCAATTTTTCTTTGCTTACATCATAAAGATGTATTGCATCTCTGTCACCTTTCTGTGTTATAAATGCCAGCACACCTTTTGATGATACATCAAGTCCCGTACGGAAAAAATGAAATTGTTCGAAATCATCTGAAGATTCACCTTTTACAACAAGTTCACCTTCCCCTCTCTGAGATAAGCTTGTTTTATAAATGCTCGTGTAGCCGGTCTGATTGCCTATATAATAAATGTCTTTTTTACCGTTGAAGTCACTGAATGTCGGCTTATGCGCAAAGCCGGCAGAGAAAATATTTTTCGATACCTGTGAAGGATTATCGTGGTCAGCATAATCCGGCAGATACATTTTTTTTAAGTAATATAAAAAATCCCTGTCGAATGCCTTATAATCTTTTCCTATAGTTTTTTCCATCACTGTTGAAAAGTTATCATCCATCCAGAAATTTTCCTGAAGCTGCAACACTTTGTCTTCGCCGTAGTTTTGTGCAATATATTCAATAACTTTTTGGCCGAGCTTGTACATTAAATATGTTCCATAAAAATTTTCCCAGTCATCCAGCCCCACTATATAATTATTTATCACAGCATCTTTCAATACCATCTCCGCCTGAGTATCCCATTTAGTTGACCAGTATTCTGCAAGACCTTCAGTGAACCATAACGGCGGCATACGTTCTGAAACCTGCCCGTGTATTTTTTGCTGAGATAAAATTTTTGATGTCATGAATACATGGACAAGCTCGTGAGCTATTACATGCTGGAACTGTCCGATGGAACCTTCGAATGGAATTACAACTCTGCCTTTTACAAATTCAAAAAAACCGCCGACACCATCGGGAATAAATCCGGGTGAAGTATTTGTCTGTTTAAAATGTAACGGTGAGGCGTAAAATATTATAGGGACTGTATCATACAGTGAGTGATTGAATTTCTGAACGAGGTTTTTATATTGCTCTTCCGCAAAATATGCTCCTTGTTCTGCTAGTTCTTTGGCTTCTTTGTAGTAATAAATTTTGAAATGTTCCGTAGACATTGTGTTCCATTCAAAATCGGAATATTGAACTTTATTCCTGCCGAAGTCAACAAACTGTGCAGATGAGGGAAGATATAATGAGAGGAAGAAAAGTATTATTAGCTTCTTCACAGAACAAATTAAAAAATGCTGAAGGTATAATCAAGAATAAATTTATTAATTACATTGTTTTATCGGTAATGATAAATGTTTCGCCGTTATCATTAATAAACTTAATTTCGAAAGGAGATTTTTGTGAAGGCACTTTAGTAGGATACCAGTTTCTGTTTTCTATCGCTATAATAAAAAGTCCATTATCATTTCCCATGGCAGAGAAGGAATCGGAGTTAACACTTTTTACAAAATCAAAAACTTTATACTCATTTTTTAATTTATCGGTAAATGAAGTAACATCGTTGGTAACAATTCCCATTTCACTTACGCTTAATATTTGCGATGAGTCAAATTTTTCAACAACATCGTTTTGCAAATCAAATCTTGCAATAAACTCAACTATGTTGCCAACGGAATCATAAAAATAAATTGACTTCGCATTCCAGTTAACAAAATCTGCAATGTAATTATTGTCTTCTACTGGAAGAAGTTCTGCTTTGCCGTTCATCCATTCTTTTGCTTCTTCAATTTTATTTGACGGTATATTGAATGCAAAATGATAATGAGGATTTAAATTTTTATCTTCTTTAAATCTTAAAACAGTTTCTTGAGTTTGAAACTCAACAATGTTATCACTCTCCGATTTTAAAGCAAAATTGAGAACATTTCCGTAAAAATCTTTTACGGCAGAAATGTTATCAGTGTAAAGTGTTATTTTTTTTATCTGCAAATCTATTCTAAATAAAAATGCTCCTTACTTAAAAAAATAAGGAGCATAAGTTAATTAATTTTTTGAATGTAAAGCTATTGTATTTCCTTCACTGTCTGTAAACTTTGCAATATATCCGACTTCATCTGAAATTTTTGTTTTTGGCAAAACAACTTTTCCGCCTGCTTTTTCAGCGCGTTCGAGCATTGGTGTCAATTCATCTCCTGCATGAAAATAAATTATCACTCCATCGGCAGAGGGCTTTCCTTCTTCTCCCGTAACTAAAGCTCCGCCGATATTAATATCATCACTCCATGGAAAAAATGCCATAGGGTAAGGACCGTATTGCACCGGTTTAATTTCAGCTTCTAATAGCTCAGAATAAAATTTTGCTGCTCTATCTAAATCAGTTGTAGGGATTTCAAACCACGAGAGTAAATGCTTCATAAAATTATTTTAAGATTAATGGATTATTTTTAAAATTACGCATTAATCGAAAAATAGTTATACAAAGCAAATAATACTCACACTAAATTATTTCACAAGCAGCATTTTTATTGTCTCAGTAAAGTTTGCAGATATCAGCTTACAATAATAAATCCCGCTTGAATGATTCGTACCCTTCCACTCTGTTTCATATGTACCTGCTGAATGAAATTTGTTTACAATT
The DNA here is from genome assembly GCA_041859205.1 of Ignavibacteria bacterium. Taxonomy (GTDB): domain Bacteria; phylum Bacteroidota; class Ignavibacteria; order Tepidaquicellales; family Tepidaquicellaceae; genus JAFDZO01. The sequence continues at coordinate 57,366 of JBHEKU010000109.1, read as the reverse complement.
GTTTCAAGTTCTCTTCCCGTTCCGTCAAAAATTTTCACTTCAATATTTCCGCCTGCTGAAGGAACATCATATTTTATTTTGGTCGAGGGATTAAACGGATTCGGATAATTCTGATGTAATCTGAAATCATTCGGCACTCCGTTAGTTCCTTCACTAATTCCTATGGGGTCAACTACTTTAAAATTCAGCATCATACCGTCATCTTCGTGTTCAAGGTTATGGCAATGCCACATGTATATACCTTTATATATGGTAAACTTTACAAGAACAGCTACCTGTTCGAATGGATTTACAAGTACAGTATCTTTCCATCCTTTATCATTGGGCGCTAAAGTTGTGCTTCCGTTTCTTGAAAGAACCTGGAATAAAATTCCATGGCTGTGCATAGGGTGAAAATCGCTTGTTGTATTTGTTATCGACCATCTTTCCAATCCGTTCAGCGGTACTTCAAAATCAATTCTATGCATTGAAAACGTTAACCCGTTTATAAGATGCATATTCATTCCACCGCCTGAAGCATGGCTGAGAGTAAATGTTCTTGTTCGCACAACGTCTGCAGAATTATAATATGTTATCGGAGTTAAAGAAGCCGGGATTACTCCGCCTGAAGAAGTATTTGAAGTTATATCAAATCTTAACAAATTCATTTCTGTTCCCTGCTGATAAGTCGTTCCGCCCGTGCCTGTGAATGCAAGAGATTTAAGTGTTACACTCTGACCAATTGAATACGGCGAGAAATCAAAAAGAATTTCTACACGTTCGCCCGGAGAAAACATAAACGATGTAACAGTAACAGGAGCATCTTTTAATCCGCCGTCCGTTCCGATAACCTGAAAACTTCTGTTATCAGAGAAAGCAATTTTATATACGCGAGCATTAGAGCCATTAAGCAATCTGAATCTGTAAAGAGTTTTACTTACTTCAAAATATGCATCGGGTGTTCCGTTTATGAGAGGCACATCACCTAACATACCGAGCATCTTATCATTCATATCAGGGTTATAAGTAAACTGCGGAATATTCACACTGCGCCTGTCCTGTATACACAACGGAATATCAAAATTTCCGCTGGGTAAATTCAATGCAGCTTCATCGGGATCAGTAACTATAAAAAATCCTGCCAGACCTTTATATGCCTGAGATGCTGTTAACATATCGGCATGGGGATGATACCAGTATGTACCGGCCCGCTGCACAATAGGAAAATTGTAATTGACAGTTTGCCCGGGATGAATAGCATACATAGGATGACCGTCCATTATTTCAGGAGCGAGCAATCCGTGCCAGTGGATAATACTGTCTTCTGCTAAATTGTTTGTAAAGTTTACATTGAGAGTTGAACCTTTTTGAATAATAATTGTAGGTCCGGGATAAGAATTATTGATGGTAACTAATTGAGATGTTTGACCGGGCCAGACAGTCTGATTTGTGACTGCTGCAGTCATTGTATTTCCGGTAAGGACAGGAGGAAACCGCAAAGGATTTCCAACTAATTGTTTCTGAAATAAATTATTGGTTCCTTTAGCGAAAATTTCTTCTGAAATTAAGCTTCCCGGAACAGAAAGTAAAGCACCCAAGCCCAATGCTGATTTAATCATTTCGCGGCGCTTCATGCAGCAGTTTTTATAGATTAAAAAACAAAGGACGTTTCTTTAATCTATAAATTTTCGGTGAAAAGATAAGGTCAGAAATTAAATAACTTTAATTATCGTGCCCGCCGATTTTACAGCAATCGGCTAGTTTTTCATAAGCGACTTCATCTTTTTTCTTTCCGTTAGCATCGTAGCCTACATGTGTAATTTCAGTTTCAATTTTATCCTGATTGATTTTTGATTTATCAAAATCAATCGTAACTATTTTTTCTTTTACGCTTACGTTAACTGAATTTATTCCATCCACTTTTTTCAATGCAGTTTCTATATTCTTTTTGCATGTAGCGCACTGCATTGTAGGAAGATTTACCTTTATAACTTCTCCTGCGGGTTTTGTATCTGTTGTTTTATTTTCAGCAGTGTTATCATTTTTTGCTTTATTGCATCCTGCTAAAAAAGCTACTGCCAATAAAACAAATAATATTTTTTTCAATTGAGGCATCATTTAAAATTAGTTCTTATAAAATAAAAATATCAGATAATTTATACAACAAAAGATATTATATGAAAATTTCAAAGATTTATTCTTTAACAGATCTTATGGAAAAAAGCTGGGGAAGTTTATCACCGAACTTTTTCATTCTCCAGTAACCGTCTTCTCCTGCATACATATCAGGAAAAATATTGTAAGGTGAAAAAGGATATTCATTAACAAATTGAATTTTCAAATCTGCCTGCATTAAAGAATTGATTACTTCTGATAATGCGTGGTTCCAGCTATATTCTTTAATGCCGCTTAGTTCGGTTTCGCTATCCGTATATGTTGAGGTTGAAACCATTTCTATTGGTTTAGCAGTTGTAAAATACGGATAATCTATTTTTTCAAAGTTATCATCAAACATCCAGATAACAGGATGAAATTCTATAAGATAAAAAATTCCGCCGGGTTTTAAAAAATGATATATTAAGTTCGCCCATTCGTTTAAATCAGGCAGCCAGCCAATAACTCCATAAGAAGTAAAAATTATATCGAATTTTTTATCAAGATGTTCTTTTAAATCATAAATATTGCAGTTTATGAATTCTGCATCTAATCCGAGTTTTTCATTCATCTCTCTTGCGTTCTTAATTGCTTCCTCAGAGAAATCAACACCTGTAGCTTTGGCTCCCATTCTTGCAAAAGAAATTGTGTCCTGCCCGAAATGGCACTGAAGATGAAGCACTGACTTTCCTTTTACATCACCTAATTCATCTAGCTCAATTTTATTAAGTGAGCTTTTTCCTGCAAGGAATCCATCGTTATCGTAAAAATTGGATTTTACATGTACTGATGTTCTTTCATTCCATAGCTTTTTATTGCTTTCAAAATATTTATTAGTTTCTTTGGACATATTATGATGAAATAAAATTATAGGATTATAATTTTTGGGATAAACTAGTTTTTTTTCTTATCGTAGATACCATTCTTAGATGCAAGGCGCTGGTCTCTTCTTTGAAGAGCCTGTTCGAAACGTTTTATTTCTTCCTCTGTTTCCGGAATGATTTCCGGAACAGGAATTGGTTTCATTGTGATTGGGTCCAGATTTACAAATGTTAAATATGCGCTGTTAGATAAATACAACTCGCCAGATTTAATTGATTCTACTTCCACTCTAACACCGACTTCCATAGAGCTTCTGAATGCTCTGTTAACAGAAGCCTTTAAACGCACAATATTACCGAGCTTAATCGGCATGTGAAAATTAAGATTATCAACTGATGCCGTCACTGCCACATTATTGCAATGCCTTGATGCAGCAAGGGCTGCAGCAATATCCATCCAGTGCATAAGTCTTCCTCCCAATAAATTGCCGAGTATATTTGTATCATTCGGAAGAACAAGTTCTACCATTTGTACCTGTGAATCTTTGACTTTTTTAGGAAGAAGCAAACTCATTATGATGGAAGCTGATTTTTAATTTTATTGATATTCGGCAGAAGGCTGCTGTTTCTGAATTTTGTTTCAAATCTTTCAATTTCTTTTTTTACATCGTCATATCTTTTTTTAGCCATTAAAGCCTGTATCTTTCCATAAAGAGCATCATCAGCGTATTCCGTTTCAAAAAATTCATCCAGCAATGCATCGTAATAAATAATAGCAGATTTATAATTTCCTAGAACCATATATTGCTCTGCGGCTTTCAGCTCTTTCATTGCCAGTTTATTCTTCAGCTCTATAATTCTCTTTTCTGCTTCTAATGAAAGCGGATCTTTGGGATATAAATCCATAAAGTTTCTGAATTCCTGAATCGCATATTTCGTATATGTCTGATCGAGATTATATGCAGGAGATAAACCATAGTAACACATTGCAAGCTGATATCTTGCTTTTAACGAAAGTTCTGAACCCGGATAATTTTTTAAGAGATACTCAAATTCATAGGCAGCAAGAACGAATTCTTCACGCATATAATAGCTCATGCCTAGATAAAATATTGCCTTATCTATGACTTTTGTACCGGAATATCTTAATTTAATAAGACCGAAATCTTCTATCGCATCGTAGTAATCTTTTGCCTGATATTTTTTATAAGCTATATTGTAAGCTTTTTCCGGGTCATCATTTATCTCTTTATCGCTTTTGCTTGAGCTTCCGCATGAAGTAAGTGTTGCTGCGGTAAAACAGAGGGCAAAAATAATACAAACGTACTTTAGATATGAATGTGAGCTTTTTCCTAATTTCAAATTGCTGAGTTTAAGTTTTAAATTTAGTTCTATTTATTCCTGACTGTAAAAAACAATATTGCTGCAGCCGCAGACGCTAAAATTACCAGTGAAGGAACTAAATATTTTGAAAAGAAGCTTTGCGAAGGAATAACTCCCTGCGCAAAGAAAAATTTATCGTTTTCGACTGAGCTTAAGTTATCAAACTCAAAATCGTCTGTAAAGCTTTGGTTAAATCTGTAACCTTCTATAGATTGTGTTAAAAAAGAGCATCTATACTTTACTATTGCCTGCCGCTGAATATATTTATCACCGAGCAGATCCTTTTCAAAGAGCCGTAAATATTTTGTTTCAAGCTTAAGACTGTCAATTACTATTTTCGCATCATTTCCCAGGTTTGCATCGGAAATAATTTTATATCCGGGGAACCTGCTTTTCATTCTACTCCGAAAATAGCTTTCGGTTTCATAATCGGAGTGATTTATTTGAATTAAATAAACCCATTCCTTATTCAAAATCAGCCTGTCACCCATAAGTTCAAAACTTGTATCTAAAAGAACATCTATGTTCTCAAGATTTGTTTTAAGCCTTTGAGAGTTAATCTGAGGAAAAGCACTTTGAATAAGAACAAAAAATAAAAGTCCCGTTAAAAATTGTTTGCCGATTTTGAAATTCAAATACCTGCTTTAGCTTAAGTATCTATATAAAATAAAAAAATTCCGTTCCGATAAAATCGGAACGAAATTTTATAATAATTGATTATTTTAAAAGATTAACCGTAGATTCCTCTGAGTTTCAGAACCTGGGCAACCTTATCAATTGCGTAAACATATGCACCTAAACGAAGTGTGGTGTCATATTTAATTGCTGTATTGTAAACGTTTTCAAATGCTTCTCTCATCATTCTATTGAGTCTGTTGTTAACATCATCTTCTTCCCAGAAGTAACCGATTCTATCCTGAACCCACTCGAAGTAAGAAACTATTACTCCGCCTGAGTTAGCAAGGATATCAGGAATAACCATTACTTTGTTTTCTCTGAGAATCTGATCAGCATCTGCCGATGTTGGCCCGTTAGCACCTTCAACAATTAATTTAGCTTTGATGTTTCCGGCATTGTGAGCAGAGATCTGATCTTCTTTAGCTGCAGGAACAAGGATATCACAAGGAAGCTCGAGTAACTCTTCATTTGTAACAGGGTCACCAAAGTTACCGCCGGCTAAGTTTTTATGTTTTGCAACGTAATCAATAGCTTCTGCAACATTAATTCCGGTTGGATTATAATATCCGCCGGTAACATCGCTGATAGCAACTATTCTTACACCTTGTTTGTGCAGTAAATCTGCGCTGACAGAACCAACGTTTCCGAAGCCCTGTACTACGCATGTTGTATCTTCAGGATTGATTTCCATTTTTTTCAAAGCTGAAAGAGTGGCAATCATAACTCCGCGTCCTGTGGCTTCTCTTCTTCCTAATGAACCGCCAACGACAATTGGTTTACCCGTAACAACACCTGTAACAGTTCTTCTTTTGTGCATACTGTAGGTATCCATAATCCACGCCATAACCTGTTCGTCAGTATTCATATCAGGAGCAGGAATATCTGTATCAGGTCCGAATACATCTAACATGTTAGAAGTATATCTTCTGGTAATTTTTTCAAGTTCTGTTTTTGATAATTTGGAAGGATCGCATTTGACGCCGCCCTTTGCGCCACCGTAAGGAATATTTGCAATCGCGCATTTCCATGTCATCCATGATGCAAGCGCTTTTACTTCGTCAAGATCAACATCGGGTGCATATCTGATACCGCCCTTAGATGGTCCAAGAATATTATCATGTATTACTCTGTAACCTTCAAATACTTCAAGCTTGCCGCTATCCATCATAACAGGTATGGAAACTATAACTTGCTTTACCGGGTACTTTAAATAGTTATATAATCCTTCATCGAGTTTGCACAATTCGGCTGCCTTGTCAAATCGTACCATCATGCTTTCGAACGGATTTGCTTCGCCTCTTTTATAAGGAGCGGGCTCTTTATACTTAGTTTCGGTCGACATTTAAGTAGTTTTTAAGAAATTAATTAATAGTTGTTTAAAAGAAATGAATTCCAGTAATAAAATTACTATAATGCTTTACGATATTCAAGGCAATATCCTGTGAAAATAACTGTAATTATGGATTTCAAAGAAGTAATTTTATAAATATATTATATGCTTTCGGGACTGCGTTTTCTGGAATGACGCACATCCCGAATAAATCGGGATGTAGCGCAGCTCGGTAGCGCATCCCGATGGGAATCGGGAGGGTCTCGGTTCTTTTATTGAAAAATAATTTTACGGGATGTAGCGCAGCTCGGTAGCGCACTTCGTTCGGGACGAAGGGGTCGCTGGTTCGAATCCAGTCATCCCGACAGATTATGTATTACACATACATTTTAATTTCTGAAAGTACTGATAGACTATATATTGGTCATACTGAAAATCTTGAAAGGAGATTGGAGGAACATAACTCTGATAAAAAATCTACCTTCACGAATAAGAAAGGACCATGGAAAATTGTTTTTAGGAAAGAGTTTGAAATCAGAGGTGAAGCAATGAAATTTGAAAATTACTTAAAAAAGTTAAAGAATAAGAAATATATTCTTGAAAAATATTGTTCGAAGATATAAGTAGCTCATCCCGAAGGAATAGGGAGGGTAGGGTCGATTTAAATCGATATCATACCAGTAGATGTTGTAAAGATAATTTAACTCTAAGAAATAAATTTAACCTTTAATCTCACTTAAATAAACCGGTTTTCTAAATAGCTTTTCTGGCGAAGGCGATTCCTGAAACTTCTCAATTAATTAAACAGTTTAATTAATTGAAACATTTTAAAACTGTGTGATTTAAACAGAGCATACTCTTTTAAATCCGTCAAGCTAAAGAAAATGTATTATACATATATATTAAAATCTTCTTCTACCGGTAAAATATATATTGGACATACCGATAACTTAGAGACCAGATTAAAAGAACATAACTCAAAAGATAAGTCACCATATACAAGTAAAAAGGGACCATGGAAAATTGTCTGGAGCAAAGAATTTCCGGATAGAGGCGGCGCTATGAATTTCGAAAACAACCTGAAACGAATGAAGAACAAGAAAGAATACATTGCACAGCTTCTTAAAAGCTAATTCCTGTCTTGGAAATAAATTACTGAATTTTTACTTTAAGATATAATTCTGTTCTGAATTAATCCGTAAATTTAAGGGAGAGAGCTCCCTTTTTTTAATTTAAAATCAACATGACTAAAAAAATATTGTTAGCGTTATTATTCATAAGCTCCATTGCCTTTTCGCAGGAGAACGATGCAAATGTAAAAGAGGTTACAATACTTCACTGGAACGATTTTCACTCAAGAAATATGCCTTACAGAATTACCAAAAAAGATTCGATAAAAGGAGACAGCACTTATTATATTGGCGGTACTTCCTCTATGCTGGGATATCTTAATAAATTCAGAAATGCAAACAGTCTTGTTTTAAACGGAGGTGATGATTTTCAGGGGTCACCTATCTCCTCTCTTACAAAAGGAAAATCACAAATTGAATTGCTAAATCTCTACGGACTTGATGCATTCGCAGTAGGCAATCACGAATTTGATTATGGAGAGCTGCATCTGGATTCTTTGCTGCGGGAAGCCAACTTTGATGTTTTATCCGGGAATGTTTTCTTAAAATCTCTTCAAAGAACCATCGGGAAACCATGGGTAACAAAAATAGTTAACGGAGTTAAGTTCGGAGTTATCGGGCTTACCGCTTTAGATTTAATGACACTTACTGTACCTAAAAATGTTACCGATGTAACTATGCTCGATACAGATTCGTTAATTAACGCAGGGATTAATTATTGCAAAACAGAAGGCTGCGATGTAATCGTATTGCTGACACATATCGGATTAGATAACGATAAAAAAATTGCAGATAAATATTACAAAGATGTTGATATAATTGTCGGCGGGCACTCCCATACTGCACTTCAAAGACCTACAATAAAAAATAATGTAGTAATTGTTCAGGCCGGCTCATACGGGCGATATCTGGGAAAACTTGATTTAAAAATTGACGTAGAAAAAGATACTGTACTATGGAACTATGGAAAGCTGTATGAAACAGTATTAGATTCTGCTATAATGGATAAGAATGCAGCGGCAGTAGTGGAAAATATGATTTCAGGAATACAGGGAGATTTGATGAAGGAAATCGGAACTCTAAAAAAAGACTGGTTTTCTTCCTATAAGATGGAATCCAATCTTGGGCAGTGGCAGGCAGATGCAATGAGAAAAAGATTTAAAACGGATATCTCTGTATTAAATGCCGGTGGGATTAGAAAGAGTCTTCCCAAAGGTGTGATTACAGTAAACGATATGTGGGAGATAAATCCATTCGGAAACACTGTGGTTGTTATTAAACTTTCAGGTAAAGCCGTAAAGCAGATGTTCAAAAACAATCTGCAGACTTATGTAAAAGAAATGGATGAGCTTGGTTCAAGTGATTTATCAATTGTATCCGGCATAAAGATAGAATATGATTCAAAAAAAGTTCTGGCAGGTGATGATAACTTTATAGTTTCAATAAAAACTGCCGAAGGAAAAGACATTGATGATAACAAAATTTATACTATATCAACAAACAACTATCTCGGCGGTCAGTTCAAAAAATATTACGGCGATGTTGGCGAAGAAATTATTTTAGAAGATACAAATATAATAGACAGGGATGTAATGATTGATGCAGTCGTCGAGCAAAAAGTAATAGAAGGCACTGTAGAAAACAGACTTATTGATGTAACAAAAAACAAATAAAAATTTTAAAAATATTTCAAATAAATGGCTGAAGAACGAATTGTTCATTGTATAAAATTAAACAAAGATTTACCCGGACTGACTAAGCCTCCGATATTAGGTGAGACAGGACAAAAAGTCTATGATAGTGTTTCTAAAGAAGCTTTCAAAATGTTTTTAGAGCATTTTAAAATGGTTGTAAACGAATACCGTCTTGATTTATCATCTCCATCAACGGATAAGATATTCGAAGACCAGATGCAGGATTATTTTTTCGGTGCAGGCATGCAGCTACCGGAAGAATATGTACCTCCGACAGAAGAAAAATAACTTTAATACTTTCCCGATAACCGCCGGGCTTCCCGGCGTATTCAAAATAAAACCCTTTTGGAATCTATATACGATATAGATAAGTATCTCTCTTTACCCAAGGAAAAATCATACCTCCTTTCCCTTGACACTTCGAATATGAAAATACTCAAGGGTGTTATGTGGGGTGTCATTCTTTTCTTTGCCATCTCTTTTATAGTGACACTTGCCGAGGGTCATGCTTTTACCTGGAAAGCATCCATTCTCCTGGCAGATCTTATTTTACTTGTAAGCTCATTAATACTCTACAAAAAGATTTTTAATCTTAAGAACATTCGCAAATACGTTTATTACTTCTTTATTGTACATGTGGTAATATTGATTTTCATAGGATTATTAAACGGCAACGTAACTAACGCAAAGAAAACCTCATCCGCTAAAAATAAAAAAACAACTGAATCTGTTAAAAAAGATTCTGCGGGAATACAAGACTCGTCCGCTCTTAAAGAAAACTTAGTTAAAGCAAAAACTGATTCAAATAACGGTTCCACTACTCTAAAAATCGGTACTTCAAATGAAAACGATAATGATTCAGAAATTTCACCTTTCATTTTTTTCTTTTGTATTGCGCTTATTGTTTTCCGCCTAACTCGCAATGAAATTTTTCAGATTAGCGCAATCTTCTTTCTGCCTCCTATTATTGTCGATGTATTTATTTTAAAAACCGGTGAGTTCAACAATATTGTTCCTACTGCAATAACGGCTGCAATGTTCATGGGGCTTGCAGTATTTGTGGAGTACCGAAGAAAGAAGAAATTCTATTCTGAGTACGATGTGATGTACAAGAAGAATTTTGATAACATACGAATGAGGAAGGAGCTTGAGTATGCCCAGCAAATGCAGCTCTCCATGCTTCCGGAAAGATTTGCAGTAATTAACAATCTTGAAATTTCAGCAATCTCTATTCCTGCTACCGAAGTCGGTGGAGATTATTACGATTATTTTAAACTATCTGAAGATAAAATTGGCGTGTTTATCTGCGATGTATCCGGTCACGGAGTTGCAAGCGCATTACTCCTTTCAGGTATAAGAAGCTGTATGCATTTGATTCTCGAAGAGACAAATGACCCTAAAATAATATTTACAAAGCTAAACAGAGTAATCCGTAAAACTCAAAGCAGGAAAATGTTTGTTACGGCAATCTTTGCTGTAATAGACATGAAGGAAAGTAAATGCACTCTATATAATGCAGGACATTTACCGCCGTATAAAATTTCAGGTGAATCAAACGAAATATACAAATTGAAAAAGCACGGTATTACACTTGGCGCAACTGATAATATTTATGCAGATGAATCAAAAGAAGTTGTAATAGATTTTAAAAAGAATGATAAACTTATTTTATATACAGACGGAGTAAATGAAGCACAGAATGAGAAACGGGACGAATATGGAATAGATAAGATAGAAGAGTTTTTAAATTCAAACTCAGATAAAAAAACTACACAGATAATCGATGACCTTGTTGCAGATGTAAATAAGTTTACACAAAATAAAATTCAATCAGACGATTTAACAATAATCGCAGTTGAAAGGATAAATTAAATTTTTATGACAGATCAGGAATACACAACACTTGTAACAAATGAAATGAAAAGGATTTACGATTACGTAAGCGAAACCTATGGCGAAGATATAGATTTAGAATTAGGCGACGGTATTTTAAAAATTACTCTCGTTGATGACAGCAAGCTTATCGTCAGTAGGCAGGCACCTGTAAAACAATTATGGCTTGCCGCAAGACACGGCGGCTTTCACTTCAATTATATTGATAACCAATGGGTCGATTCAAAATCAGGTGAAGAGATTTTAACAATGATGTCACGCTTTATAGATACTTCGCTGGAAGAGTAATTTAAAGAATAAATTTCAATTTTCTTTATGGCAAAAAGCAAAGCACTTGTAGGAATTATAATGGGCTCAGATTCTGATCTGCCCATAATGAAACAGGCAGCGGAAATTCTGAATGAGTTCAATGTTTCTTATGAAATGTTAATTACTTCTGCGCATCGCACACCTGACTTAATGGTAAGCTATTCTAAGAGTGCCCATAAAAGAGGAATAAAAGTTATTATTGCCGGGGCAGGAGGAGCAGCTCATTTACCGGGAATGTCAGCGGCATATTCACCCATTCCTGTTATAGGAGTACCAATTGAAACTAAATCTTTAAAAGGGTTGGATTCATTGTTATCAATTGCTCAAATGCCATACGGTGTTCCTGTTGCAACGGTAGCAATTAATAACGCAAAGAATGCAGCGCTGCTTGCAGTCCAAATACTTGGAACATTTGATAAAAAAATTCTGAATAAAGTTATAGCTTTCAAAAAGAAAATCAATTTAGAATCTAAAAAGAAAAACAAGAAATTACAAAAATGAAACAAATAATATTTCTCGTAGCAATTTTATTTACAATATCGGTTAATTCCTTTGCGAAACCAAAACCAAAGAGTGAATTATTAAAACTTGCAGCTTATATGGAAGGTTCGTTCTCCAGTGAAAAACAATCCATAAAAGATACAAATTATTTTGATATTAGATTACAAATGAAAAGAATCTGGAAAGACAGAACAGACGGCATATGGCTTTATGTTGAGCAGGCAGTTTCAACTGCACAGCAAAAACCCTACAGACAGAGAGTTTATCACGTGACACAAATCGGAAAGAACAAATTTGAAAGCGCAGTTTATACTATGGAAAATCCCTTAAGATTTGCAGGAGATTATAAGAAAGATAACGCACTATCAGGATTAACACCTGATTCACTAAAATCGAGAGACGGCTGCTCTGTGTTTCTTGCTAAAAATAAGAAAGGTTACTATGTTGGAGCAACTAAAGGCAAAGATTGTCCGAGTGATTTGCGCGGAGCAAAATATGCGACCTCTGAAGTTAAGGTATACAGAAATAAAATTGTTAGCTGGGATAGAGGTTGGGGTGAAAAAGATGAACAGATATGGGGAGCAACTAATGGCGGATATATATTTAATAAGCTGAAGGATTAAATAAAATTTTAACATCAAAGAAAAAGGCGAAGTAACTACTTCGCCTTTTGTTTTTAATCGGAAAATTTAAAAATTATTTATCGCCGTTTGTTTTTTTCTTTTCAAGTTTTTTCCATACTTTTTTAGTGACAACTTTATCCATAAGAGCAAAAAGCTTTTTTACATCATCTGATGAAAAAGTTGTTTCGCTGAACTTAACTTGTCGTACAGGCTGATCAAGATTCGGATTTGGATTACCGTAGGTTACCGTTATGCTTTTACTCGGTCCGCCAATCTTTCCGTCAGCAGAATCTTTAGGAGTTACTCCATCCAGTATTCCAATCTTTTTAATAAGACTCGTTATCTTCTTTTGATTTGTTTTACTGATTGTAAAAGATTCAACCTGCGGTGCCATTTTATCCAGTCCCTGATGAAAACTTATTGAGGCGCTTCTATCATGGTTTACAGTTACAGTATAAGTTTTTTGATATACCGGTGATACGGGTCCGCTAAAATAAGAATAAGCGACTGTAAACCAGCGGGTATCTTGAGCAAATGAAATTTGTGATGTAATAAAAAATACAGCTAATAATAAAAGAATTTTTTTCATATAAATTTGGTTGTTTGGATTATACCTAAAATAATTTAATTTTTTTACAATTAATATTTACAATTTTAACTTTTATTCGCTGACTTTGTTCCCTTTTTAACCCTAAATCAAATTTTTGTCTCTTACATACGATTTTATCATTATTGGTGCCGGGCTTGGAGGGCTTTCGTCCGGACTTCTTCTGCAGCAAAAAGGAGCGAAAGTTTTAATCCTTGAATCTCACACAGTCAGCGGAGGATGTGCTTCATACTTCAGACGAATTTCAAAATCCGAGCCCGCCGGCAATTTTAATTTTGATGTCGGCGCAACTACTTTAAGCGGCTTTCGCGAAGACCAGCCATTATATAAATTTATTAAAGATACCGGAATAGAAGACGAAGTCAGAAAAAATTTATACAAGCAAAGTACTGGGATTGTTGTACATAATTTATTAAAGGACAAAGAAAAAATTTACCGCTATGCTGATGAAGACGCATGGGTGAACGAGTGCATTAATAAGTTTGGTGATGAGGAAGGAATGAAAAAATTCTGGAAATTAATCTTCAAGCTCGAAAGAAAGAGTTACAAACTAATACCCGCTTTGAAAAATTTCCCTCCAACAAATTTACTCGATTATCTTTCGCTTCCCAAAAATCCGAAGAATTTGAATCTGCTTTATCATATTACTCAAGCGGTTGACGATGTTTTGAAGAAATTTAGTCTTGAAAATAACCTGTTGTTCAAAAAATTTCTTAATGAGCAGTTAATGATAACTGCGCAGGCGCATACGGATAAAGTCCCGTTTCTCCCTGCATGTCTGGTGCTAAACTATCCCGCAGAAACATATTATATAAACGGAGGAATGTATTCATTCTCAAAAATTATGCAGGATAAATTTACTGAGCTTGGCGGAAAGATTTTATTTAAACACAAAGTGGAAAAGATTACTAAAGAGAATACTGCTTATAAAGTTATCACCAATAAAGGTGAACTCTTCGCGAATAAAATAATTTCCAATGCGCCTATCTGGAACAACGAAAATTTATTTGAAGATGCAGATGCAAAAAAATATTTTCAGAAGATTTCAGATAAGAACTCTGAAGCATGGGGAGCGTTCACTTTATACTTTGGAGTTGAAGATAACTTTAATGATTACGGTGCACTTTATCATCAGATACATTTCAAAAGCAGTATAGCAGCATCTGGTTCTATTTTTGTTTCTATCTCAAAAAGCGGAGATGAACAGAAAGCTCCTGCGGGATGGAGAACCGTTACTGTTTCAACTCACATTGCAAATCCTGAAGAATGGAAAAGCTACTCTGAAGAAATTTATGAAGGAAAGAAAAAAATTCTAACTGACGAAATTTTGAAATTGCTAGAAGAAAATTTCGAGAATTTTGTAAACTGCAAAAGGAAATATGTCTTATCCGGAAGTCCGAAAACATTTGAGTTCTATACTAAAAGAAAGAACGGATACGTAGGCGGAATGCCTACCACCATTAAGCGCAATTTTTTCAGACAGATTCCGTCTAAAACTCCAATAGAAGATTTTTACTTAGTAGGCGATACGGTTTTTCCCGGGCAAGGCGCTCCGGCTGTAATATTGGGAGCTATGATGCTGACATCGAATCTGTGATGAATCAATTGGATTGAAAACAAAAATTAAAACTCTTAGGTTGTTGAACCGTGAAAAGCAATCTTGCTAAAATATTCACCTGCTTTATGCTGGTAATCTTCTTCGTTAATACAAATTATGTAATGTTGTATTACGGAATCTTTAAGCTGAATCAATCAGACCTTGCTGCAACTGTGTGCGAAAAAAAGACTGCTGAATGTAATGCATGCTGCTACCTTAATAAAAAATTAGATCAGCAAAGTGATGAAACCAAAGCACCTGCAGAAAATATAAATATTAAGCTTAAGCTTTCAGAGTTCACGGTTAACTATTTTATATTACCTGAAACAAACAATTCAACTTCAATACAATTTACAGATAAATCATTAAATCCTTCCAAAGGATTCTACTCACTTCCCGGCAAACCGCCGCAATTCGCATAAATCAATATTGTCCCTGAAAAGTACTACCAATGGTGAAGTATGCGCAACTCATACCTCATAATTGATATTAATCTATTTTTTAAAATCTTAAAAAAAAACAAAATTATTTTATGCAAAAGCAAAAAACTAAATTTATTATTTTATCCGTTATTTTTTTATTCACATCAATATTTTTTTTACAAGGATGTAAAGACGATACTGTAACAAGTCCTGAAGCCCCTGCTACAGTTGATACAACAGGCTTAGTAAGACTTGGCAAAGCAGATGCCATAGGAGCAAGAGCAAATGTAATATTATACTTAGATGAACCGCTGCATACCGGCTATAATAAAGTTTATGCATTACTTTACGATTCATTAACAGGCGCTGTAATAAAGGATGCGCATGTAATTCCGGCATTGACTGACCACACTCTCGGAGGACCGGTTGAAAGCGCACCTGAGGAAGCAAATTCAAAAGGTTTGTTTCCTTTTGCAGTAGTATTTCTTTCGCCACAGGCTGTTGATCACTGGAATATAAAAATTGGTGTTCATAACCATGGCGCAACAGGTGAACCTTACGGTACCGCTTCATTCGGCGGACTTCACATAAGCGACTACACCGGTAAATTTGTACAGAAAGACTTGCCGGGCGGACCGACAATTTATCTTTCATACATAAATCCCAAAAGTCCTGTAGTAGGAATGAATAATTTTGAGTTTCTCATTAATAGCACTATGGACACCCTCAACTTCAGAACCGATACATCATATGCAATTTCTTTAAAGCCTGTTTTACTTTCATCAGGACTAACATCAACAGGAAATGTAAATCCTGTTCCTGCAGGAGAATTACGACATTACACAGGTAAAGTAAATCTTCCTGCCTCAGGAAATTGGAGAATAAATATGTATATGACTAAGACCGGATTTTCAGACTCAACTTATTTTGACATCGGATTTTAAATTTTATATTAAAAAAGAATGAAAAAACTATTTTTAACACTGGCGATAATAATGTTCATTGCTTCTGCCCTGAAAGCAGATGAAAAAGACGAAACAAGGGATAAAGAGATTCTCCTCAAGTTGAAAAAAATTCGAACACTGGGGGATATTCAGGAAAACAGCTGCGATCTCTGCGGATGTTTCTTTGGCATTGAGCCTAACTTTGCGCAAAATTCAGTAGGTGTAAGGTACTCATATTTTAAATTTTATTCCCCTGCTCATAACGAACCGGTAAATCCTAATCTTGATCATGAAGGTCATACGGGTGTAGAGGAAACTGAGATTTATTCAAAGGTTGAGCTGTTTGCAAAATACAATGCAACTCCGAAGCTGAGATTTCTTTTAACCCTTCCATATAAATTCATTGATATAAACGGGAAGCAGATAAAAGATTTCGGCGATGCAAGTTTACTTGCTCAATATCAGATCTATGCTACACCGCCATCTTTAAAAGAGGAATCTCAATACAGACAAAGAGTTTACGTTGGAGCAGGATTAAAAGTTCCTACCGGGGCTTTTAATAAACAGCTTGAGTACGGCATAACTGAGCCTCACTTTCAGCCCGGTACTGGCGCATTCGATTTTCTTGTAAGCACAAGCTACTTTTCAAAATATAAAGATTTTGGATTTAATGCCGATGCCTCTTATTCTATCGCGACAAAGAACAAAAACGAATACAAATTCGGTAACAGGTTAAATGTTACATCTTCTTTGTTTTATCAGGTTGAAACAGGGCAGACAGGATTGCTTCCTCATGCCGGAATTTACCTGGAAGCAGCTGAGCATGATAAGCTGAACGAAGTTGAAGACCCCAACTCAGGCGGCAGCGTGCTGTTTATTACGGGAGGTATTGATGTTTATTACTCGAGTTTTTCACTTAATTTTACTTATCAGCATCCCATAAATGACAGGCTATTCGGATCGCAGACACCTAACAAATTCAGAGCAGTGGCAAGTTTGTCTTATTATTTCGGAATGTAATTTATTACCGGAGAAGTTCAAGCTTCTCCGGATTTTTAAATGTAAACAAGGCTAAGATGAAAAATTATTTTGGAATAATCATATTTTGTACTTTGTTTATTCTGGCGGGATGTAATAAAAACGGTTCCAAAACTGAAAATTCATCCGCACAAAATACAGAGCAAAATACAGATAAAAATCTTCAGACTGTCGAGTTTAAATGTGACGGTATGACTTGCACAGGATGCGAAGAAACCATAATTAAAAAAGTTAATAAACTTGACGGTATTAAAGATGTTAAATCTGACTACAAAACAAAAATTACTAAAGTAACTTTTGCATCAGGGATTGTATCGGCGGCTGATATTGAAAATACAATTACCAAAGCCGGGTATCATGCAGAAATTAATACGCCGGGCACTCAGACAAACAGTTCAACAGAGCAAAAGGAAGTAAGTACAGAGAAGAAAATCAAAAAATAATGAAATTATTTTAAATCGATGAAATCAATTAAAATTATTACATTGCTGTCATTATCTATTATTCTGATAATTGGCTTGGGAGGAAAAACACTTGCAGAAAATAAAATAATGACAGAAAACGAACAAACAGTTTTAAAAGAAACTATAAAAAAAGTGCAATTCAAATGCAAAGGAATTGGCTGCACCGGATGCACCAATACCATTACTGATGCAGTAAAAAAACTTGAAGGGATAAAAGAAGTAACAGCTGACGTAAAAAGTAAAATAGTAAAAGTAAGTTTCGATTCAGAAATTGTTTCAGCAAAAGAAATTGAAAATGCTATAAATATCTCAGGGTATGAAACAGAAGCTGTAAATTAATTGTTAGGAAACTTTTATATTTAAAGCCGTCAGATTTTTTTTGACGGCTTTGTTTTTTTATTTTACAGAATTTTTACTCTTTCCGTAAACATTTCTTTTCACCCTTCGCTTTATATATGTTTTTATGCAAGTTATAAAGGTTTTAAACCATTCTAACTTCATTGAAAATACTCGATATATTAGTTATTTTCCAATTATTTATCTCATAACACTTACCGTATACCATAAATGAAATTTACAGTCGCAGCAGACCAGTTCGTTAATTCATTAAATAAATTAAGTTCGATAGTTCCGACGAAATCTCCGCTTCCGATATTAGGAAATGTATTGTTAATACTCGAAGGAAATAATCTTGAAATGTTAGCTTCTGATTTGGAAACATTCATCAGAACAAAGACATCAGTAAAAGGAAAAGAAGACGGCAGAGTAACAGTTCCGTATAAAAAACTTTCAGACTTATCAAAATCGCTTTCATCAAGCTTCTCAAATGTAAACTTAACGGAGAAGTTAAAAAAATCCGTTTACGATGATTTAAGAAATGAAGCAAAGCTTACTGATGTATTTGCTGATAGATTCAAATATGATTCTTCCGGCGAATCGTTAGTTTATGTAGGAGTACTGACTGCAATAGATAAGGAAAAAATTGATACACTCATAGATGAAAATCAGAAGTTTATTGACTCAGATGAAAACTTAAAGCACTTAGGAGATTCAAATGCAAAGCTGAAAGAAGTTGTAGAATTGCTTTATAAAAAATCCGAATCATTCCTTGCTAAGAAAACTCTTGAAATAACTGTTGACGGCAAGAGCAGAATGACTTTAAAAACTCAGAACAACAAAAAATATAATTTATCAGGTGAAGCAGCAGATGACTTCCCGATGCCGGAAGAGAATAATCATTTAAGCTCGCTGAAAATTAACAGCGGAGTTTTAAAAAGATTAATAGGAAAAGTTTTCCATGCAGCAAATAAAGATGAGATAAGAAGAAATATGTCAGGTGTTTTATTAGAAGCAAAGGAAGAGGAAATCCGTTCCGTAGCAACAGACGGTTACAGATTAGCAAAGCTGATTTACAAAACAACACATAAAGGAATTGCAGACAGCAAGATTGTTATTCCTGTGAAGACATGTAACTTAATCCAAAGATTAAGCGGTGAAGCAGGAACAGTCGAGATACAATTTGATGAAAATGATTTAAGAATATTTTTTCCGGATTCAGAAATTTATTCAAAATTAATTGACGAGACGTTCCCGAATTACGAATCGGTTATTCCTAACGACGGAAACAAAACTTTAAGAATAGTAAAGAAAGAATTACAGGACTCATTGCACAGAGCATTAATTTGCGCCGACGTTATTACAAAAAGAGTAAAGATGGAAATAAAAAATAATTCAGTAACGATTACATCTGAAAATCCTGAGACAGGAACGGAAGCAGAGGAAACTCTGCCATGTAACTTCACAGCTATGAGTGGAGACGCAGACTTTGATGCAACCCCGTTCACAACTGCTTTCAATACAGGATTTTTACTTGATGCGGTGAATCAGATCGAAACGAACGAAATCATTTTTAAGATGAATCAGCCTTCAAAGGCTTCGATTGCATACCCGACTGAGCAGCCTGATAACGAAGATTTTATAGAATTAATTATGCCTGTAAGAGTAAGTTGATTTTAAAAGAGATTACGCTGAATAATTTCAGGAATTACGAAGACCAGAAAATTGATTTTAATGAGAAGTTCAATTTTATTTACGGAGAGAACGGGCAGGGAAAGACGAACATACTTGAAGCCGTTTCCTTCACATGCTTAACAAAAAGTTTTCTCGGAGCATCTGAATCTGATTGTTTAAGATTTGATTCAGAGAATTTTTCCATAGAAAGCACGTATACAAACGATAACGGCAACGATGAAAAGATAGGAGTTGCGTATGATAAGCCATCGGCAAAGAAGGCAATACACTTAAATAAAAATAAAGTCGCAAGTTACTCATCCGAAATATTCGGAAGAATTCCGGCAGTGTTTTTATCGCCGCAGGATCTGGAAATTACCTATGGCAATCCTTCCGAAAGAAGAAGATTTTTCGATATTCTGATTTCTCAAACAAGTCCGCTGTATCTTAACAATCTCAAAGATATGGTTAAGCTTGTTAAACAGAAAAATGCTTTATTCAGGAGCTACCATCAGCATCAAAGAATTTCTGCAGGAGAGTTAAAGGATTTACTTCAAAGCTATAACGAAAAATTTATTGAAGTTTCCGGAGAGATAATTGTAAAACGCATTGAGTTTTTAAAAGAGTTCTTAAACTATTTCTCAAAGAACTTTTCTTATCTGATAAATAAAAATCAGACTCCCTATATAAGCTACGAATCTGATGCTATAGGAACTATCGGCATTGATGAATATGAGACAGTTACAAAGGAAAGTATAAAAGCAGGATACGAAAAGCTTGCAGAAAAGAAGTTTGAAGAAGAGATTGCCAGAGGCACTTCGCTCTTCGGACCTCAGAGAGATGATTACATTTTCAGTCTGCAAAAAACTGCAGGCACAAATTTTTTCGATTTAAAAAATCATGCATCGCAGGGAGAGCACAAAACTTTTCTTGTTGCACTAAAGCTTTCAGAGTATGATTTTTTAAAAGATAAGAAGGAAACGAATCCTGTACTGCTTTTAGATGACGTTCTTTCAGAGCTTGATGAAAACAGAGTCTCGATGATAATTTCACATCTGAAAGAATTCGGACAGATTTTTTTGACAACGACTAACAAAGGATATGCAGAAAATCTCAGCAAGTTCTATAATCCTTCTGAGATGAAAATTTTCAAAGTAATAAACGGAAAAGTTTTTACCGATAACTAATGTTTTACACTATGTTTCAGGAAAAGAAAGACGGACGATTAGGAAAAGTAATTAACCTTCGCAATGAGCTTGATGAGTTTATGGAATACATCGGCTTAAGCGAGAAAATGCAGGATGTGAAAATCCTGAAGGTATGGAATGAATGTGTGGGTGATACTATCTCGCAATTCTCAAAACCTGTGGACATAAAAAAAAACAAGCTGTACGTCAGTGTGGAAAATGCAGTATGGAGATATGAACTCTCAGCGCGCAAAGAAGAGATACTTGGAAGAGTAAATGAAATTCTAAAAAACAAAAAAGTTAAAGATATTATTTTCGTATAAGAATTAATTAAGTTTTAAAAAAGAAAAATATAAATGGCAAAAGACAAACAGAAAAAAGAAGGCGATTATTCAGCCAGTGATATTCAGGTTCTGAAAGGAATGGAGCACGTCCGCAAGAGACCTGCTATGTATATCGGAGACGTATCATCACGCGGTCTTCATCACTTAGTTTACGAAGTTGTAGATAATGCAATAGATGAAGCACTCGGGGGATTTTGTGACAAGATTATTTTAACAATAGGCAAAGATAATACAATTACAGTTGAAGATAACGGCAGAGGTATTCCTACTGATATGCATCCGACAGAAGGAAAGTCCGCGCTTGAAGTTGTAATGACTCAGCTTAATGCAGGCGGTAAGTTCAACCGCGATACTTACAAAGTTTCGGGCGGTCTTCACGGAGTGGGTGTTTCAGTTGTGAATGCCCTTAGTGAATGGCTTGAAGTAACTGTTTACAGAGACGGAAAAATTTTCTATCAGAAATATAAAAGAGGCGAGGCTGTTGCTCCTGTTAAGGAAACCGGGAAAGTAAAAGAAAAGACCGGAACGAGAGTTACGTTCTTAGCAGATAACGAAATTTTCAAAGTAACAACTTTTAAATTTGAAACTCTTGAATCAAGATTAAGAGAGCTTGCTTATCTTAATAAAGACCTAATAATTATTATTAAAGACGAGAGAAGTGATAAAGAAGTAGAGTTCAAATACAAAGGCGGTATTGTTGACTTCGTAAAATATTTGGATGAAGATGAAAAATCAATTACTGCAAAACCAATCTACGTTAGCGGTGATAGAGAAAATATTATCATGGAAGTTGCCTTCTCATATAACGAATCTTACAATGATAACATTTATACGTTCGTAAATAACATTAATACTCACGAAGGCGGTACACACTTAGAAGGATTTAAAGCAGCGTTAACAAGAACGCTGAATAACTTTGCTTCAAAAAATAATTTAATCAAAAGTGATAAGATTACTTTAACAGGTGATGACTTCAGAGAAGGATTGACATGCGTTGTGAGCGTGAAAGTCCCTGAGCCGCAGTTCGAAGGACAGGCAAAAACAAAGCTCGGTAACAGTGAAGTAAAAGGTATTGTGCAGTCCTTAGTGGGTGAGCAGCTCGGAAATTTCTTAGAGGAAAATCCTGCCATTGGTAAACGCATCATTGAAAAATGTTTACGCGCTGCCGAGGCAAGAGAAGCTGCAAGAAAAGCAAGAGAACTTACACGTCGAAAGAATGCGCTTGATATAGGCGGACTTCCGGGCAAACTTGCCGATTGTTCTATCAGTGATCCTGCTCAATGTGAAATATATTTAGTTGAGGGTGACTCTGCAGGCGGTTCTGCAAAGCAGGGAAGAGACAGAAGATTTCAGGCAATACTTCCATTGAAAGGAAAAATTCTGAACGTAGAAAAAGCCAGAATAAATAAAATTCTTGAGAACGAACAGATAAGAGATATTATCACGGCGCTTGGAGCGGGTATTGGAAACTCTGACAGTTTCGATACGAACAAAGTGAGATACGGAAAAATTATTCTTATGTGCGACGCCGACATTGACGGTTCGCATATCAGAACACTGCTATTAACATTTTTCTACAGACATATGAAAGAGGTAATCGATATGGGTATGCTTTACATTGCCCAGCCGCCTCTTTACAAAGTTAAAAAAGGCAAACAGGAATTTTATGCATACGATGAAGCAGAAAGAGATAGCATATTAAAATCACTGAAAGTTGATAAGAGTGAAGTTCTGATTGAGACTGAAGAGACAAGCGGTACTGCTAGCCCTAAAGGCGTTGCTATATCACGTTTCAAAGGTCTTGGCGAAATGAATCCAGATCAGCTTTGGGCTACAACTATGAATCCTGAAACAAGAACAATCTTGCAGGTAAACAATGAAAATGCATCTGCAGCGGATAAAATGTTCAGAGTACTTATGGGTGAGGAAGTCGAACCAAGAAGAAGATTCATAGAAGAGAATGCCAAGTATGCAAATCTTGATGTATAGTTTGTAAAATTATTTTATCTTAATTTTTTTGACAAAGGGATGGCAGAAGTCATCCCTTTAATTTTAATATAGAAAATTAATGGAAGGCATTATACACGCCATTGTATTAGGGATTATTCAAGGACTTACTGAATTTATTCCCGTCAGCAGCTCTGCTCACTTACGTGTTGTACCTGCCTTGCTCGGATGGAAAGATGAAGGAGCAGCGTTTACTGCAGTAATTCAAATCGGAACTCTCATTGCAACGTTCATTTATTTCAGACAGGATATTTCAAACCTCTTACAGGGATTTTTCAGAGCTTTAAAAACAAAAAACTTTTTCGGTGATCCTGAGTCCAGAGTTTTTATGTTGATTATTCTCGGTACCATTCCTATTTCAATCTGCGGGCTTGTATTTAAAAAATTTATAGTCGGTGATGCGCGCGGGCTTTATGTTGTTGCAAGTATGTTAATCATTCTCGCAATTTTTCTTTTTATTGCCGAAAAAATCAGTGTAAAGAAAAAAGATATGCAGCATGTAACTGTAAGAGACGGTATTATAATCGGATGCGCTCAGGCGCTTGCGCTGATACCGGGAAGCTCGCGAAGCGGTGTAACAATTACTGCAGGATTGTTCTGCGGACTTAAAAGGGAGACTGCTGCAAGGTATTCATTTCTGCTTAGTATTCCCGCCATCAGTTTAAGCGGCCTTTATGAGTTGTATTCTGAAAGAACAGAACTGCTTGCTGAGAATAAAATCAATTTAATAGTTGCCACCATTGTATCAGGAATTGTAGGATATATGTCCATCGCATTTCTTATCAGCTATCTGAAAACCAGAACGAATTTTATTTTTATAGTTTACAGAATTGTTTTTGGTTTAATAATTTTATTCCTACTTTCACAGGGAGTCATTTCAAATCTTCAGGGGGCTAAGTAAAGCCCCTTTTGTAACTTTTCAACCCCTTCTCCCCTTTATTTTCAAGAATAATTCATTATTTTTATTGTATTAAAGTAATGAAACT
Source organism: Ignavibacteria bacterium (assembly GCA_041859205.1). GTDB lineage: Bacteria > Bacteroidota > Ignavibacteria > Tepidaquicellales > Tepidaquicellaceae > JAFDZO01. The sequence goes on along the minus strand of JBHEKU010000109.1, from coordinate 33,265 downwards.
TATTGCAATATTGCTTGTTTAATATCTAAACCCAGTTAGTTAATAGAAAGGGTAATTATGAAAAACACATATAAAATATCAGTCTTAGTTTCGTTTTTAGCTGTATTATTTTTTGCAGGAAATTCGTTTGCTCAGATGTCTTTAAGTGAAGGACTAACAGCAGCAAAAAGCTCAAATAAAAAGATAGTTTTATTTATAGGTTCTGCTTCAGATACGTGGACTAAAAAAATGCAAAGTGAAGTATACTCAAATGCCGGCGTTCAGTCTGCTTTGGCTAACTTCGTTTGGGTAAGTCTTGATGCTGACAGCAAAACGCCTGTTACTTATGACGGTAAAAGCATTACGGTTGCTGACCTTGCGAAATCATTTAATACAACAGGATATCCTAGCCATGTGTTTTTGAATCCTGACGGAAGTGTTATTAAGTTTAAATATAACGGTGAGGAAGTTATGAATTTCGCGGGTTATATGGAAGCAGGAGAGTTTCAAAAAATGCTGAACTTCTTCAGCTCAGATCAGTATAAAAATACCGACCTTAGTAAGGTCTTATAATAATTATATAAAATAAGTTTTAAAACAAAAAGCGGGCTTCAATCATTTTTTTTGCCCGCTTTTTTTATTTGTATCTTCAACTCTTTTTATATTTCTCTTTTAGTTTTTTAAAAACATAATCCGGCACAAACTGTTTTACATCTGCTTTAAATGAAGCAAGCTCGCGCACCAATGATGAGTTTAGAAAACTGTATTTTTCGCTTGGCATCAAAAAAATTGTATTTACTTCCGGTTCAAGCTTTCTATTAGTAAGAGCTATTTGAAATTCGTAATCAAAATCAGAAATTGCGCGAAGTCCTCTAATTATCACTGAAGCTTTTTTCTTTTTAGCGTAAGAGACAAGCAATCCGTCGAATACATCCACAGAAACATTTTTAAATTTCTTCGTTACATTCTTAATCATATCCATTCTTTCATCTTTTGTGAACAGCGGTTTCTTGCTTGAGTTAACTGCAATAGTGATAATTACGCTATCGAACAGCTTAGATGCACGTTCAATTATATCAAGATGACCATTTGTTACAGGGTCGAATGTTCCGGGATATATCGCTGTAATTTTTTTCAAATACTTTTAATATGATTAAACTTCTGAAGATTTTCTGAAATCGAAAAAAGAAAAAAATGTTACACCGACTTCTTTCTGCCTGGTCATATATGGCTTGAACTCATCATCAACTTTGTAATTTCTTGAATGCTCAAGAATAAAATATGAATTAAGTTTAGATGCCTTTTCTAAAAGTTTGTTGTAAAATATATAATCGTATGGCGGGTCAGCAAAAATTAAATTTATATCCATCGATTCATCGCGCAAAAAAAGTAAAGCATCACCTCTTATTATTTCAGTAGTATCTTCAAGTTTTAATAACTTAACATTCTGTTCTGCAAGCTTTACGTCTTTATCTACAAAAATTGCGAATTCTGCTCCCCGGGAAAGGCATTCAATTCCGAAGCTGCCCGTACCGCAGAATAAATCCGCAACTTTTGCATCTTCAAAATCAAAAAAATTATTTAAAACATTAAAGAGAGTTTCTCTTGCTCTGTCAGTTGTCGGGCGTATGCCTTCTTTTTTTCCGGGAGTTTTCAAACTCCTGCTTCTGTATTTTCCTGCTATTATTCTCATATCGGCTGTTCATTTAATTCAATTCATTTTTGATGCAAGGCCGCAAAGCGGAGTGTATCTGTGGAGATTTCTATCCCCGGATTTTTCAGAGAGTAATTCTCTTGAAAGTTTTATTTTAAAAAACGGGTCAATTATTGTTGTTGATACACCTTTAAATATTTCTGAGAATCTTTCATCGATACTACCCGAAAAATCTCCGCCGTAAATAAAAATTTCCTTTAGATTTAAATCCGGAATATTGATTAAAATATTTTTTAATGCTAATGCAAATCTTTCGTGATGCTCATTGTCATCTTTATTTACATATTCATAAAAGCGTATCTTCCCGTTCGAAATAACGCTCATATCGATTCTTCCTGCTTTATAACCAATTAAAAGCACATTGTTAGCAGTAATTTTATCTTTATAATTGTCAGTTAGTATTTTTTCTGATGCGAAGTGATCTACTTCAACAGTCTTTAAGTTAAGCTTTAATTCACCGCAAACCCTTCTGCAAAAATCTATCTTAAATTTATCAATAGCGATTAGCAAAGCATCATCAATATTTGCGGTATATTTGTGATTATTAAGCTTAAGATATTTAATGTTGAAATCATTGTAGGTTTCAGGAAAATAATTCGATATCTCCCACATTATCTGGGAGTTTATAGTTTTCTCATCATCATTGGTATCAATTGGTATGATATTTAAAAATGCCTGCGCCGAATCTAACGCAACTCCTACTTTTCTAATTTTAGAAATATCAGTATTCAGAATTGAATGAATCATTTGCGATGTTTCACTCAATACAGTTGTATTATTTTTATAGTATGAGATGTCTTTTCCAAAATCCACAATGGAAGAAACTTCTTCCATCAGGATAATTTCATTTAGATCATTTACACCTATTGCTCTGATAAACTCATCAGAGAAACTTAAAATCAGTTTTTCCAAGATAAAATACTATATATGTATAAAAAATTATTAACTATATTACGGCCAGCATTGAGTGTTCTCGTCGTAAACTACCCCATTAGTAATTATTCCGGTAAGTGTTGAGCCGCAAAAATTAGCTGATCTGATATCGGAAAAACGAATATCTCCATTTGTTAAATCCGAAGAACTTAAATTTGAAAATCTTAAATCTGAATTTCGCAGAGTCACTCCTTTCAGAGAAGAACTTGATAAATCAGCAGACATAATAAGAGATTGATAAAAATATGCTTCATTTAGATTTACACGATTTAAATGTGCGTTATTCAAATTAGTATGGGATAAGTTCACTTTGTTTAACTTTGCACCATTTAAATTCATTCCATTTAACATCATATTTTGCAAATTAACCCCGCTTAGATCACAATCTATGCAACCGCCATCACTTATAACAATATTAAAATTATTTGGACTACTGTTATTTCCTGTAGTATTTGCTGAAGGTTGGACAAAGATTATTTGTTTTGCATTTGCAGAATCTGTCGAATAATCGGTGTAAGTTTTAAAGTGCATTAAATAATCTCCTGCAGGAATATCAACATCAGCATAAGTTGCACCAGGATATAGATAGTAAATCCCTGCACCTGTTTCGGAATTAACCAAAAAGACATCAAAATATGCAGAACTTGCAAATCTTGCAGTACAGTGGCTGTTTTCTGTAAATCTGATTGGTATAATATCTTCACCTATTGGACCGGTATCTAGTAAAGAATCATTTTGTGGAGAATTTACGTATTCTAACTGAACTACAATCACAGCTCCCGGTACTGCCCTGAGATCTCTGTTGGCCGCAAATTCCTGTTCCGATCTCGCCTGAAATACGTTCTCTCCGGTTGTGTTTGTTAATATATCTTTACATCCCGAAATACTAAAAAAATATATGATACCAGCAGTAAATACCAATGAAAATAAAAGTAAAGTTGGTGAACCAATTGTTTTCATATTTTGAAATATTTTAATTAAAAATTACAATTTTTCCCCTATTGTAATTTAGTTTTAAAACTAACTATTCTATAGTTAAATAATCTTTGATTTTTTGGAATTTTTTTTCACCGATACCTTTTACGTTCATAATTTGCTGTACAGATTTAAACTTACCCTTCTTATTTCTATACTCAATGATTTTTTCTGCCGTGCTTGTACCTATTCCGGGAAGAGAAACCAGTTCATCCAGACCTGCTGAATTCAAATTAATGCTTTTTTCTCTTAACTTTAATTCTTTTTTTGAAATCTTTGGTTCTTTTTCTATCGATTCAAGACTATCCTGTTCTTTGTTCATTTCCTCTGAAATCTCCGCTGCTTCATCTTTTTTTATAGTATCATTTTTTATAGTATCAAACTCTTTTATCTTAGCTGCATCTGTTAATTTTTTAAATTCATTATCACTTTGTGAATAATCATAGAAAGTTTTTTCACCTGAAAAAAAATATCTGCCGTACTTTATGCTTGCACCAATAATTAAAACTAAAACAATCAGGAGAACAACTCGTGTTTCGTTCTTGGTAAATCCTATATTGCTGAAGAAAGACTTCAATACGAAGCGGGTAAATATTTATTAATTATGATTAAGGATTTAAAATAATAAATATTGTTCTATATTCTAATATACTAATGTTGTCCTATATAATAATTCTTAAATTTTAATATGGAAAAGGTTTATTGTATTCCAGGTCGGTTATTTCAATTTTCAGCCACGTGAAATCTCCTGATTTTAGTTTCCATGTGACTTCAGAATTATTGCTGATTCGTATCCCTTCAAATTCCCTGTACGATGTATTAACCACAGACCAAAGTTCTTTTGAATATTTCCCATCAAATTCACCATACCTCTGAGCTTCAATTTTTTTAACGTCGCCTTCAGGTGTAAAAGTAATCAGAATAGATTCCGTTTCATCTTTATAAGACATAGTTGCCTTAGCAGTGCTATCGTCAACCTGTTCCCACTTTACATACTTACTAAGAGCAAATGATGGAAACCAAAATGTTTCACTTAGAAATCGTATTATTGAACCCTGATCAATTTCTTTGCTGCGGGCATCTATTACTGTATAAAGGTCAAGAATTTTTATTAACATATTTCCTGTACCGTATTCATATTTATCTCTTCCTGTCATAGAAATTAAAGGAGCAACCCTAACATCCATTTTGTAAATAAATGCAGGCTCATCTGTTCTGAAATACTGAACTGCCTTTACATCCATCCATTTTCCGTCAGGCTTAGATTTCATTTGTGCCTTCTGCTTCAGTCTTATCTCATTTATATTTTTTTTACCAATGATACCGGAATGCTCAATCCACTTTTTCACCACCGGAGGAAGTTCATTAAATCTCTCTTTGGTAATTACCGAATTATCTTCTTTTACATTTGAATATAATTGTACTATCTCTTCGTTTATTTTTTTATCAAATGCAGATGCGGCTATTGAAATAATTGTGACAGTTAAAATAATTATATTAAGAATAGTTCCTGCGCGGGCATCTTTCCAATATACAATTATAAGAAATTGGGAAATAAGAATGGCAATAAGACCGACTACAGTCCACCAATCTTTATTTGCTAAAAATCCTGCTGCAGAGATAATAAAAAATAGTGCTGCAAGCAGCCACAAAATACCAAAGAATTTTGAAAGATTTTCTGAAACAGGGAACAGTGTATTACCCGTGAACTGGGTAATCTTTTTCAGATTCCATTGATTGATAAATCCCATTAAGTGTATCAGCCCATGAATGAGCACAATTACAGCAAAAAAATATCGAGCCATACGTATTATTAAAATTAAAATAAATCATTCTGTATATACAAAAATAGCCGGTGTTACACTTTAGAAAAATGATGCATATCATTAATTACTGCAATATTTTGGATTGTTTTTCCTTCCCTTTAAGGCTAATTTTAACTACCATTATTAATATATTTATGCAAAAAGTAAAAGTAATATTATTATCGATTATTCTTGTCTCGGGAATCTTTTTTTATGCTAAATACGCACAAAAAAGAGCTACAATAGAATCTACCAATAAAGATAAAATTTCTCAAATTTCTGAATCTGAAAGGGAAGAGGAAGAGCACAAATCCGGTCCGTCAGGTGCATACGAATCAATGCAGTTTATGAATGACGTGCGGTCATATCCTGAAAAAGATATACCTCAGGATAAATTTTTTAAAGCATTTGAATATACCCGCGATCAAATGCAGGACTTCAATGCCGTTCATGACGCTGCAAATTCATGGCAATCAATGGGACCCAATAACATTGGCGGAAGAAGCTTAACTCTTGCAGTTAATCCAACCGATACAAATATTATTTACATTGGTTCATCCTCAGGCGGTATTTGGAAATCTATTACAGGCGGTATTGGGGCGGCTGCATGGACACAGATAAATACCGGATACCCTTCACTTGCCGTAAGCTCTATTGCAATAGATAAGAACAACACAAATATAATTTATATAGGAACTGGTGAAAATTACGGATATCAGGCTTCTTTAAACGGACTCGATAACCGCCTGACAAGAGGCATGTACGGAATAGGGATTTTAAAAACTACTGACGGCGGAAATACCTGGACAAAATCTCTCGACTGGTCTTACAATAACCAAAGAGGTGTTTGGAAAGTTCAGCACAATCCATTTAACTCCAATATTTTATACTCTGCTACAAGTGAAGGCGTTTATAAATTCAACGGCTCTTCATGGGTAAAATCTCTCGATGTAAAAATGGTAATGGATTTAGAAATAAATCCGTTAGACTCAAACATTATTTATGCTTCAGTAGGAAATCTTACAAATGTAACGCCGCTTACTGATATCGGAATATATAAAACAACAAATGCAGGTCTTACCTGGAACAAACTTTCGGGAGGACTTCCTGCAACATGGACGGGCAAAACTACAATTGATATTTACAAAGCAGACCCGAATATTATCACGGCAAGCGTCTCTAACGATTTATCATACATCGGTTATTACAAAACAACTAATGCCGGTACAAACTGGACTGCATTAAGCACAACAGTTCCTATAGGGAACCAGGGCTGGTATAATAATGCAAATATAATAAAACCCGATAATGCAAATTTAGTTTTAGTCGGAACTCTGAACGTAGAAAAATCTACTAATGGAGGAACAAGCTTTACAACTAAATCCGACTGGTCTGCGTGGAATACCGGCGCAACTCCTCCCGGTCAACCTGAAGGTCCATCTAATTTCGTTCATGCTGACGTTCATGAATTTGTCACAAATCCTAAAGATGCTAATAAAGTTTATATCATGGCAGATGGCGGATTGTACCGCTCAAACGATTTCGGAGAAACATTTTATTCCTGTAACGGAGGATATGTTACATCACAATTTTATGCGTCACTTGCAAATTCATATCAGGATTCTACCTGGTGTCTCGGTGGAATGCAGGATAACAGAGCTGCATTTAACCAGGGAACAACTGCATGGTACAAAACTTTCTTTGGGGACGGAATGTCAGCAGGTGTAAACTCCAACAATGATAATATCTGCTATATGGAATATACTAACGGTGATTTAAACAGGTCGACAAATCGTGGTATAGCATGGTCAGATATTTCCCCGCCTAATGCCGGGAACGCAAGTTCGTATTGCTTCGTTGCCCCGTATGTAATAACTAAAAGTAATCCTAATGTAATTTATATCGGCGGTACAGCAATTTATAAATCAACAACAGGCAGCGGAAGCTGGCAAGGTCCGTACGGAGCAACTGTCTTCGGCGGAAATAAACTTCTTTCAATGGCTGTTTCATATACAAGTACAGATACTTTATACGTTGGTTCTGCACCAAGTGTAACAACTGCAGGAGTTTTCAGAAGTGTGAATGGCGGCGTAAACTGGACTAACATTACAGGCAGCCTTCCAAACAGGTACGTAACAGACTTAACCGTAAACCCGAATAATTCAAAAGAAGTGATTTCAACATTCGGCGGATTTGGAACAGGCCATGTCTTCCGCTCAACTAATAACGGAAATGCCTGGACAGATATCACAGGAAATCTTCCTGATGTTCCTCATCAGAGTGTTGTAATGGACCCTCTTTACACACAGAATATTTACGTCGGAAATGATTTAGGAACATTCGTTACAACCAATGTGGGAACAACTTGGTATGAATACAGAACAGGAATGCCGTACGCACTCGTTTTCGATTTAAGCATTTCATATGTAAACAGAAAACTCCGCGCCACAACTCACGGAAACGGAATCTGGCAGAGAGATTTAGTTCAGAATCCCGTAAGCGTAAATAATTCCAATACAGTTGTCAAAAATTTTAAACTATATCAGAATTACCCTAACCCATTCAATCCATCAACAAAAATAAAATTTGATTTAAACAAACCTGCCTTTGTTGATATAAAAGTTTATGACGTTCAGGGAAAGGAAATAAAAAATATTTACAGCAGATACGATAATACCGGAAGCCATGAAGCAGAATTTAATGCTTCTTCATTAACAAGCGGAGTATATTTTTATTCAATTTTTGTAACCGGAATCCGAACGGATTCAAAGAAAATGATGTTAGTAAAGTAACCCCAATTTTTTTAATTTATTCTATTTTTTTAATGGATTTTTTTACTCTCTTTTCCCAGCCTGATACATACGTAAGTCTGCTTACATTAACATTTTTAGAAATCATCTTAGGAATTGATAACATTATCTTCATTTCAATTCTTACAGGAAAACTTCCGCCGCACGAACAAAAGAAAGCGCGAACACTGGGGCTGGCACTTGCTCTTATATTCAGGGTACTTCTGCTTTTATCTATATCCTGGATAGCAGGACTGGTAAATCCTTTGTTTACTGTGTTTGGATTTGCCGTAACAGGAAGAAGTCTGATATTAATTCTGGGTGGACTGTTCCTTCTCTTTAAAAGCACGATGGAAATCCATGAAAAACTTGAAGGTGAAGAAGAAAAAGAATCCGGTACAAAAGCTAAAGTTAAGTTATCTTCATTATTAGTTCAGATCATACTACTTGATTTAGTTTTTTCATTTGACTCAGTTATCACAGCCGTCGGACTTGTCCCGCACGTTTCAATAATGATTGTTGCTATTATTCTTTCAATGATTGTAATGCTTATCTTTGCAAAGAGCGTAAGTGATTTTATTCACAAGCATCCTACAATTAAAATGCTTGCTCTGTCATTCTTATTAATGATTGGATTGCTATTATTCTTAGAAGGTCTGCACATTGAAGTGCCGAAGGGCTACGTCTATTTTGCTATGGCATTCTCATTCTTAGTTGAGCTTCTGAATATCAAGTTAAGAAAGAAATCAAAACCTGTTGCACTGAAAGAAAAGTATAAAGAGTAGTTTTTAATTATGAATTATAAATTCAGAATTATGAATTAAAAAGTCATTCATAATTTATAATTCTGAATTCATAATTAGAAGAACGCTCCGGCCATTAGTCCGCCGTCAGCGGCAATACACTGGCCTGTAATAAACGATGCTTTTTTCATGCAGAGAAAAGCTGCAAGCCCCGCAATCTCTTCAGGATTTCCGGCTCTTTTCATAGGGGTCCACTCAATTATCTTCGCCCATCTTTTTTTATCGTTCATAACTTCTTTTACCAATGGAGTTTTTATATACCACGGCGCTATTGCATTAACTCTTATTTTATCCTGAGCCCATTCAACTGCTAAGTATCTTGTCATTTGTATCATCGCTGCTTTTGTCATTCCGTAAACTACGCCCGAAGATGTACTTGCAAGTCCGCTGACTGAAGCAATGTTTACAACTGAACCGTCTTTTGATTTTTTTAAATATGGATACAAATTCTTTGTAAGCTCAAACGCCGCTTTAAGATTTGTATTCATTATTTTATCATATTCATCAGCAGTGTATTCAACCGATTTTTTTCTTATGTTCGTGCCGACATTGTTCACAAGAAAACCTAATTTCTTAGCCCGTGTTTTTATTATGTGATAAACTTTCTCTCTTCCTTCCTCGGTGCTTACATCAGCAATTATTCCGTGAAGATTAGCTTCTTTATTCTTATTAATAATTTTCAAAACATCGTTCTGCGTTCGCGCAACAAAGAACACCTCTGCGCCCAGAGATAAGAACTCATTCACAATCGCAAGTCCGATGCCTTTGCTTCCGCCTGTTATAAGAGCAGTTTTATTTTCTAACGTCCATTCTTGCATAATTAATAATTAGTAATTAATAATGAATAATTGTACAACTAAAATAAATAAGGAATATTATTAATAATTCTTTATTCATTATTTATTGCCAATAACTGCATCTGCGGAAATTTCCACAAGCATATCAGGATGCACAAATCCGCTTACTTCCACCATAGTATTTGCCGGTCTTATATCCTTAAAATATTCTCCCGTTGCCCTGCCGACTTCCATTCCCTGCGAAATATCCGTAACGTACATTGTCAGCCTCACAACATCTTTCAAAGATGCTCCGGCCTGCTCAAGTACCTTTTCAATTTTTTTTATTATCTGCACTGTTTGCTTATAAGCATCACCCGGATACATTACGTTACTGTTTTCGTCTGTTGCAGTAGTGCCTGCAACAAAAATCATATTGCCGGTTTTAACTGCGCGGGAGTACCCGAATTTCTCCTCCCATATCGAACCCGATGAAAATAATTCTTTTTTCATTTTTGTAAAATAAAATTTATGAACGGTTTATTCTTGCGAATGAAATCAAACCCATCTCTTTGCAATCTTCAAATCCCATGGCTTTATAAAATCCAACGGTCTCTTCCTTATTATCGGTAAGCAAAACAGTCTGCCGTACGTTTTTGAAATGCTCAAGAGTTTTAGTTAAAAGCTTTGTACCTATCTTTCTTCTCTTGTATTTTTTTTTGACAAGTATATCCTGTATGTAAGAAATAGTAACACCGTCTCCCACTACGCGCATCATTCCTATAAGATGGTCGCCATCCCATGCAGTAAGAACGTAGTATGAATTTCTCACAGCTTCGGCTAAGTTTACCGAATCGTGTGTATATGCGCCCCAGCCCGCATCTTCATATAACGACATCAGGTTTTCGGAAGAAATATTTTTCTCTTCTTTATATGTTATTGTGCTCAGAAAATTATCTTAAGTTTTAAAATTTTTAATTTCGTTTTACAGATTCATACGTCTTATTTGCATCGACAAACTCCGTGTATTTAGAATTCCAGTCCGATAAAAATATTTTTTTTATAGCTTTATTAATTTTTTTATTATCTATTACAAGCGTTGTGTTTCTTGAGCCGTAAAAATACCCGCGCTCCCAGTTAGCTGAGCTTACCCAGCTGATATCATTATCCGCAACAAAATATTTGCAATGTTCAACTCTTGCATAAGGAATAAACCCGCTTGAATGTTCCGGTATTGCCGAAAATTTTATTTCTATGTTAGGCACCTGTGATAAACTCTGAATCACCTCAGTTGCTCCTTTGCGAATTGCCCAGTTACCAAAAATAATTTTTATTTTAACTCCTCGCTCTGCTGCACTTCTTAAAGCATTATCAATGTTCGTAAATTCATCTCTTGTGTTATATGCATACATCTGAATGTGCAGGCTGTGTTTTGTATTATTTATTAATGTCACAAGCTCGTCAAGCTCATCGCAAAATCCAACTGGCATTTTTGCCATAGGAGAAAAGCACGGATACAAAGTAACTCCGCCATAATTTTTTGTCTGAATAGATAGCTCGTTATATACATTAAGAATTTCATCAAACGAAATATCTTCTTTAATTGTATTTCTTCCTATATCGGAATTATTCCAGTCGTCGTTAAAAATTGCTTCGAAGTTTTTTGCAAGCTTTTTGTTTTTTATTCTGATGCCGAGCTCATGTATATGGTCAAGCGCGCGCCAGTCCATATTTGCACTGCCTGAATACAAATCCCTTCCATCTGCAATCATATACTTTGCATGCATCACACCGCCGCCAACATTCTTGAAAGATATTTTTGCAATCGTAATGTTTTTTATTCCTGCAAGCTCATCAACAGATTTTTCCGAGCCTGAGTAAAATGCCGAGTCAACTAATATTCTTACTGCAACGTTCCTTCGGGCAGCATTTTTAATTGCATCCATTACAGGCTCCATTGCTTCACCTTTTTTATTGGCAAAGTAAAACATGCCTATATCAAGAGTGCTCTTTGCATTGTTTATCATATTCAGCCATACCGCCTGAGTGCGAGGCAGACCTGAGCGTTCCATAGTAGTTTCCTTCGGCACGCTTTCAACAATCTGGAAAAAAGTTGTCTGCCCGTGGGTAACTGAGACAAAAAGTAAAAATAATAATATATATCGTTTCATGGTCGGTGTAAGTTTTTCGTTACTTGTTATTCGTAGTTCATAAATTATTTGTTTTTAAAAATTCATCATTAAAATCATTTTAAATCAGTGTAATCCGTGATTCAAACTCCCCATAGAGAAATCACAATTTTTCTTTTCCCGCCGTGGTCTCTGTGTTCGCAAAGATAAACTCCCTGCCATGTGCCGAGATTAAGCTCACCATTTGTAACTGGAATATTTACAGAGCATCCCAGCAAGGACGACTTTAAATGCGCCGGCATGTCATCGCTGCCTTCGTAATCATGCTGATAGTAAGGCATATCTTCAGGGACCATTTTATTAAAGTGCGATTCAAAATCTTTGCGGACAGTAGGGTCGGCATTTTCATTTATTGTAAGTCCGGCCGATGTATGCTGAATAAAAACATTACACATTCCCTTTTTGATGTCCAGTATTTCCGGAAGACAAGAAAGTATTTCCATAGTGATTAAATGGAATCCGCGTTTGTATTCTTTTAAGGTGATTTCTTTCTGGAAAAAGTGCATAATGCAAAATAAATAAAATGAATTTAAGGAGATATGGAAATAGAATTCAAAGGATTTGCATAGATTGAATATTGTTTCATTTATTGATAAATTCTAAAAATCACTTTCAATGAAAAACCTTATTTTATTAATATTATTTTGTTCAAACGGGATTTTATTTTCACAACCCTATTTAGCATATAAAGACACCAAAGAAGGAGTAAAATATGGTTATTTATCAAATGATTTTAAGGAGTTGATAGCATTTCAGTTTGACTATGCAACTGACTTTAGTGAAAACAGAGCATTTGCTAAACTTAATGAAAAATGGTTTTGCATAAATATAAAAGGCGAAAGGCTTTTTGAAATCAATGGATCGCCCATGGGAGATTTTACAAAGGGATTAGCTGTTATATTCAGTATGAAAGGATATTATTATATAGATACAGCCGGAAATAAAATGTTCAATAAATTTTATGAATTTGCAACAGAACTTACAAACGGTTTAGCAAGAGTAAAATTTAATTCAAATGGTAACACAGGTTATATTAATCATAAAGGTGATTTAGTTATAGATACTATATACAGGTTTTGCCGATATTTTAATAACGGATATGCGGGTTTTTATAAACTACGTTCGGGATGGGGTTTAATTGACACTTTGGGAAAAATTGTATTAGAACCCATTTACCAAAACCTTGGAGACTTCTCTGAAGGACTTATAGCATTTACAAATGATACTATTCAAGTAGATACATCTAAGGAATATAAAATTTTCTTACAAAATCAAAGATGGGGATATATGGATATATCTGGTAACATAATCATCCAACCAAAATTTTCCAACACAGGTGAGTTTAAAGATAGTCTCGCAGTGGTTAGTTATAATCGCAAATACGGATTTATAAATCATAGCGGTGAATTTGTAATTCAACCTATGTTTAGCGAAGCTGACAATTTTTCCGAAGGATATGCTCCTGTTAATTTTGGAACTGATATTGTTAGAGGACTTTATAATAACTTTATCAACAAAAAAGGGGAGATAGTTCTAAAAGGAGATTTTTGGTTTCCGCAAGATTTTAAAAATGGTATATGCAGATATTCGGATGGGAGAGGCCGTCACGGTTCAGATGGAATAAAATACATGGATAAAACGGGAAAAGTACTTTGGTAAATAAAAATGAGTTACTTTCTTTCCTATTCCATTTCTCTTAATTTGCATTATGCAAACCCCAAACAAGAAATTTTATTTTGTATTAATAATTTTATTCTTCCTCGGACTTATCTGGTCTGCCATAAATCCCAAAGAATATTTTACGTGGTTCCTCGAAGTATTCCCTGCTATAATCGGATTTATAATTCTAATCCTTACTTACAAACGCTTTTCATTTACAAAGCTTGTTTATATTTTAATATTAATTCACTGCTGGATATTATTCATTGGCGGGCATTATACCTATGCTGAAGTCCCGTTTTTTAATTATATAAGAGATACATTTTCGCAATCGAGAAATAACTACGATAAGGTCGGTCATTTTATTCAGGGCTTTGTACCCGCTATGATTATCCGTGAAATTTTTGTTCGCAAAGAAATCATTAAAAAAAGCTGGAGAGCTTTTACAGTTATATGTATTTGCCTGGCTATCAGCGCATTCTATGAATTAATCGAGTGGTGGACATCGGTTTTGACAGGTGAATCGGGTGATGCATTCCTCGGAACACAGGGATATGTATTTGATACTCAAAGCGATATACTTTTTGCAATGATAGGTGCAATTACTGCTTTACTGCTGCTAAGTAAAATTCATGATAAACAAATAAAACATTTAAGTTAGATGGTAGAGTTTATTTTATACGTCAGGAATCAGGAAGAGAGTAAAAACTTTTATAAAATTTTATTGGATAAAGAGCCTTCGCTTGACGTTCCCGGTATGACAGAATTTCTACTGGAAGAAAACTGCAAGCTGGGATTAATGCCGAACGATGGTATTGCAAAAATTTTAGGTGAAAAAATTCCGCATCCTGATTCCGGCACAGGGATTTCACGATGCGAATTGTATCTATCGTTCGAAAATTCCACAGAAGTTTTTCACAGAGCTGTATCAGCTGGAGCAAAAGAGATTTCTCCCATAGAAAAACGCAACTGGGGCGATACTGTCGGCTACTTATCCGATGCCGACGGGCACATAATAGCAATAGTTCAGAAATAGATTTTAAATTATGATTGAATACAGAAAAATAATTCCCTCCGATAACAAAATATTAGCAGATATAATCACTTCAATAATGAAAGAGTTTAAGGAAGACCCTAAAGGCACGATTGTCGCAGATCCGACTTTGCATACTATGTACGAGAACTATACTCAGGGTAATGGCGTGTACTATGTAGCAGTCGAGGAAAATAAAATACTCGGAGGCTCGGGAATAAATCAGCTTGAGGGCACAGCAGAAAAAGTATGCGAGCTTCAAAGAATGTTCCTGCTTCCGGAATCACGGGGAAAAGGTATAGGAAAAAAATTAATGGAGTTATGCATTCAGGCAGCTAAGGATTTGGGATATGAAAAGATTTATCTGGAAACTCTTGATAACATGAGCGATGCAAGAGAGCTTTACTTAAAATCAGGATTTGAATCTATAGAGAAGCCGCTTGGCAATACGGGACACTGCGGCTGCAATACATGGATGGAGAAAAAATTATGAACGATATAAAAATCAGAAGAGCATTACCGGAAGATTTGAAGGAACTCCGTCAGCTTTATATAGATACGGTTACAAATATAAACTCAAAAGATTACGATGAGAACCAGATACGGGCATGGATAAAACCGTGGTTTGAATCCGATACAACTACCCGGGACGGAAGAACTTTTGCAGATAAAATAATTGAACAATATTTTATCGTAGCTGTTATTGATGAAACAATTGCAGGCTTTGCTTCACTTGAGGATAACGGCTATCTGGATTTCATGTATGTGCATAAAGATTTCCAACGACATGGAGCTGCAAAAAAACTTCTGAATGAATTAGAAAATTATGCGTATGAAAAAAATATAAAAGAAGTGAATGCAATCGTAAGCAAAACTGCATTAGGATTTTTTGAAAAGCACGGCTGGATAAAAATAAAGGAAGATATTGTGGAAGTACGTGGTGCGGTTTTCGTTGACAATATTATGATTAAGAAGTTAGAATGATAAATGCAAATAAAAACCTCCCGGCACTAACTGTACAACATTACCGGAAGGCGTTTTATTGGGAAACAATGAATTTAGAGACTAACTACCTCTATACCTTCTCTATATAGAGTAAGCACCCAATAATAACGCAAAACCTATGCCTGAAAATTCTCTTTTTTAATACTACCTGTTCTTCTGAATTTTATACACCGTAGCCAGCACTAGTTTTCTCGGCATAAAGCGTGTTGCAAAAGCAAGCACTGTATTCATAAAACCTTCTATGGCAATATATTTTCCCTTCATCATTGCATTGTATCCGCAAAGGGCAACTTCGCAGGAGGTCGCGTTTACACCTTTAGCTAGTCTGGATTCAGTGATGTTTGCGGCTTTTTGAAAATTGGATTTTGTGGGTCCCGGGCATAGGCATGTTACCGATACATTCGTATCTTTTAGTTCATAAGCCATTGCTTCGGAGAGCGATAGTACAAAAGCCTTAGTGGCATAATAAATACTCATAAGCGGTCCGGGTTGGAACGCAGCAGTAGAGGCAACGTTCAGAATTCTTCCGCTGTTTCGTTTTACCATTGGCCGAACAAATAATTTTGACAGCTCAGCAAGAGCAATTACATTTACCTGTATCATATCGTTCTCTTTTTTCCAGTCGGTTTCGTAATAATTTCCATAGCCTCCGAAGCCGGCATTATTTACCAAGTATTCAATTTCGATTTTTTCGTTTTCAAGTTCGTTAAATATTTCCAGCGGAGCTTTTTTATCCGATAAATCTATTACAATAACTTTTACTTTAATCTTAAATTTTTCTGTAAGCTCTTTTGCAAGTTCATCCATTGCAGATTTGTTTCTCGCTACTAAAACAAGATTACTATTTTTGGCAGCAAAGATCTTTGCAAGTTCTAAGCCTATTCCCGATGATGCTCCTGTTATTAATGCTGTTTTCAATGCTGTTTTCAATGCTGTTTTCATTTTTATTATCACAATCTTTCACAAACTAAAATCAATCGCCTTGAGCCGAACTCAAACTTCTCTCCTTCTATCGAACCGTATGCTTTAAATTTTCCAAAGCCATTTTTAGAAAGTAAGTCTCGTATTTCCTTATATCCATATAATCGGATGCTGCTGCTTTGCGATTCTTTACCAAGTGTCCACTTAACATCTATTCTGCTTGTTTCTAAATTAAGATGTCTTTCTTCCTTAAATGGAGTTTTTCCATAACGATTTTTTGAGAGCGGCTGAAAAATAGGAATGATTGTTTCTAATGTATGAGTATCAATTAAAAATCTTCCGCCTTTTTTTAAGCTTCTGGCTGTAGCTTTTATAAATTTTTCATTGTCTTCATCGGAGAAATACCCGAAGCTGCCGAACCAGCAAATGACTGCATCGAACTTATTTCTATAGGAGAAATTTCTCATATCTCCTTCTACATAATTAATCTTAAGGCTGTTATCCAGAGCTTTCTGCTTTGCAAATTCTAAAACATGCTTATTAAATTCTATGCCTGTTACGTTCATTCCTTTTTGCGCGAGGAGATTAGCAATGCGCCCGTAACCGCAGGGGACATCGAGCACTGACATTCCGTTCTTTAGCTTCATAACTTTGCAGATGAAGTCAGTCTGCTCTTTATCCTGTTCCGAAGTGTAAACATCGAACTGAACTTTTTGCCAGAGCTTGAAAAATTTTTTATGCCAGTCTTTCATGATACAGATTTTTAATGATTATTTATGACAACACAGATATATTAGCAGCAAACCTTATGCTTGTTGGTCAGGAGACCAACAACTGCGTAGTTTCTGGAAACGGACAACGAGTAACTGACAACCATTATATATTCTCTATAAAAATTTTATCCTCAGGCACACCTGAGTTTACCAACACCTTTATAGCTTCACTAAGCATCATGGGCGGGCCGGTAACAAAAAACACATATGAATCAATTTCAAATATATACTTTTTAAAAATCTCCTCTGAAAAAAAACCTTTCTCTGTTTTCGTATCAGAAGAGTTTTCTAAAATAGGAATGAAGGTAAAATTATTTTTTACGATGTTAAAATTTACAAACTCATTTAAAAAAACTGAAGTATCTACAGAGCGGTTTGCATAGAACAAAACAAGTTCTTTATTTATTTCTCTTTCATCAAAATCACGCAGTATACTTCTTACGGGAGTGATGCCTGTTCCGCCGGCAATGAACACAGGAATGAAATTACTTTCATAAATTTTTTTGCTGTGGATTTCGCCACGGGGCTCATCGAACAACAACTGCGAACCTAAAGGCAAGTTTAAGATTGCCGTCGAAAAATCTGAAACTGACTTTCGTATAATTATTTCTATATTACTTTCATGGGGAGAGTTAGCAATTGAAAAGTGTCTTTCATTACCTTTGCCGTCAGCGGCATTCAAATCGGGAATTGTAACCGTAACAAACTGTCCTGCAATAAATTTTATACCTGAATCACTTTTATCAAAATACAGTCCGTACGTATCTTTAAGTATTTCTTCTTTTCGTGTGAGTTTTAGCTTATATGTCATTTGGTATATTATGATTTCAAGATAACAATTTTAAAAATGATTTTAAGTTCTTAGTTTAAAGGGAATTATTTTGCAGAAATGCCCGTTTTCCTTAAAAATATCAGAATTGTATTTCATAAGGCTTCCTCGTATTTTTAAACTTAAATTACATTATATATGACTAAAAAATTCCAATATATTTTTTTCGTTTTTGTATTAGGCATTTTCTCTGTAAATTTTTACGGATGCGGATATAATTCGCTAGTACAGCAGGAAGAAAAAGTAAACGGCGCATGGTCGCAGGTTGAAAACCAGTATCAAAGAAGAGCAGACCTTATCCCTAACTTAGTGAATACGGTAAAGGGTTATGCAGATTTTGAAAAAGATGTATTGACGGAAGTAACCGATGCAAGAAGCCGTGTAGGCTCTGTGCAGATAAAGGCTGATGACTTAAACGATCCGCAAAAATTACAGCAGTTTCAGGATGCCCAGGATAAATTATCTTCTGCTATTTCAAGATTGCTTGTAGTATCTGAAGATTATCCGCACTTAAAAGCGAATGAAAATTTTCTTCAGCTGCAGTCACAGCTTGAAGGTACAGAAAACAGAATATCGGTCGAAAGAAAAAAATTCAACGATGCTGTTCAGGAATATAATACTTCACTGAGAACTTTCCCGACTTTAATCTCGGCAAAGCTTTTCGGCTTTAAAGATAAAGCTTACTTTAAATCAGTTGCAGGAAGCGAAAAAGCCCCGGACGTAAAATTTGATTTTAATAAAAAAGACGAAAAGAAGTAAACTTCTTTCAATTAATAATTAATAATGTATAATTAATAATTATTATGGAAAAAGATGGAAATGTAATCCTAGAGAAATCTTTTGACTTTGCTGTAAGAATAATTAAACTACACAAGTATCTTTCTAAAGAAAAAAATGAGTATGTTCTTTCCAAACAAATTTTAAGATGCGGTACTTCAATCGGAGCCAATGTTGAAGAGGCAATGGGAGGAGTATCAAAAAGTGATTTTGTACATAAGCTATCAATAGCTTATAAAGAATCACGAGAGACCGAGTATTGGTTAAGGCTATTTGAGAAAACGGATATGATTGATAAAAAAATGTTCGATTCACTATATTCAGACAATAAAGAACTTTCTAAAATTTTATTTTCTATTATAAAATCAACAAAGAAGTAAGAAAATTATTCATTATTAATTACTAATTATTAATTAAATTGTAATGCAAGCTATTGTGATGGCGGGAGGATTTGGCACACGCCTTAGACCTCTAACGAATAACATTCCGAAACCGATAGTACCGATTGCAAACAGACCGATACTTGAACATCTTATGGACTTACTGAAGATGCACAAGATTGATGACGTTACTGTGCTGTTATATTATCAGGCTGAACATATTAAAAATTTGCTGGGAGACGGTTCAAAATATGGAATGAATATCCGTTACGTAAAGCCTGACCAGGACTTCGGAACTGCCGGAGCAGTGAAACTTGCAGAAGAATTTATTACAGATGATTTTCTTGTTATAAGCGGAGACGTGCTTACTGATTTTAATTTATCCGATATACATAATTTCCACGTTGAAAGAAATTCAACGGCAACACTTTCTTTATTCAGCGCAGAGAATCCTTTGCAGTTCGGAATAGTTCTCACTGACGGCGAAGGAAAGATAGTAAGATTTTTAGAGAAGCCTTCTTCATCAGAAGTTTTCTCCGATACGATTAACACAGGAATTTATTATTTCAAAAAAGAAATTTTCGATTACATACCTGCAGGGGAAAATTTTGATTTTTCAAAAGACCTCTTCCCGCACTTATTACAAAACGGTATTCCATTATACGGATTTAAAAGCACAGGCTATTGGCGTGACGTCGGTAACCTTGAAGAATACATTTACGCAAACCTTGAAGCATTACGCGGCGACCTTGACTATATAAAAGTAAAAGATGAAAAAGGAAACTGCATTGATGCAAGCGCGAACATTTCCCCAAAGGCATTTATAGAGAACAGCATTCTTGGGAAAAATGTAACTGTAGAAGCCGGCGCAAATATAAAAAACTCGATTATTTGGGATAACGTTTATGTTGCATCCAAAGCAAGAATTCTATTCGATGTTATCGGGAAGAATTGTAAGATTGGCGAGAATGCAAGAGTGAACGATTTTGTTTTTATGGGGGATAACTGTGAAGTCGGCAAGAACGCCTTCATCAGCTCCAGTATAAAAATCTGGGATAAGAAAAAAATTGATAACAACGCAAAGGTAACACGAAGCTTAATATACGAAGATACATTCTTTAATGAACTGTTTACGGATTCAAGAATTTCGGGACTCTCGAACTTGCAGGTAAATCCTGAGTTCGCCTCTAAACTTGGTTCTGTTTACGGCGCTTTCATAGGGGAAAATAAAAAAGTTGTGCTTGCGCGCGATATAGATGATATATCGAATATGATTAAGCGTTCAATTTCTTCCGGAGTTATGTCGGCAGGATTGACGGTTAAAGATTTGCAGATGTCTTCGATTCCTTTGCTAAGGCAGGAATTAAAGGGCGGCGCAGGAGCTGGCGGAATTTTCGTAAGAAAGTCACCGTTCGATAAAGCTACAACCGATATTATTTTCTTCGATAAAGACGGAAAAGATTTATCTAGCAGCAAAACAAAAGGAATAGAAAAATTATATTTCAGTGAGGAGTATCAGCGCGCTGATTTCTTCATGGTAGGCTCTATAAAATATCCTGAAAGAACGATTGAAAAATATAAAGAGCACTTCTTACGAAATCTTGATGTTGATGCTATAAGGAAGAGAAGGTTTAAAATTGTACTGGATTACAGCCACGGTATAACCGCAGAATTATTCCCCGATATACTTGGCGAGTTTAACATAGAAACGGTTTCACTTTCTGCTCACTTAGATAAAGATAAAATAACAAGAACGCAGGAAGAGTTTGATGTTGCGTTCAAGCAGTTCTCATATGTGGTTCGTTCGCTGAATTACAATTTCGGATTTATGATTGATTCAGGCGGTGAAAAGATCTGGATAATGAATAATGACGGTGACAGAATTGACGGTGATAGATTTTTAGTATTGGTTACGAAGATGTTCTTAATGGTAAATCCCGAAACGAAAAAAATCGCAGTGCCAATACAGGCAACACGCGAGATAGATTTAGTTGCAGAGGAGTTCGGAACTGAAGTAGTAAGAGTAAAGGACAGCCACTATGCAATGATGACTGCATGCGATGATAAAGAAGTGAAGTTTGTCGGCGGCACAAAGGGCGGATTTATTTTCCCTGAGTTCTTGTATGCAACGGACGGAATGTTTGCAATTGCAAAAATCCTTGAGCTCTTTGCAAAGACTAAATCAAACGTTCACGATATACTTGATGAGACAAAGAAATTATTTATGATGAAAGAGAATATCGAATGCACGAGAGAAGACAAAGGAAAAGTAATAAGGAAGTTCATGGAAGATAATACTCAGTACGAACAGATTTTAATTGACGGAGTGCTACTCAACTTAAACAAAACGGATACAGTTTTATGTATTCCGGATAAGAGCAGAGATATTATCCATTTGAACATTGAAACGGATTCACAGGGCAAGACGGAAAGCTTAATAAAAGAATTCAAGAAGAAAATCAAAAGTTATTTATCAGAGTAAGTCGTAGTAAATTGGAGTAGTTCGTAACTGAAAGAAATAATTTATAAATTTAATTTTTAGATGTAAAATGAAAATCAGTGAAATTCTATCGGAAAACATTATCTCAGTTGATTTGGAAGTCGCAGATAAGAATGATGCAATAAACAAAATAATTGATCTTGCAAATAATTCAGGAAAGATAATTGATCTTGAAAAAGTAAGAAGCGCTGTTCTTGAAAGGGAGAAACTTGTTTCTACGGGTGTAGGAAAAGGTTTTGCTATTCCTCACGGCAAGACAGATGCAATTACTGATATCACTGCAGCTTTTGCAGTGCTGAAGACACCGATTGATTTTGAATCGATTGATTTAGAACCCGTAAGATTTATTTTTCTTTTAGTAGGAAAGGAAAACCTTCTTAATGCGCATATAAAGCTGCTAAGCAGAATTTCAAGATTAATGAACAAAGATGATTTCAGAAGAAGACTTGCAGAAGCAAAAACAAGCAAGGAAGCTCTGGATATTTTCAAAGAAGAAGAACAGAATTTTTTAGATATATAAAATACATAGCACCACTTTAGTATAACTCAAATTTAGCCACTTGTCACACGCTATCAACTACGCAATCTCGTTCGCCAACCCGGCATCACATTACTGCGAGATTGAAATTCAATTTAATAATATTAAGTCCCAAAAAGGTAATTCAAATAATGTTACTTTATTCCTTCCGGTGTGGACTCCCGGCTCTTACATGATTCGTGAATTTGCGCGTCAGGTTCAGAATACGGAAGCATTCTCATCAGCAGGAAAAAAATTAGACATTCATAAAACACGAAAGAACCATTGGGAAGTAAACACAAAGGGTGAAAGTTCTTTCACGGTAAAATACAAAGTTTATTGCAAC
Organism: Ignavibacteria bacterium; assembly: GCA_041859205.1. Taxonomy (GTDB): domain Bacteria; phylum Bacteroidota; class Ignavibacteria; order Tepidaquicellales; family Tepidaquicellaceae; genus JAFDZO01. Next base: position 10,562 of record JBHEKU010000109.1, on the reverse strand, counting down.
GAGCTTACCGTTCGAACGAGCGAGATAACCGATGAACATGCATTTATAAACTGCTCCAATGTTTTCATGTCGGCAAAAGGAATGGAAAACGAGAAGTGCTCCGTTAAAATAAATCCGCATGCAAACTGGAAAACAATTTCAACGGGATTAGAAAAAATTGGCGACAACTTATACGAAGCAGAAAATTATGATGTGCTGGCAGATTCTCCTATAGAAATTGGTAATCAGAAAGTATTAGAATTTGAAATTCGGAACATAAAGCATTACATCGCTTTAACAGGCAGAGCAAATTATGACGATGAAACGCTTATAAAGGATTTTAAAAAAATTGCAGAAGCACAAATAAATTTCTTCGGAGATATTCCATATAAGCATTACACATACATATGTCACTTAGTAGAGAAAGGCGGCGGCGGACTTGAGCATTTGAATTCATTCGCAGTACAATTCCCGCGCTGGGCATTTACCGATGTAAAATTATATAAGCAGTTTCTGGGATTGGTCTCACATGAGTTCTTCCATCTATGGAATGTAAAAAGAATAAGACCGGCTGAACTTGGTCCGTTTGATTACGACAACGAAAATCATACAACAGGACTTTGGGTTGCAGAGGGATGGACAAGCATTTATGATAATATTTTTATCAGACGATGTGGAGTGCTGGATAACAAAGAATATTATCAGTTCATAGAAAAAGAAGTAAATGATATAATGAGATTCCAGGGAAGATTCAATCAGAGCTTGTTTGAATCCAGCTACGATACATGGATAAAGTTTTACCGACAGGATGAAAACTCAAAAAACTCACAGGTATCTTATTACACTAAAGGCGCTTTGGTTGCACTGATGCTTAATTTAGAAATTATAACTTCAACAAACTGCGAAAAATCTTTAGACGATGCACTTAAGGCTTTATGGGAAGACTATAAAAAGAATCCGAAGAAAGGATTTACCAATGAAAGAGTAAAAGAAATCTGTGAATCGCTTGCAGGAAAAGATTTAACTGACTTCTGGAATAAATATTTAATGGGACTCGATGAGCTTCCTCTTTTCGATTATTTCAAAAAAGCCGGACTCGAGGCCAAGAATGTAAACGAAGATTTAGTTACCTTTGATATTGAAACAAGCCAGGCAAACGGCAAAGTCCTTATTACAAAAGTTTATGCCGGCGGATGCGGATATACAGGCTGCTTAAATACCGGTGATGAAATAATTGCTATCAATGATATACGAATTGAAAAAGATTATGAGAAAATTCTGAAAGAAAATAAACACGATGATGAAGTAAAAGTTCTGATAAACAGAAAAGGATTTATAAAAGAATTTTTTATAAAGCTTACACCTGCAATACCGAAATATGAAATTTCCGAAATGGAAAACATGACCGATGAACAGAGAAAAGTTCTCAATAAATGGTTATTAGGTTAATATAATTACTGCTCCGATACATTTCGTTCTTTAAAGTTTAAGAGAAATCCAACAACACTAAACCAATATATTATGCCGCAAAAATACGTTTACTTCTTTGGCGGGGGCAAAGCCGAAGGCGACGCGAAAATGAAAGAACTCCTTGGGGGCAAGGGAGCCAATCTTGCAGAAATGGTTAACATAAAGTTACCTGTACCTGCGGGATTCACAATCACTACTGAAGTCTGCACATATTATTATGCACATAAAAAGAAATTTCCGCCTGAGTTAAAATCACAGGTGCTGGATTCACTGAGAAAAACAGAGAAAGTGATGGGATGTAAATTCGGAGACGTAAAAAATCCTCTGCTTGTTTCAGTCCGTTCAGGCGCTCGCGCTTCCATGCCGGGAATGATGGATACGATTTTGAATTTAGGATTGAACGATAAGACCGTTGCAGGATTAATAAAGAAAACAAATAATCCAAGATTTGTTTACGACTCATACAGAAGATTTGTACAAATGTACGGAGACGTTGTACTTGATTTAAAACCTACCAATAAGCACCAGATAGATCCATTCGAAGAAATAATAGAACATAAGAAAAAAAATAAAGGCATTACAAACGATTTAGATTTCACTGCTGACGATTTACGTGACTTAGCAATTGAGTTTAAAGCTGCTATCAAAAAAGGAACCGGTGAAGATTTCCCGGATGACCCTATGGAACAATTGTGGGGAGCAGTCGGCGCAGTGTTCAGATCTTGGATGAACGACAGAGCTATTGTTTACAGAAAGCTGAATAAAATTCCTGTTGAGTGGGGAACTGCCGTTAACGTTCAGGCTATGGTGTTCGGTAACATGGGTAATACATCAGGCACAGGCGTTGCCTTCACACGTAATCCTTCCACAGGTGATAATGAATTCTATGGTGAGTTCCTTATGAATGCGCAAGGTGAAGATGTTGTTGCAGGTATAAGAACTCCGCTTCCAATTGTTGACTTAAAGAAAGAGAACAAAAAAGTATATGACCAGCTTGAAAAAGTAAGAAAATCATTAGAGCAGCATTACCATGATATGATGGACATAGAGTTTACCATTCAGGAAGAAGTTCTTTATATGCTTCAGTGCAGAGCCGGTAAACGTACAGGACTTGCCGCGATTAAAATTGCAGTAGATATGGTTCGCGAAAAGCTCATCAATACAAAAGAAGCAATTATGAGAGTCGAGCCGATGCAATTGAATCAGCTGCTCAGACCAATATTTGATTTAAAAGAAAAAGAACTTGCAATAAGAAGCGGTAAGCTTTTAACAAAAGGCTTGAATGCAGGTCCCGGCGCAGCAAGCGGTAAAGTATATTTTAATTCATACGATGCTGTTAACGCAAAAGCCCGCGGTGAAAAAGTTATTCTTGTAAGAATAGAAACATCACCTGAAGATATCAGAGGTATGAATGCCTCTGAAGGTATTTTGACATCTAAAGGCGGAATGACATCTCACGCTGCGCTTGTTGCAAGACAAATGGGAAAAGTCTGCGTTGCCGGTGCAGGAAATCTGGATATCGATTATCTTCTTAAGACTGCCAGAGTAAAAGGAAAGACGATGGAAGTAAGAGAAGGTGATTATATTTCTATTGACGGTTCAACAGGTGAAGTTATAATCGGAATGCTTGAAACAAAACCATCGGAAGTGCTACAGGTATTGATTGATAAAACCATGAAACCTGCCGAGTCAAGAATATACCGTTACTATGACAAGTTTATGGGATGGGTAGATAAGAACAGAGAAATGGAAGTAAGAACAAATGCAGACCAGCCTGACCAATCCGAAAATGCAGTTGCATTCGGAGCGGAAGGTATCGGACTTTGCCGTACTGAACACATGTTCTTTGGCGGCGACAGAATCGATGCCGTACGTGAAATGATTCTCGCTTACCGAGAAGAAGGTAGAAGAAAAGCATTAGATAAATTATTACCATATCAAAGATTAGACTTCGTTGAAATTTTCAGAGTGATGAAGCAAAGGCCGGTAACAATTCGCCTGCTCGATCCGCCGCTTCATGAATTCCTGCCGCATACGGAAATTGAAATCCGTAAGCTTGCAGTTATGATTGGAACGCACGTAGATGAAATTAAATATAAGATTGACTCGCTATCTGAATTCAATCCTATGCTTGGTCACAGAGGATGCAGACTTGGAATTTCATATCCTGAAATAACTGAAATGCAGACGAGAGCAATTTTTGAAGCAGCCGTTGTTGTACATAAAGAAGGATTGAAAGTTGTGCCGGAAATTATGGTGCCGCTTATCGGTCATGAAAATGAATTCAAATCTCAGGAAGAAGTTATTCGCAGAGTTGCAGAGCAAGTAATGGCAGAGAAAGGCGTAAAGATAAATTATAAAGTCGGTACGATGATTGAAATTCCGAGAGCAGCACTTGCCGCAGGAAAGATTGCGCAATCTGCCGAGTTCTTCTCATTCGGAACGAACGATTTAACACAAATGACATTCGGACTTTCAAGAGATGATGCTGGTTCATTCCTGCCTTATTATGTTGAGTCGGGAATTATCAAGAGCGACCCGTTTGAATCAATTGATATTGACGGCGTTGGAGTGCTGATGGAATTCGCAGTAAGAAAAGGAAGAGAAGTAAAGCCCGACCTGAAAATCGGAATTTGCGGAGAGCATGGCGGAGAGCCTGCCTCGGTTGAATTCTGCCACAGTCTCGGACTTGATTACGTAAGCTGCTCACCGTTCAGAGTGCCGATTGCAAGACTGGCGGCTGCGAGAGCAAATCTTAAAGCACACGTTAAGTAATTCAAACGAATAGATATAAAAGCAAAAAGGCTCAGAGAAATCTGAGCCTTTTTTGTTTGAACTCTTTAGATGAATTCTTTCTGTGAACTTTTTAACAGAGCTGTAGGGGAAGGACTTGAACCTTCATGGAGTAGTTAGCCCTCTTCCCGTAGGATGAAAATTTTTCCTAGAACCTCCGCCGCCGAGACCGGACGGTGTGTCTGCCAGTTTCACCACCCTACAAGGTGTCTACAAAAATAGACAATTTAGTGTAAAATTTCAACTGCTTTTTGTCTTATAATTCTACTTTTATCTTAAACTATTGTTATTGATTATTTTATTTTGAAACGGCTGTACCCTCAAACTCAAGCCTTGGGTCATAAATGCTAATAAATTCCGATAATTCATACACATTTCTATACCCGTAACCATATAAATTGATATAAGTCGGGATATTTAAAGCCAGCGTGATTGGTTTAAGAGCAATCGTTTCAACTCCGGGCTTTACAACGTTTTCTTTTGTAGCGTCAACAATATTTACAGTTTCTGATAACCCGTTCTTTTGTTGCAACTGCATATTCTGCAAATTCAAAACTTCCGGCATTACCATTTTAGTCGGGAAGAATTTTCTATCGTCATCAAAATTATTATTGCAGTAAATGAGAATCTTTGTATCGTAAGAAGGAATTAAATTGGCAAGGGCTTCCTGATTGAAATCAGAAAAATTAATATGAATCGCCCCTTTAATATGCTTTGCATTATACATAGCATCGGAGCGGGCATCCAGAATTATTACTCCCTCTTTTTTAGCTTCTGCATTAAATTCATCCAGATTTAATAATCTTGTCTTTCTGTGCTCTTTTACTTCGCCAATCAATTTTTCATAATCCTCAATACTGACTTTTGACGGCTTAATTTGCGCCTGAAGGGAAAGGGAGAATAGGGTTAAAACGATTAAAACTGAATAGAATTTTTTCATATCTCTGGAGTCTACTTAAAAATTAAAAATTATCCTTTTTTATATAACGCCGGATTTTGAGTTTTGTTCAATATTAAATTGTCATTGCAAGAAATTCAAAATTCGCGTAGAAGATAATTGCACAGTGTCACATTTTTGTAACATTTTCCTTTTTAAAATTACTTTCAGTTTTATTTTCTATGCGTCTTAATCTTTTCGGTCCTAACCACAGCCAAAATCCCGTGAAAACAAAAGTAAGAAGAGAAAGCCCCATTACAGAGGTATAAACTACTTTTAGCTGCCCACCTTTTGTGTTAAAAAGATAATCGAGTATGGAGCCGTCATGAATGTTTTCAATAAAATCAGAGCGTCTTCTTTCAATACTGAGAAGTTTCCCTGTAGCGCAATCGAGCTGAATTTCCCAGAATCCTTCACTGAAAACAAACTTTACCATCCCTTTATCCACCCGCGCATCTATTCTTTCAAGATCTAAAGGAAGTGTACTTGAAATAGAATCACGGAAAATTTTGCACGCATTTTTATGAAGACTGTCAAACGGCAGCCAGTCCTTCAAATCAGTTGAAGTCCCTTTATATGATTTTGGCAGAATTACACCACCGCTATGTTTTTTCCAACCGAGTGTTAAACCGGTAATAGCGACAATCAGAAAGAAAGCAAGTAATGATATACCAGTCACTCTGTGAATTTTTCTAAAGACTCTTAAATTTCTTACTTTTTTTTCTCTTTTACCGGCTTCCAGCATTCCATAATTTTTTTTTGTTCGTCGAATTTTTGACGGATTATGAACACAGATTCTTATGATTTTTTATGATGTCACATATAAAAGCCGGATTTGGCTTTACACTCTAAATAAATCACTTCAAAATTTTTCCATCTTGATGAATTTTTGACGGATTTTGAAAATTCAGTGTTGTAAAAACAATGTCAGGTATTTTAAAAATTCATCTGTGACAAATTTTTATTATCCCATGTTTAAAATAACATTACGCACATCTTGTTGAAAATAACAGTAACCCCATCCTTTAGGATGGGGTCAACAAAAAATCCAAAAATACCCTTTAGGGTTAAATCTTTTGCCCTGAAGGGCTTTTTCGATATTCGCATAGCCCCACCCTAAAGGGTGTGGTTAACGCAGCATTACTGAAACTAAGTATAGTTACATTATTGTCACATTTTAGTTATACATTTTCATACAATGACGGGTTTTGACGGATTTTGAACACAGATTTATATGATTTTTTATGACGTCACTGATAAAAGTCGGGTCTTTTTTCATATAATAACTTTCCAAAGTCGCAAAATAGTCACATTTTATTTTAAATCCTCAACGGAGAACTTTTTTTCTTCAAAATTTTTTCCATCTTGACGGGTTTTTGACGGATTTTGAAAATTCAGTGTTGTAAAAACAATTCGCCAAGGCGAACCTTCGGTACCGGCTTCTTTAAAAATCCGACATTGATAATCTTTCATGTCGGATTTTATTTATAAAAATAATTTCAAAGTAGCAAAATTGTCACATTCTCTCTGCTGCATCGAAAAAATATCACTTTCAAAATTTTTTCAATCTTGATGAATTTTTGACGGATTATTATGTAAAGCTGAATTCATACTAATCCACCGGGGCGCCCTCCACGAACCGGAGGTTCGTACGTTCAAAGCGAAGAATTGAAATTTTCAATTCTTCGCTTTGGACGTGTCCCGATGAAATCGGGACGGAGGGCGCCCCCGTCAAGTGCTTAACACATCTTCAATATAGAAAGAACTTTTATCAAGATAAATAAAATCTTCCCTATTAGTAGGTATAGGGAAAATTAATTCGCTTGCAGCGTCTGCTCAATTTTCTTCATCGCATCTTCTACCTTGCCCTGCGGAGCGTTTGTTTCCCATGAAAGCTTGTACTCGCCGTCGCGTGCAATTATTTCTGCATCTACATGAAATTTAACAATGAATCTTTTTTCAGCATGGACTTTATATCCGTCCGTGATTTTCGTTACCTCAACATCGTTACCTGATATTTCGTGTTTAAATTTTTCTTTTAATTTTTCGAGTGACTCTAGTAATTCCTGCTTGCTCTTTCCGGGCTTTGATATAATTTTTTTCATTTACAACCTAATTTTGAGTTTAGTTAGCGGGGCTATAAATTTCAACACGGGTATTAATTTTTTAATTCCGTATTAACTCTGCTTTTTAAAATTTCATCGTCCTTCTTTTCATAGATAAGCTTGTAAAGAACCTTATACACTCCCGCACCTAGAAGAAATCCAAGTAAATAAGGGATAAAGAGTTCATAATTTAAAATAGATTTCCGGAAGGAAATGTAGAATAAAGTAAAATCAGTCATGAACAGACTTGCGGCAAGTCCGGCAGGAATTGAAGCAAGGAATTTTTTATAATTTATTAAAGCTCCGCCTGCTATTCCGAATGCAGCGCTGGCAACCCACAATGTCTGCGCATCGGGGATAAGATTGAATTTAACTTCTTCTACATTTCCGGAAAGAAATCCTTCATAGGTAAGCGCAAGTATAGGAGAGCAAATAAAACACAGCGCACCTATAACAAATAAAATTTTCGCAAAAGTATTTTTTTCTAAATATATTTTTTCAGTAGGAGTAGGTGGTTTTATATTCATAGAGATTTATTATTGTTATTCATCTTTTATTCCCGTACTCTTTATTGTTTAATTTTACATATAAAATTTCAGCTTTCGTTCCCGGATACTCGGCAACGAACATAGGAAAATAACACAGATAATATGCCGTGTAATAGTTTATTGAATTTATATATAAAGCTTTGGGAAAAGCTTTACTGCTTAAAGTATCGTTAGTAATACCTGTAAAACTAAAGTAGCTTGTACTCCCTGCATCCGTTCTATATTCTTCCGGAAGTTGTGAACCATCAAAAGTTTCAATTTTAAAATCCAATTTGAAGGTCTGCTCTTTTGCAATCACTTGATCATCCATAGAAACATTCCCTTCCTCATCAATTTTAATCATGGAAGAAGATTCCTTCGTAGTATTCTTCTCCGAGGAAAATTTACTTATATTAAAATGAAGATTCTTTTTACCGTTCTCATTGTTAACATTTGTACATTTCATTGTGATTACTTCCTCGCGCGAAGACAGTTTTTTTTCTTCGGTCTTAAAGGAGTTATCTTTACCCAAAGTTCCTTCACTTGAAAAACCTACACGTTCAACTATGTACACAAACTGAAGCTCATCACCAGGCTGAATATTGTAATCAGTTTCTGCAGAATCCTTTTTCGTTAGTATTTTAGCTGCAATCTCAAAAGCACCTCCTGCAAGTATTTGTTTAAATTCAATCCCGTTCATACCTCCACCAAATTTTTTATCTTTTATGTTTAAAAGAATAAATACTTCATTATCTGCAAGTGAAAATTTTTCAGATAGCGCATCCTTTCCTGATTTATAAGTTATTTCTGTTTCTGTCCCGTATAATATTCCTGTTTGTGTTTCCGGTTTTGGTTTTAATTTATGTACAATCTTCAATTTTCCGTCTAACAAAATAAATTCCTCATCTGTAAATCGTTGAAATTCGTAATGTATTTGGTGAGCTTCTCTATAATTTTTAAACTTATCCCATTGAAATTTTTTAAATTCAATATTATTTATTAAAGTATCCTTTATGAAAGTTTTGATGTAAAGATAATCCATAATTACTTTTTTATTCTCATCGTACTTACCTGAAATAAATATTTCAGGTACATCAGATCCAAATGTACAGATTTTTCCAAAAGAAGTGTTTGCGACCACTAATACAAAAAATAATGAAATTAAAATCTTTTTTTCCATATAGATGATTTTATAATTGAATTGAACTTCTCACCAAGTCCACCACATTCTCTATATGATACGTATGAGGGAACATATCAACGGGCTGAACGGTATTAATTTTATATTTTCCTTTGCCGCAGATTATCTGCAGGTCGCGCGCCTGCGTAACGGGATTACAGCTTACGTAAACAATTTTTTCAAAATCGGTTTCGGCTAGTATCTCACATATCTTTGGATGAAGCCCTGCTCTCGGCGGGTCAAGAATTACTTTATTATACTTATGAAGCTCCTGAACGTCTTTTGAAAGCAGAAAATCTTTTATATCGCCGAGCTCAAAATCTACATTGGAAATATTATTCAGCTCTTTATTCTGGAAGGCATTTTTGATTGAGTCTTCAACAAGCTCAACACCTTTTACTTCCGCAACTTCATCTGAAACGAAAATAGAGATTGAACCAGTACCGCAGTATAAATCTAAAACTTTATCCGTTTTTTTAAAGTCGCCTGCTTTAGCTGCAATATTGTATAATCGTTCTCCCTGCTTCGTATTTGTCTGGAAGAAGGAGTTAGGAGAAATTTTAAATTTGAATTTCATTCCATTATCCTTATTCAATTCTTCCTCTATATATCCCTTGCCAAAAATTACTTTCTCTTCATCACCGAATGCAACCTGTGCTTTTTTATTTGAGATAGCGTTAATGAATGTTGTAACTTCGGGAGCAGCCTGTTTCAGCCCTTCCGAATATTCATTTATCAAATCTTCGTCGTAGTCGTATGTTATAAGCGAGACCATTAAGTCCTTTGTATTCTTACATTCGCGCACAATGAGAAAGCGTAAAAATCCTGAATGAGTATTTATTGTATAAACGCTTACTCCTCTGCTTTTGAAAAAATCGCGCGTGTAGTTTAAAATTCTGTTCGATGCATCCGATTGCAGCCAGCATTTGTGCACATCGACTATTTTAGAATGAAATCTCGGGACGTGTAATCCCAACGCGAAATCTTTCGGCACTCCGTTCTCAACATCTTCCTTAGTCAGCCATCTGTCATCTGAAAAAGAGAACTCCATTTTATTCCTATAGTAGAAAATATCATTGCTGGGAAGAGCCGGAGGGATTTCAAGATTTTCAAATCCGCCAATTCTTTTAAAAGCGTTCCGCACCGCTTCTGTTTTAAAATCAAGCTGTTTCTCATAAACATAATTCTGAATTTTACAGCCGCCGCAAGTGCCAAAGTAATTGCAGGGCGGGTTTATTCTGTACTGAGAGGGCTTCACCACTTCAAGCAGCCTTCCCTCACCGTAGTTAGATTTTTTTTTCTTTAATTGGATTCGCACAGTATCGCCGGGCAGGACTTTATCCGTAAAAATCACAAAGCCCTCATCGGTCTTGCAGACACCTTTACCTTCTGAGTTCAGTTCCAGAACATCAAGCACGAGTTCATCGCCTTTTTTCATCTGTTATTAAGTTAAATTTGGAGTTAGATTTGGATTAAAATTAATGATATTTTTTTAAACCTGTATTATAGCTAATTTCTTAAAATTAATCCGGATTTTTAAGTCATAATTATTATTAAACAGAAATAACTTT